>NZ_PJQQ01000001.1:0-272844 GCF_002858665.1 Pseudomonas sp. FFUP_PS_473
GGCTTGCCCGCGATGCAGGCGCCGCGCACGTACTGACACCGCGCCAAGGCCATCGCAGGCAAGCCTGCTCCAACAGAAAAGGCAGTGCCCTGCGCAGATCCCTGTAGGAGCCGGGCTTGCCCGCGATGCAGGCGCCGCGTATGCACTGCCCCAGAACCTGTGTATCAACCACGCACACGCGCTTCGCGCGGCATCCCCAGGGCCCGTTCAGCGATGACATTGCGCTGGATCTCGTTGCTGCCACCATAGATCGTGTCGGAACGGGTGAACAGAAACAGCGACTGCAACCGGCTCAATTGGTAAGGCGCACCTTCGAGAATCTCCCCCTCGCTGCCCAGCACGTCCATGGCCAGCTTGCCAAGGTCGGCATGCCAGGTCGACCAGGCCAGTTTATAGATCATGGCCTCGCGGCTCAGGCTACCGTCCTGCGGCCCGGACAGCATCCGTAGCGAGTTGTAGCGCAGCACCTTGAGCCCTGCCCAGGCCTGGGCAATGCGTTGTCGCAGCAACGGGTCGCGGGAGGCGCCGTTGTCACGGGCAATGCGGATGATCTCGTCAAGTTCGTTCTGGAACTGCATCTGCTGACCCAGCGTCGATACCCCGCGTTCGAAACCCAGCAGGGCCATGGCGATTTTCCAGCCATCGCCGGGTTGTCCGATCAGGTTGTCAGCCGAGGTGCTGGCCTGGTCGAAGAACACTTCATTGAATTCACTGGTACCGGTCAGTTGCTGGATAGGTTGCACACGAATCTGCTCCTGGGCCATCGGCACCAGCAGGAACGACAGCCCATGATGCCCGCTGCTGCCCGGCTCGGTTCGGGCCAGGACGAAGCACCAATCGGCCTCGTGGGCCAGTGAGGTCCAGACTTTCTGGCCACTGATCAGCCAGTGCTCGCCGGTGGCATCAAGCCGGGCGCGGGTTTGCACGTTTGCCAGGTCAGAGCCGGCACCGGGCTCGGAATAGCCCTGGCACCAGAATTCAGTACCGTTGAGGATGCCTGGCAGCAACCGCTGCTGCTGGGCTGGGGTACCGAACGCGGCGAGTGTCGGCCCGACCAGGCCTTCGCCGATGTGGCCCATGCGTCCAGGACCGCCGGCGCGCGCGTATTCTTCATGGAAAATGACCTGCTGGCTGATGCTCAGACCGCGCCCACCGTGCTCCTTGGCCCAGCCCACACCGATCCAGCCGCCAGCGGCCAGTGTTCGCTCCCAGGCTTTGCGTTCGGCAGGAAAGCTGTGCTCGTCGCCAGGGCCGCCGCGAAAACGCAGGGGTGCGAAGTCGCCTGTCAGGTGTTCGGTCATCCACTGGGCAACCTGTCGACGGAACGCTTCATCTTCGTTGTTGAAACCGATTTTCATGGTTGCTCTCCAAATAGATGCGCGGCCAGGCGCTCGCGGTGGAATGCGGGTGTGCCCAGCAACTGCTCGCTGGCACGGGCCCGCTTGAAGTACAGGTGCGGGTCATATTCCCAGGTGAAGCCAACGCCGCCGTGCAGTTGAATGGACTCGGCGGCGCAGTGGAAGAACGCTTCGCTAGCGTGGATCTTGGCCGTTGCGGCGGCTGCATCGAGCTCGCTCGAGACGGCGGCATCGCCCGCTGGATCAAGGCGCTCCTGGGCTACGCAAGCGGCGTAGTAGGCTGCCGAGCGGGCGCATTCGACCTGCAGCATCATGTCGGCGCAGCGGTGCTTGATGGCCTGGAAGCTGGCGATGCTGCGGCTGAACTGCCGGCGTTCGGCGGTGTAGGCCAAGGTCAGGTCGAGGGCCTGTTGCGCGCCGCCGGTCTGTTCGGCAGCCAGGCCGATGGCGGCGATCTGCAAGGTGTCACGCAGCAACGGCCAGCCTTGGCCGGTTGCGCTCAGCAACTGGGCGTCGCTCACCTCTACCGCATGCAGTTCGATCCGGGCCAGGCGCCGGGTTTGATCCAGCGTCGGCAGTGCCTGGCGCACGACGCCCGCAGTATCCGCAGGCAGTGCGAACAGGCTGATGCCGTGTTCGCCCTGACTGCCAGGGGTACGCGCGGCGACGATCAGCAGGTCGGCCTGGGCCCCATCGATCACTTGGGTATAGGTACCTGAGAGGCGAAAACCGCCGGTGCAGGGGCGGGCCTCGGTCTGCACGCTGTTGGCGTCCATGCCCGGGCCACTGGCGAAGGCCAGGCTGGCAGTGGTCGTGCCGGCCGCAATGGCGCTGAGCCAGGTGGCCTGCAATGCGGCGTTGTCGCCCAGCAGCAGGGCTGGGGTCGCCAGGCAGGTGGTGGCAAAAAGCGGTGAGCAGAGCAGGTAACGGCCGCTTTGTTCGAGCAGGATCGCCAGCTCGACAAAGCCCAGGCCCATGCCGCCCAAGGCTTCGGGCACCATCAGGGCGGGCCAGTACAGCTCCTGGCCGATGCGTTGCCAGACGGCAGGGTCGTAGCCGTCAGGGCGGCTCATGGCGGCACGTACCGCATGCGAGTCGCTGACTTGTGTCAGAAAGCGTATCGCGCTGTCCCGAATCATCTCGTGTTCTTGAGTAAAGGCGAACTCCATGGGGCTGTCTCTGCTGGGCGGATGGATGCCCGAGTCTAGGGTTGCGGGGCTTTTTGCCGAATCATTGAAACGGACTAGTCCGCCATCTACCCAAGGGCCCGGAATGGCCAACTTGCGTAGTCTCAACGGACGATGAAGGCAGCGCCGCGGGTTTGCACAATGTTCATCAGGCAATGAACTCAGCCATTGAGGAACATAGGCATGATCGACATTCGCGGTTTGAGCTATTTCGTCTCGCAGATCGAGAACCTCAGCCAGTGGCAGCGTTACGCCGAGGACGTCCTCGGTATGCAGGTCCATCCGGCGCCAGGTGGCGGCCTGTACGTGAAAATGGACGAGCGGCCGTTCCGCATGCTGATCGTCGAGGGCAGCGAAGCGCGTTATCTGGCCTCCGGTTGGGAGTTGGGTTCCGAGCAGGCGTTCAGTGATGCACTTCAGCACCTGACCCAGGCCGGCGTTGAGTGGGAACTGGGCAGTGCCGCGCAGGTCGAGCAGCGCGGCGTGCAGGCACTGGCGACGCTGGTCGACCCGTCCGGCAACCGTCATGAGTTGAGCTGGGGGCATCGCTCCGACTGCCAGCCGTTCGTCTCGCCCCAGGGGGTGCCGCGTTTCGTCACCGGCGACATGGGGCTGGGGCACACCGTGCTGCCGGCACCGAACTTCGACGCAACGCTGGCGTTCGCCAAGGACGTCCTCGGCTTTGGCCTGTCGGACATTTTCAACTTCCGTCCTGATCCGGCGGCCGCGCCGATCCGTATCCATTTCCTGCATTGCCGCAATGCCCGGCACCACAGCCTGGCGCTGGCCGAGTACCCGGTGCCGTCGGGCTGTGTGCACGTGATGGTCGAAGTTGACTCGATGACCGAGGTTGGCCGTGCCCATGACCGCCTGCTGGCACATGACGTGCGCCTGTCGGCGACGTTGGGGCAGCACCTGAACGACCGCATGACCAGTTTCTACATGAAGACGCCGTCCGGCTTTGACCTGGAGTACGGCTACGGCGGGTTGCAAGTCGATTGGGCCGAGCACTCGGCGTTCGAATTCACCCGCGTGAGCATTTGGGGGCACGACTTTTCGGTCGGCCAACAGTAAGGAACCTGCACATGAACAAACAACTGACAGCGGCCGATGCGGTTGCTCAATTGCGTGACGGCATGACCATCGGTTTCGGTGGATGGGGGCCGCGGCGCAAGCCGATGGCGATTGTCCGCGAGATCCTCCGTTCGCCAGTCAAGGACCTGACCGTGGTTGCCTACGGCGGCCCCGAGGTGGGCATGCTCTGTGCGGCGGGCAAGGTGCGCAAGCTGGTGTTCGGCTTTGCCACCCTCGACGCCATTCCACTCGAACCTTACTACCGCAAGGCCCGTGAAGCCGGTGAGCTGGAACTGCTTGAACTGGATGAAGGCATGTTCCAGTGGGGGCTGCGCGCTGCCGGCATGCGCTTGCCGTTCCTGCCGACCCGCTGCGGGCTGGCCACCGATGTGACCCGTCTCAACCCGGAACTCAAGACGATTCAGTCGCCCTATGCCGATGGTGAAGTGCTGTTGGCAATGCCCGCGTTGAACCTCGATGTGGCGTTCCTGCATGTCAACGTCGCGGACCGCCTGGGCAACTGCCTGGTGACCGGGCCAGACCCGTATTTCGATCACCTGTTCGCCCGTGCCGCCGCGCAGTGCTTTGTCTCGTGCGAAACGCTTGAAGAGCGCCTTGAGCTGAGTGCCGAACTGGCCCGTTTCAATACCTTCGAGCGTTATCTGGTGACCGGTGTGGTGCATGCGCCGTTGGGTGCGCACCCGACCTCTTGCCCGTCGGATTACGGCTGGGACCTGGAACATCTCAAGCGCTATGTCGCCAGCAGCCAGGAAGAAAACGGCTGGCACGCCTATGTCGAGACGTATGTGGCGGGTGGCGAGCAGGCCTATCAAGCGCAGAACGGCGGTGCCGTACGCATGGGCGCCTTGCCCCTACCCGTGTTCTGAGGAGTATGAACAATGTCTGCAACCTGTGATTTCACCCTCGCGGAATTGATGATTGTCGCCGCAGCCGAAGCCTGGCGCGGCAATGGCGAGGTGATCGCCTCGGGCCTGGGCGTGATCCCCCGTTTGGGCGCAAGCCTGGCCAAGCTGACCCACAGCCCTGAACTGCTGATGACCGACAGCGAGGCCTTCCTGGTCGAAGAGCCGATCCCGCTTGGGCCGCGTGGCGATTTCGTGCCGCGCTACTCGGGCTATCTGTCGTTTGAGCGTGTGTTCGAATGCGTCTGGGGCGGTCGCCGTCACGCGATGATCGGGCCAACCCAGATCGACCGTTGGGGCCAGACCAACCTGTCGTGCGTCGGCGACTACCAAAAGCCGAAGACCGCGATTCTGGGGGTGCGCGGCTTGCCGGGTAACAGCATCAACCACCTCAATTCGTTCTTTGTGCCCAACCACAACACACGGGTGTTCGTCAGCGGTGAAGTGGATATGGTCTCGGGCGTCGGCTTCAAGGCCGAGCGCTGGCCTGAGGGGGTTCGCCGCGACCTGATGGACATTCGCCGGGTGGTCACGGACCTCTGCACCCTGGATTTCGACGGCCCGCAACGTGCCGCCCAAGTGCGCACCCTGCACCCCGGGGTGAGTTTCGACGAGGTTCAGGACAAGACCGGCTTCCCGTTGCTCAAGTCTGCGCACCTGCAGGAAACCGCGCACCCCAGCGCTGAACAGTTGGCGCTGATCCGCCGACTTGACCCCCACGATTACCGGGCCTCGGCGATCAAGGGCAACCCGGCCGGTATCCGTACGGCCTGAGGCGAGGACAGCGAACATGCACAGCCGCGACAGTGAATTCGTCGTCCGCGAAGACCAGGCGGTCTATGAGACAGATGCACCGGTGCTGTACGGCGTGGCTGAGGGTATTGCCACGCTGACACTGAACCGACCGACCTTCAACAATGCACAAAACTCGCAGATGACCTATGCGCTGGACGCCGCCTTTCGCCAGGCGGTCGACGACGACAGCGTCAAGGTCATCGTCTTGCGCGGCAACGGCAAGCATTTTTCGGCAGGGCACGATATTGGTACCCCAGGGCGGGATATCAACAAACCGTTCGAGCGGGCGCACCTGTGGTGGGACCACACCAACAAGCCGGGCGGGGAGCAATTGTACGCCCGAGAACAGGAAGTCTATCTGGGCATGTGCCGCCGTTGGCGTGACCTGCCCAAGCCGACCATTGCCATGGTCCAGGGCGCCTGTGTGGCTGGTGGGCTGATGCTGGCGTGGGTCTGCGACCTGATTGTCGCCAGTGAGGACGCGTTCTTCCAGGACCCGGTGGTGCGCATGGGCATTCCGGGCGTTGAGTATTTCGCCCATCCGTACGAGTTGAACCCGCGCATCGCCAAGGAATTCCTGTTCTGCGGTGACCGCATGAGCGCCGCACGGGCTTATCAGATGGGCATGGTCAATCGGCTGGTGCCGGGCGAGGAACTGGAACAGGCGACCTACGCGCTGGCCGCCGGTATTGCCCGACAACCGCGCATGGGCCTGGCCTTGACCAAGCAGGCCATCAACCATGTCGAGGACCTTCAAGGCAAGCGCACTGCCATGGACGCGGCGTTTGCCTGGCACCACTTCGCCCATGCCCACAACGAATTGCTCTCCGGCGACAAGCTCGGCGGCTTCGATGCCAAAGGCATGGCCCAGGCCAACAAGCGGGCGGCCACAGCCGAGGATAAATCCGTATGAGTCGCTGGTTGAACACACCGCTGACCGAGGCCCTGGGCTGTCGTTACCCGATCGTGCAAACCGCCATGGGCTGGGTCGCCGACGCGAACCTGGTGATCGCCACCACTCAGGCCGGCGGTTTCGGTTTCCTGGCGGGGGCGACCATTCCCGCGGATGAGCTCGAAGGCGAGATCCGCAAGGTGATCGACGCCACCGGTGGCAGCAACTTCGGGCTCAATTTCCACATGTTTCAGGACAACGCTGCGCAATGCGTTGACCTGGCCATCCAGTACCGCTTGCGTGCCGTCAGTTATGGCCGTGGGCCGGACAAACAGACCATCGCCCGTTTCAAGGCGGCCAAGGTGCTGTGCATCCCGACGGTGGGTGCGCTCAAGCATGCTCTGAAGGCGGTGGAGCTGGGTGCCGACCTCATCACTATTCAGGGCGGCGAGGGCGGTGGCCACACTGGCGGCGTGCCCAGTTCGATCCTGTTGCCGCAAGTCTTGGCGGCGGTCAACGTACCAGTGATTGCCGCTGGCGGTTATGCCACCGGGCGCGGCCTGGCCTCGGTGCTGGCGGCAGGTGCCAGCGGGATTGCCATGGGTACGCGGTTTCTGATGACCCGCGAGTCGCCAACCCCGCGCGCGACGCTTGAGCGTTACCTGAAAGTGGCCGATCCACAGCACGTGCGGGTTACCACTGCGGTGGACGGCATGCGCCACCGAATGATCGAAAACCGTTTTATCAATGAGTTGGAGCGGGCCGGGCCTTTTGGCCGGTTGCGCATTGCCCTGGGCAGTGCCTGGCAGTGGAAACAGCAGACTGGCATGAGCCTGGCGCATATGGCCGGGGTGTTCTTCCGGTCGCTGCGCGAAGACCCGTCCGCTTTGTCGCAGGTGGTCATGGCTGCCAACCAGCCGGTGCTGCTGCAGCGTTCGATGGTCGATGGGCACCCGGACGAAGGCATCTTGCCCAGCGGCCAGGTGGCTGCGGCCATCGATGAACTGCTGAGTTGCCGCCAGGTGATCGAAGGCATCGCCGATGAAGCCGAACAGTGCCTCGACGCGCTCCTGGCCCGTTGCCAGCCCACCGCCGAGCCGTGCCAACCCCATCATCCCGCCAGCATTGGAGAACCCCTGTGAACCAGGCCTTTACCACGCAGCTCAATCAGGGGATCGCGGAACTTGTGATCGCCAAACCACCGGTCAATGCACTCGACAGCCAGGAGTGGCTGGCATTGGCCAAGCAGATCGAAGCGCTCGGAGCCAACCCCGAGGTGCGCGTCATCGTCATCCGCGCCGAAGGCCGGGGGTTCTGTGCCGGGGTGGATATCAAGGAACTGGACGCTCACCCGGAGCGCATTGTCGAGGTCAACGCGGGCAACTACGCGACCTTCAAGGCCGTACACCGCAACCCGGTGCCGGTGATCGTCGCTGTGCACGGTTTCGTGCTCGGTGGTGGCATCGGCATTACCGGCGCGGCCGATATTGTCGTGGCCTCCGAATGCGCAACCTTTGCCTTGCCGGAGGTCGATCGCGGCGCCATGGGCGGCGGCGCGCATTTGCAGCGGCTGTTTCCGGTGCAGAAGGTGCGTTACCTGTTCTTTACCGGCGCCTCGATTGGTGCCATCGAGGCTCAGCAATACGGCTTTATCGAACAGGTAGTGCCGAAGGATCAACTGCGTGAAACCGCACTGGAAATCGCTGCGCGCATCGCGGCGAAAAGCCCGGGGATGATCCGCATTGCCAAGGAGGCCTTGAACGGTATCGAAGACGGCAACCTGGAAGACAAATACCGCTGGGAGCAGGGCTTCACTTTACAGGCCTACAGCAGCCCCGATTCGGCGGAGACCCGTCGGGCCTTTGTCGAAAAACGCGACGCCAAGTTCTGAGAGAACGCCATGGAACTGACTTACACGCCAAAACAAAAAGCCTTCCGCGCCGAAGTCCGCGCGTGGTTGGCAGACAATCTGCCGCGTGAACCGCTGGCCAGCTACGACACCCGCGAAGGCTTTGAGCAGCACCGCGCCTGGGAGGCGAAGCTGTTTGACAGTCGCTGGTCGATGGTGATGTGGCCCTCTGAACTGGGGGGCCGTGGTTGCGACCTTATCGAGTGGCTGATCTTCGAGGAAGAGTACTACGGTGCCGGGGCGCCGATGCGCGTCAACCAGAACGGCCAGTTACTGCTGGGCCCCACGCTGATGGAGTTCGGCACCACCGAGCAGAAACAACGCTTTCTGCCGCGTATGGCGGCCAGTGCCGACATGTGGGCCCAGGGCTGGTCGGAGCCCAATGCCGGTTCTGATATGGCGGCGATCACCAGCAAGGCGGTACTTGAGGGTGAACACTACGTCATCAACGGTCAGAAAACCTGGTCTACCCGGGCGATCTTTGCCGACTGGCTGTTCGGGCTGTTCCGCAGCGAACCGGGCTCCACCCGGCACCACGGCCTGTCGTTCCTGATGGTGCCGCTGAATGCGCCGGGGGTGAGTATTCGCCCGATCAAGGCCCTCAATGGCAAGGACGCGTTCGCCGAAGTGTTTTTCGACGACGTGCGGGTGCCGGTCGGCAACCGTATTGGTGCCGAGGGGCAGGGCTGGCATGTAGCGATGGCCACTGCCGGTTTTGAGCGCGGGTTGCTGCTGCGTTCACCGGCACGTTTCCAGCACACCGCCCGCAAGCTGGTCGAGCTGTACAAGGCCAACCGCGAAAGCGCCGACCGTGACCCCGGCCTGCGTGACGCCGTGCTTGAGACCTGGATGGGCGCCGAGGCCTACGCATTGTCTGCGTACCACACCGTCGGCCGGCTGAGCCGGGGAGAGGCGATTGGTGCCGAGTCGAGCATCAACAAGATCATCTGGTCGGAACTGGACCTGAAGATGCACGAGACCGCCATGCGCATTCTCGGCGCGCGCGGTGAGCTGCTGGCCACTGCACCTGTCGCTGGCGATGCGGCGGGCTGGCTGGAGGGTTTCCTGTTCGCCCAGTCCGGGCCGATCTATGCCGGTACCAACGAAATCCAGCGCAACATCATTGCCGAGCGGATGCTCGGCTTGCCGAAGTAAGGAACAGGCCATGGACTTCACTTTTACCGATGACCAGCTCACGTTTCGCGAAGCCATCAGCCGTTTTCTGATGACCGAAGCTGCGCCGGAAATGCTCCGCGAAATCTGGGAAACCGATGCCGGGCGCTCGCCCGACCTGCGTAACAAGATCGCCGCCCAGGGCCTTACTGCACTGTCGGTGCCCGAAGCTGAAGGTGGCCTGGGCATGGATGACGTGGCGTGGGCCTTGATGACCCAGGAGTTGGGCTACTACGCCATTCCCGACTCCATGGCCGACACCGCTTATGTCGCCACGGGCCTGCTTGCAGGCCTGGCGCCAGCGCATCCGGCGCGTGCTCGCCTGCTGCCCCGTATCGCCGAGGGCAGCTTGCGCCTGGCCATCGGTCACCCGGTCAACCCGCTGGTCAGTGATGCGCAACTGGCCGAGGTTCTGATCTTGCTTGATGGGGATGACATTCATGTCGTGCCGCGGGCTGAGGTTGATGTCGAGGCCAACCCGAGTATCGATGCCTCGCGGCGCCTGGGTCGGGTGACCTGGAACCCCAGCCCGGCAACATTGATCGCCAGCGCAGAGCAAGGGCGTGCCTTGCAGGCCCAGTTGCTCGACCGTGGCGCGTTGTCGGTGGCCGGGCAACTGCTGGGCTTGGCGCAACGCATGCTCGACCTGTCGGTTGACTACGTGGCCCAGCGCAAGCAGTTCGGCAAACCGATCGGCAGCTTTCAGGCGGTCAAGCACCACCTGGCTGATGTGGCCCGGCAAATCGAACAGGCCAAACCGGTGCTCTACCGTGCCGCCCATGGCCTGGCCCGGGGTGAGCGCAATGCCAGCCTCTGGGTCTCCCAGGCGCGCCTGGCCTGTTGTGAAGCGAGCTGGCTGGCGGCGCGCAAGGGTATCCAGGTGCATGGCGCCATGGGGTACACCTGGGAAGTCGATTTGCAGATGTTCATGAAACGCGCCTGGTCGCTCGACGCATCCTGGGGTGACCGTGCCTTCCACAAGTCGCGTGTCAGCGACTACCTGTTCGCCGACGGCGCCCGACTCGGGCCAGGGCATACCTTCGAGGAGTGAATCATGGCACAAGCCTATATTGTCGATGCGCTGCGCAGCCCGACCGGCAAGCGCAAAGGGGCGCTGTCGGAGGTTCACGCGATTGATCTGGGTGCCCATGTGCTCAAGGCACTGGTGGCGCGCAACGTCATTCCCGGCGAAGACTATGACGATGTGATTTTTGGCTGCGTCGATACCATCGGCTCACAGGCCGGGGATATCGCCCGCACCAGTTGGCTGGCTGCCGGGTTGCCGCTGAACGTGCCGGGTACCACGGTCGATCGCCAGTGCGGTTCGTCGCAGCAGGCGCTGCATTTTGCCGCGCAGGCGGTGATGAGCGGCACCCAGGACGTTGTTGCCGTGGGCGGTGTGCAAACCATGACGCGCATCCCGATTTCCTCGGCGATGCTGGCCGGGCAAGCGCTGGGTTTTGCTGACCCCTTCTCCGGTAGCGAAGGCTGGCGCTCGCGTTTCGCCAACCAGCCGGTCAACCAGTTCTACGCCGCGCAGCGTATCGCCGACCATTGGCAGATCAGCCGCGAGCAGATGGAAGTGTTCGCCCTGCAGAGCCATCACCGCGCCTTGGCGGCCATCGAGAGCGGGCGCTTTGCCCGCGAGATCGTCGCCTGCCAGGGGCTGCAGCATGATGAAACACCGCGCCTGACCAGCCTGGAAAAAATGGCCGAGTTGCAACCGGTAGACCCGCAGTTTCCTTCGATCACCGCTGCCGTCTCCAGCCAGACCTGTGATGCCTCGGCCGCCTTGCTGGTGGTCTCGGAGGCCGCCCTCAAGCGCTACGACCTGACGCCACGGGCACGTATTCATCACCTCACGGTGTTGGGTGATGACCCGATCTGGCATTTGACCGCCCCGATTGCGGCGACGCGCCACGCCTTGAAAAAGGCCGGCATGCGCATGGCTGATATCGACCGGGTGGAGATCAACGAGGCCTTTGCGTCGGTGGTCATGGCCTGGGCCAAGGAGCTGGATTACGACCCGGCGCAGACCAACGTCAACGGCGGCGCCATCGCCCTTGGCCATCCACTGGGCGCCACCGGAGCACGGTTGATGACCACCTTGCTGCACGAACTGGAGTGCAGCGGTGGCCGTTACGGCCTGCAAACCATGTGCGAAGGCGGTGGCCAGGCCAACGTCACCATCATCGAGCGCCTGTAGTCCCGTTCCCTCAATCAATCCGTGCCGCCGCCCTCAGGGCGCGCGGCCATGCAGTCAAAGGAGTCAAACATGGCTATTTGCACAGACCGCACCGTGATCATTACCGGTGCTGGCGGTGGGCTCGGTCGCGCCTATGCGTTGGCGTTCGCCGCGCAAGGCGCCAATGTGGTGGTTAACGATATCCGTGCCGACGCGGCGCAGGATGTTGCTGGCGAGATCCGCGCCAGTGGCGGCCAGGCCATCGCCAACAGCGACGACATTACAACCCTGGACACCGCTCAGCGTATCGTCGACGCCGCGTTGGCGGCCTTCGGTGAGGTGCATGTACTGGTCAACAATGCCGGGGTGTTGCGCGACCGAATGTTTATCAGCCTCTCGGAAGAGGACTGGGACACGGTGATGCGTGTTCACCTCAAGGGGCATTATTGCCTGGCAAATCTTCTAGGGCGTCGTTGGCGCGACCTGGCCAAGGCGGGAACCCCGGTCGCCGGGCGAATCATCAACACCAGCTCCGGTGCCGGCCTGCAGGGCTCGATCGGGCAGTCGAACTATTCCGCAGCCAAAGGGGGTATCGCCGCACTGACCCTGGTGCAGGCCGCTGAACTGGCTCGATATGGGGTCACCGCCAACGCCCTGGCACCGGCGGCACGGACGTCCATGACCGAGAGCGCCATGCCCGACGTGGTGAAAAAGCCCGAGGACGGCAGCTTCGATGCCTGGGCGCCGGAAAACGTCGCACCGCTGGTGGTCTGGCTCGGCAGCCTTGAATCGTCCCATGTCACGGGGCAGGTCTTCGAGAGCCAGGGCGGGCGAATCTCCCTCGGCGATGGCTGGCGCACCGGCACCACCCGTGACAAGGGCGGGCTTTGGCAGGTCGAGGAAATTGGCCCGGTCGTCGATGCGATTCTTGCTGAAGCGCCTGCGGCCCAGCGTGTCTGGGGCAGTTGAATCGGGGGCCGTTGAAGCGGCCCTGAAATGGCCGCTTCATGCGGCCATACCCCGTTTTGACGATGTGCCCGCCGGGGCGGCGCTTTATACCTGACAGCGTATTGATTTCTTCGGAGGTAATCGCTGTGAAACAAGCTCCCCCTTATGTACCCGGCCATCAACTGCTGGCCGGCAAGTCCGTACTGATTACCGCCGCTGCGGGTGCGGGTATCGGTTATTCGGCGGCCCGCCGCAGCGCCGAAGAGGGCTGCCGGGCATTGATGATTTCGGATGTGCACCCGCGCCGCCTGGAAGAGGCGGTGGAGCGGCTCAAGGCCGAGACGGGTTTACAGGCCATTTACGGCCAACTGTGCAATGTCACGGTAGAGGAAGAGGTTCAGGCCTTGGTCGACAGCGCCGAAACCCTGCTGGGTGGTGTCGATGTGCTGATCAACAACGCCGGCCTCGGTGGCCAGAAGCGGCTGGTCGACATGAGCGACGAGGAATGGTCGCGGGTACTCGACGTGACGCTCACCGGCACCTTCCGCATGACCCGCGCCATGCTCCCGCACATGCAGCGGCGCGGTGCTGGTGCCATCGTCAACAACGCTTCGGTACTGGGCTGGCGCGCCCAGAAAGAGCAGGCGCACTACGCCGCCGCCAAGGCCGGGGTGATGGCCCTGACCCGTTGCAGCGCCCTGGAGGCTGCCGAATTCGGGGTTCGGATCAACGCCGTCTCGCCCTCGATTGCCCTGCACGACTTTCTCAAGAAGGCCTCCAGCGAGGAGCTGCTTGCCCGTCTTGCGGACCGCGAGGCCTTTGGCCGTGCGGCAGAAGTCTGGGAAGTGGCCAACGTGATGATGTTCCTGGCCAGCGACTACGCCTCCTACATGGTTGGCGAAGTGTTGTCCGTCAGTTCGCAGCAGGCCTGAGGAGTCCGTGATGAGTCATACCTTCAGCAGCGCCCAGGCGTTGCTCGAGGCCGAGGGCCTCGACCTTGGCTACACCGAATGGCTGAGCATCAGCCAGGAGCGGATCAACCTGTTTGCCGAAGCCACGGGCGATCACCAGTGGATTCATGTCGATCCCGTGCGTGCCGCCAGCGGCCCTTTCGGCGTTTGTATCGCCCACGGCTACCTGACCCAGGCACTGGCGAACCTGTTCATGCCGCAGTTGCTCACCCTCGAAAACATGGCGATGGGGGTCAACTATGGCAGTGATCGGGTGCGCTTTCCCGCGCCGGTCAAGGTCGGTTCGCGTGTACGCGGGCATGGCGTCATTGTGCGCGCCGAGCAACTTGGCGAAGCCGTGCAACTGGTGGTGCGCATCACCGTGGAAATCGAGGGCGAGGCGCGCCCTGGCTGCGTGGTGGACACCATCAGCCGTTACACCTTCAACCCTATTGTCGAGTGAGCCTGTTCATGGACCTGAATGAAGTTGTGATTGTCGCCACCGCGCGTACCGCGCTGGCCAAGTCTTTCCGTGGATCGTTCAACGACACCGAGGCCCCTGTGCTGGGCGGCCATGTGGTACGTGCCGTGGTCGAGCGGGCCGGTATCGAAGCTGAGGCGGTAGAGGATGTGATCATGGGCGCTGCCGTGCAACAGGGCACCCAGGCCTACAACATCGGTCGTCTGTGTGCCTATACCGGTGGTTTGCCGGACACTGTGCCGGGCATGGCCCTGGACCGCATGTGCGCATCAGGCCTGATGAGTATTGGTGTCGCCGCCAAGGGCATCATGACCGGCGAGATGAGCATTGCCATTGCTGGCGGCGTCGAGTCGCTGTCCCTGACCCAGACCAAGCACAAGAACACTTACCGTGCCCAGTCCGAGGCGGTGTTGGAGGTGATGCCCAGTGCTTACATTCCAATGCTGGAAACGGCCGAAATTGTTTCGCGTCGCTATGGCATCAGCCGGGCTGCGCAGGATGAGTATGCCTTGCAGAGTCAACTGCGCACTGCGGCCGCGCAGCGTGACGGGCTGTTCGACGATGAAATCGTCGGCCTGACGGTCGACAAACTGTGTTTCGACGAGGCGGGCCAACCCAGCGGGCATACCCGGGTGTTGGTCGAGCGCGATGAGTGCAACAGGCCAGGTACCCGTCTGGAGGACCTGACGGCGCTCAAGCCGGTCTGGAAAGACGGCAAATGGGTTGCACAGGGCGAGTTCATTACCGCGGGCAACGCCTCGCAGTTCTCCGATGGCGCCTCGGCAAGCCTGTTAATGAGCCGTGCGCAAGCCCGGCACCGTGGCCTGACGCCGCTGGGCATCTATCGCGGGATCGCCGTCGGCGGTTGTGCACCCGAAGAAATGGGCATTGGCCCGGTGGTGGCGGTCCCTCGCTTGCTCAAGCGCTTTGGCCTGAGCGTGGCGGACATTGGCTTGTGGGAAATCAACGAGGCCTTTGCTTGCCAGGTGTTGCATTGCCGGGACGCGCTGGGCATCCCGGCCGAGCGCTTGAACGTCAATGGCGGGGCCATTGCCATTGGCCATCCGTTCGGCATGTCGGGCGCTCGTATGGTCGGTCACGCCTTGCTTGAAGGCCGCCGTCGCGGCGTGCGTTACGTGGTCGTGGCCATGTGCATTGGTGGCGGCATGGGTGCTGCCGGCTTGTTCGAGCTGCCGTGATCGCCAACGAACCCGGCCGAGCGCTCTGACTAGGCCGTTTGGACGATGTAGCACGGGCGGGGCGGTCTGATGATCCTTCAAACAAAATCAAGAGGATCGCCCCATGATGCCCGTCCCGTGCCCCTGCGTTTCGCCATGGAGTCCAGTATGCGCCAGCTGATTGGATACGCCATGAGCGCCATCATCATCGCTGCGGTGGCCTTTGCCTTCTCGCCGCGTAACCCCACACCGTTGGCGATCACCCGGATCAATGCCGACCGGGTTCAGGTCAACGCCTTGCTGGCCAATGGTTCGCAACTGATCGCGGTGGGAGAGCGTGGCACGATTCTGACCAGCACCGACAGCGGCCTGTCCTGGCAAACCAGCCAGGTGGCCGCCGGACGTGAGGCGACCCTCACCGGGGTCATTGCCCTGAGCCCCGAGGTACTGGTCGCGGTTGGCCATGATGGCTGGATCCTGCGTTCAAGCGACAGCGGCAAGACCTGGCAGGAGATGCGTTATGACGCGCAGCTGGGTGAGCCGTTACTGGGTGTGTGGAGTGGCGACGGCAAGCACGTGGTCGCCTATGGCAGCTACGGAAAGTACCTGGAGTCGAGCGATGCCGGCGAACACTGGACGCCCCGTGACATGCCGGGCGAGGGCGCGCATTTCAATGGCCTGGACGGCGGCGCTGATGGCCGGCAGATGCTGGTGGGCGAGCAGGGGCTGGTGCTGCGATCCAGTAATGGTGGGCAAGACTGGCAGAGCCTGACGCCGTTCTACAACGGCTCGCTGTTTGGCGTGGTGCGCTTGTCGGCCTCCCGCTGGCTGGCGTACGGCATGCGCGGGCATGTCTTTATGAGTAGCGATTTCGGGGACAGCTGGAGCCAGGTCGATATTGGCAGCAGCCAGCCAATTTATGGCCATGCGTTGTTGCCCCAGCACGCTGGCCTGGTGCTGGTCGGTGCCGGTAGCCGGCTGATCCGACTGGATGCCGACGGCGCGTTGGTCGACAGCGCGCAACGGGCTGGCTTGGGCACCTTGACCTCGGCGGTGGTGCTCAACGCCCGTCGTTTGCTGGTGGCCGGGGAGCGTGGGGTATTTCAGGGCGCAGACGGTGGTCTTGCCGCCGTTGCACAGTGAGTAGGCATATGACACAGACTACAGGTTGGATCGAGCGCCGCGTGCAAGACTGCGCGGACGTATTGCTGAACCATCGACGCTGGTGGTTGGGGCTGTTCATGCTGGTGACGGTGGCCCTGGGTTATAGCGCAACCCAGGTGCGGCTGGACCCCGGGTTCAACAAACAGATTCCGGTACGCCACGAGTACATGTTGAGCTTCCTGGACTTCAGTCGGGTGTTCACGGGTGCCAACCGGTTGCTGGTGAACGTGCACTGGAAGGGTGAGGGTGACATCTATAACCCGGAGTTTCTTCGGGTGCTGCAGCAGGTTACCGATGACGTGTTCTTCATCTCCGGGGTCAGCCGCCCGAGTGTGACCTCGCTGTTTACCCCGAACGTGCGCTATGTCGAGATCACCGAAGAAGGGTATGTCGGTGACCTGGTGGTACCGCCGCAATACGCCGGTACCGATGAGGACCTGCAGAAAGTCCGCAGCAATGCCGCCCGCGCCGGGCAGGTTGGCCGGCTGCTGGCCAACGATCAGCGCTCGGCCATGGTGCGGGCCGACTTGCAGGACACCGATCCGAAAACCGGGCAGCCGGTGTCCTATGTCGAAATCGCCAAGCGCCTCGAAGAGATCCGGGCCAAATACAACAGTCCGACCATCGAGATCAACGTGGTGGGGTTCGCCAAGTTGGTCGGAGATGTGGTCGAAGGGCTCAATACCGTCATGCTGTTCTTTGTCGTGGCGTTCATCATCACCGCGTTGCTGCTCTGGGCTTACTCGCGTTCCTTGCCATTGACCGTCGTGGCCCTGGTCGTGGCGCTGTTGCCCGTGGTCTGGTTGCTCGGGCTGCTGCCACTGTTGGGGCTGGGCATCGACCCGATGTCCGTGCTGGTGCCGTTCCTGATCTTCTCCATTGGTGTTTCCCATGCGGTACAGATGACCAACGCCTGGAAGCAGGACGTGCTGGCCGGCAGTTCCTCGCTGCAGGCGGCGCGCTCGGCGTTCTGCAAGATCTTCATTCCAGGGTCCCTGGCGCTGCTGATGAATGCCCTGGGTTTTGCGGTGATCATGCTGATCGATATCCCCATCGTGCATGAATTGGGGGTGACTGCCTGCATGGGCGTAATGCTGATGATCATCACCAACAAGATGATGTTGCCACTGATCATTTCTCATTTGTCCCTGGGATCGTCTGCGCGTGCAGCACGACCGACGCATGACGAAGCTCGCCACCCATTGTGGTGGCGGTTGTCGGCGCTGGCTGAGCCGCGTCCGGCACTGGTGGTGTTCGCCATCAGCCTGGTGTTGCTCGGCTTCGGCGTGTTCAAGGCGCGGGAACTGGCGGTCGGCGACATTGGCCCGGGTGCCCCTGAGCTGCGCGCCGACTCGCGCTACAACCAGGACAACCAGCGCATTATCGACAGCTACTCGATCGGCCTGGATGTGCTGGCGGTCTTCCTTCAGACCCAGGGTATCGACGAAGCCTGCCTGAACCCGGGTGTCATGCGTGCGGTCGAGGCCTTTGACTTCCAGATGCGCAATGTCGCGGGCGTGCAATCGGTGCAAAGCGTTGCCGGCATGGGCAAGGAAATGATTGCCGGCAATAACGAAGGGAACCCGCGCTGGTCGGCCATCCCGGGTTCGTCGCGCGGCTTGCAGCAGGGCTCGATGGCCTATTCGCCGGATTCCGGGCTGGTCACCGATGGCTGCAAGCGCATGCAGATCCTGGTGTTCCTCAACGATCATGAGGGCGCGACGGTGTTCCATGTGGTCAATGAAGCCAAGCGGATTATCGCCGGTATCCGGGCCCCTGGGGTTGAGTTCAAGCTGGCCGGCGGCAACATCGGGGTCATGGCAGCCTCCAACGAAGCGGTGAAACGTGCCGAAGTGTGGATGCTCGCGGCGTTGTTCTGCTCGGTGGCGTTTTTCTGCCTGCTGACTTTCCGTTCATTGCGCGCAGTGCTGTGTATTCTGGTGCCCATGGGCATCGTGGCGATTCTTTGCAATGCGCTGATGGCCATGCTCGGTATTGGCCTGAAAGTCGCGACCTTGCCGGTGATGGCGCTGGGCGTCGGGGTCGGTGTGGACTACGGCATTTACTTGTATGAGCGCATCCAGCATGAAATGGCGGAGGGCCGGGACCTGCGTCATGCCTTTTATCGCGCCATGTGCCAGCGTGGCACGGCAGCGGTGTTCACCGCCCTGACCATGTCGATCGGGGTCGGTACCTGGGCCTTTGCCCCCCTCAAGCTGCAGGCCGACATGGGCATTTTGCTGGCGTTCATGTTCCTGGTGAATGTCTTTGGCGCAATCTTCCTGTTGCCCGCGCTTGCGGCCTGGTTCAATCGTGGCCGGCCACTGGTTGCTGTGAAAGCCGTTTCACTCGGCACCAAGGCGTCGCCGCCGTTCTCCGGTGTGCTCGCAGGTCGTTAAGCGCGCAGCTAACCCATCACAATAAAAATCATGCAGGCCCTGGTGATTCAGACCACCACAGGGCCTGCGCTTGGGGAGTGTCTATGCAAACTAGCGTGCCCAATACTCAGGTCCTGGCGGAAATGGGGCTTGAGTTGGCCGAATACGAACAGATCATCGGCAATATGTACGATTCGGCCCTGGATACCCGCCACATGACCGAATCGCTGCAGCAGATCCGGACATTGTTCCAGGCCAATTTCGTCACGCTGATCCTGCGGGTGATGGATGAGCCGTTCCTGTCGCCGATGATGGTCGCCGGCGATATCGAACTGGGGGAGGGTGGGATCAACCATTACGCGTACTACGCCAAGTCCACGTTGTTCAACAATCTGCCCACGGATCAGGTGTTCACCATCGATGACCTGATGAGCGATGCCGAGTGGGTCAGTTCATCGTTCTACCTGCTGTTTTGCGAGCCCTATGACTGCTACCAGATGCTAGGCGCCGACATCGGCATGCCCGATGGCGGCACCTTGCGTTTCCGCATCAACCGGCCCAAGGACCACCCGCGTTTTTCGGCCGCCGAACGTGCCATGTGCGCGATGTTGCTGCCGCATTTGCGTCGCGCCTTGCACATGCACTCATTGCTGGACCGCAGCGAGTCGCTGGGTAGCCTGTACTCGCAGACCATCAGCCGCTTGTCGGTGGCGACGATTGTGCTCGACGAGGGCGGCAACGTACTGCAACTGAACCCGGTGGCGCGGGAGATCCTCGACAGTAATGACGGCCTCAAAGTGGTCGGTGGCCGGCTGGAGGCCACCTACCCGAGCGATAACCGAGAGCTGCTGCGGCTGGTGCGCAATGCGTTCCTGCGGGCCAGGCAAGGCGGCGATGTGTTGCAAGGAGCCGAGGCGATGTCGATCTCCCGGCCGTCCGGACAGGTCAGCCTGGGGGTCGTGGTGGAACTGATCCCGTCACAGGAACTGGTCGAGGGCAAGGGCAAGCCCACCGTGATGGTGTATGTGCGTGATGCCGTGAGCAAATCGCTGGTCAGCAATGCAGTGACCTCGCAGCTCTACAACCTCACGCCGGCAGAGACGGCGCTGGCGCTGGAGCTGGCCAACGGCCTGTCGTTGGAGGAAGCCTCCGAGACCCTGAACATCCGCCGCAATACGGCACGGGCGCACCTGCGCTCGATTTTCTCCAAGACCGGTGTACGGCGCCAGACCGAACTGGTGCGGATCATGCTCAACAGCGTTGTTGCACTGGGTAAGCCGGGCGCGTTACCGGTGGCGGTAAGCGTTGGCTAGCGTGTCGCTGTAAAAATGCGTTAGTCCGTGCGGACGATGCTCCTGGCTCCATTGGCTGCTGATACTGAGGGACCGCTATCGGTAACCAAGGAGAATAAGAAATGACCGGCAGTAATCTGGCCTCTCGTTGTTCTGTTTCGCGGACTGCCAATGTCACGCATAGGTGGACGTTAGCGCTGTTGCTGGGGTGCAGTGTGATTGGCACGGCCAGTGCGGCGCCGGAAGATCTGGCACGCCTGGGCAAGGATCTGACCTGTTTGGGGGCTGACAAGAGCGGTAACGCCGACGGCAGCATCCCGCCGTACAGTGGCGAGTGGCTGGGGGTTCCGCCGCATGTCGACTTCAAAGGTACTGGCAACCACCCGGTTGACCCTTACCCGGACGAAAAACCGCTGTTCGTGATCACCGCAGCCAACCTGGCGCAATACAGTGACTACTTGTCCGACGGGCAGAAAGCCTTGTTCAAGCTTTACCCCGCAACCTTCAACATGCCGGTCTATCCGTCGCACCGGGACTTCCGCGTCCCCGACTCGGTGTGCCAGGCGACCCGCGAGAACGCCAGCGTTGCCCGCCTGGTCGATGACGGAGAGGGTGTGGTCGGCAAAACCGGCGGTACGCCGTTCCCGGTACCCCGCAGTGGCCTGGAACTGCTGAAGAACGCCTCGACCTTCACCCTGCGTGCCTGGACCGAGGAATACACCTCCGACAACGCCTACGTGCTCAAGGACGGCAACATCAACTGGGGTCGCGTGCATTCACGCAACCTGGCGCCGGCACTGGAGCCGGGCAAGATTGGCGACACCGTTGGCAACTCTTCGTTCTACTTGAACGAAACCTTGCTGCCGCAGCGTGACAAGGGCGAGATCAACACCGGCACCGAATTCTGGAACGACAAGACCGAACCCCGCCAGAGCTGGCGCTACGACCCGGGCACCCGCCGCGTGCGGCAGTCGCCGGGGTATGGCTTCGACATGTCGTTCCCGGGCAGTGGTGGTTCGATCACCGTCGACGAGGTACGCCTGTTCAACGGTTCGGGGCAACGCTATGACTGGAAGATCGTCGGCAAGCGCGAGATGTACATCCCCTACAACGCCTACCGGCTGCACGCCTCTAACCTGAAGTATGCCGACCTGCTCACCCCAGGCCACATCAACCCGCAGGCCATGCGCTACGAGCGCCACCGCGTGTGGGAGCTGGAAGGCACCCTCAAGCCGGGTTACCGCCATCTGTATGGCAAGCGCAAGTTGTACATCGATGAAGACACCTGGTTCCCGATGCTTGCGGACAACTACGACAACCGTGGCGAGCTGTGGCGTACCTCGATGGTCAACTACTTCTATGCCTACGAAAGCCAGGCACAGCAAGCGGGTGTGGGGCTTTACCACGACCTCAACGCGGGCAGCTACCTGGCCTTCAACCTGATCAACGAGCAGCGCAACGGCTATCAACTGAACAAGCCAGGCTTCAGCCCGCGCGACTTTGGCCCGGAGGCCGCACGTCGCTTCGGTCAGTAGTGCTTGAGTGGGGCGCCGTTCAGGCGCTTCGCCTGCAGTGTGGTGACAGGGGCGAATCCATCATGGGGTGGCGCGTTGAGAGTCGATCTCGCTTGATCTAGTCCAATTGGAGGATGAGCACCTTGCTCAGGCTGCTCAATGATGTCTGCCATGGATTCACCCTGTTTTTTCAGGGGGTATTGCTCCCCCAGAGTTTCCAACAGAGGAACAACAACAATGACGAAACTCGCTGAACTCTCGATCGAGAACGCCCAGCGTACTCACCGTTATGCCCGTGGCTGGCACTGCCTGGGCGTGGCCGACGATTACCGCGATGGCAAGCTGCACACCCTGAATATCTTTGGCACCCGTCTGGTGGCGTTTGCCAACAGCGAGGGCGCGATCAGCATTCTTGACGCCCATTGCCCGCACATGGGCGCCGACCTGTCCCAGGGCACCATCGAGAACGATACCGTGGTATGCCCCTTCCACCATTGGAAGTACGACACCACCGGCAAGTGCGTCGAAATCCCTTACTGCAAGCGCATTCCGCCCAAGGCCAAGACCCGCAGTTGGCTGACCTGCGAGGAGAACAACCTGCTTTTCGTCTGGAACAACCCAGAGGGGCGCCCGCCGAAAGACGGCGTGATCATCCCGCACCTGGCCGAGATGGACGATCCCGAGTGGATTCACGACTGGAACATCGACACCATGCTGATCGAAACCAACCCGCGCGAGTTGGTCGACAACCTGGTGGACGCCCAGCACTTCGGGCCTGTGCATGGCACCCCGACCAAATATTTCGCCAACGTCTTTGAAGGGCATATCGGCCGGCAGATTTTCCATGGCGATTCCGAGCGCCTGGGCGGTGACCTGATCGCGCCGTCGGCCTACTACGGTCCTGCCACCCACTTCACCCACCTGAGCTCGATGTTCGGTGACGTTCGTGTGCATGCCATTCTGCTCAACAGCCACGTGCCCGTCACCCCGGACAGCTTTGAGCTGCGCTTTGGGTGCATGGTCAAGCGGATACCGGGCTGGAGCGAGGAGCAGAACCTCGAAGTGGCCAAGGCCTATGTCATGGGTAACCGCGCCTCGTTCTACCAGGACGTGGACATCTGGAAGCACAAGATCCGTATCGACAAGCCGGTACTGGCGGAAAACGACGGCCCGGTGTACCAGCTGCGCGAGTGGTACCAGCAGTTCTTCACCGATGAAGACCTGGTGCCCGCGAGCATGGCCGAGCGTCGTGAGATCGTCACTGTCGACGAGCGCTGAGTTGTAACGGGGCCGTGAACGGCGAGCCGGCACTCTGCGTGCTTGCCGTTTGACGGGCTCCGGCCAGGGAGGGTGAACCTGTACTTCGTCACGTTGTAACGACGTAGGTCCGAATCAAAGGTCACGAGAAAGCCGACAATGAAAATAAAAAGCCTTCTAGCCTATTCCGTTCCTCTGTTGATCCTGCTTTTCCTGGTGTTCACCGTGCTTGTCTCGGTGCCACCGGAAGCGCACAGTCCCTGGGCCTGCAAGACGTCCCCGGCCTGCGTTGGGGTGACGCCAAGCTTCCAGGGCTGGCCGAACGTGCGCTAACGCCAACGTTCGCACGGCATCTGGCTGATGCAAACAGCACGGGCAGGGCCCGGCGCTGTTCGGCTCGGAGTCAAGGTTCTCCGAGCCTTTTTTCGTCTGTAAACAGCGTTTGTGCGTGAACCTACAGCAGGTTTTCCAGTTCCGGGACGGCCTCGAACAAATCCGCCACCAGGCCATAGTCGGCCACCTGGAAGATCGGCGCTTCCTCATCCTTGTTGATCGCAACGATCACCTTGGAATCTTTCATACCCGCCAGGTGCTGGATGGCACCGGAGATACCGACAGCGATGTACAGCTGCGGCGCAACGATCTTGCCGGTCTGGCCGACTTGCATGTCGTTGGGTACGAAACCGGCGTCGACGGCAGCACGGGAAGCACCGACCCCAGCGCCCAGCTTGTCGGCCAGCGCATACAGGTGCTTGAAGTTGTCGCCGTTCTGCATGCCGCGGCCGCCGGAAACGACGATCTTGGCAGCGGTCAGCTCAGGACGATCGGACTTGGCCAGCTCTTCACCGACAAACGCCGACTTGCCCGCGTCGTGGGCAGCGGCAACCGCCTCCACAGCCGCCGAACCGCCTTCTGCGGCAACGGCGTCAAAGCCGGTAGCACGCACGGTGATGACCTTGACCGCAGCGCTCGACTGCACGGTGGCAATGGCGTTGCCTGCGTAGATCGGACGCTTGAAGGTGTCGGCCGACTCAACCGAGATGATCTCGGAGATCTGGTCAACGTCCAGCAGTGCGGCAACCCGCGGCAGGATGTTCTTGCCGTTGGAGGTCGCAGGTGCCAGCACGTGGCTATAGGCTTTGCCGATCTCGGCAACCAGCGGCGCAACGTTCTCTGGCAACTGGTGCGCGTAGGCAGCGTTGTCGGCGACCAGCACCTTGCTGACGCCAGCGATGTTCGCAGCGGCCTGCGCTGCGGCGCCAACGCCCTGGCCAGCAACCAGTACGTGAATATCACCACCGATTTTCGCAGCAGCGTCAACAGTGTTCAGGGTAGCCGGGGCAACGGCACCGTTTTCGTGTTCAGCGATAACCAGGATAGCCATCAGATCACCTTCGCTTCAGTTTTCAGTTTCTCGACCAGTTCAGCCACCGATTTGACCTTGATGCCGGCGCTTCGGTTAGCTGGAGCGTCGACGCGCAGGATCTGTTGGGTAGAGACAGTGGATACGCCCAAGGCGCTCGGGGTGACGGTTTCCAGCGGCTTCTTCTTGGCCTTCATGATGTTCGGCAAGGACGCGTAGCGTGGCTCGTTCAGGCGCAGGTCGGTGGTAACGATGGCTGGCAGGTTCAGCGCAACGGTCTGCAGGCCGCCATCGACTTCACGGGTCACGTTGAGCTTGTCGCCTGCCACGTCAACCTTGGAGGCGAAGGTGCCCTGAGCGAAACCGCTCAACGCTGCCAGCATCTGGCCGGTCTGGTTGTTGTCACTGTCGATGGCCTGTTTGCCAAGGATCACCAGCTGTGGCTGCTCCTTGTCGACAACCGCCTTGAGCAGTTTGGCCACGGCCAGGGAATTGAGCTCTTCAGCGGACTCGACCAGGATGGCACGGTCGGCGCCCAGCGCCAGCGCCGTACGCAGTTGTTCCTGAGCCGTGCTCGGACCGATGGTAACGACGACGATCTCGGTCGCCACGCCTTTTTCCTTCAGGCGTACGGCCTCTTCCACAGCGATCTCGCAGAAGGGGTTCAGGGCCATTTTCACGTTAGTCAGGTCGACGCCGGAGTTGTCCGCCTTGACGCGAACCTTGACGTTGTAATCGACCACTCGTTTGACGCTTACCAGCACTTTCATAGCGCTCTCCAAAGGTGGTGCATCGTGATAGCGGGCAGTGACGGCAGCAGTGGGCCGCCCCGCGTGGATCGCGAATCAGATCGCGGTGGGTGGTGCCGACAAAATGCGTCGGGCAGGCGTTCGTTAGTGTGTTTCACGGCCGCAGCCGTACTGCCGTGGCGCCGTTTACGATACCGACGCCCCTGCGGTGTCCGAATCGTCCGTTCGGATCAGGTCAGGCCTTGTTTTCTGGCGCAATGCCGCCGCCAGCAGGCGGCGGCGTGGCCTTTTTCAGTGCCTTTTCAGTGAGGGTGCCCGCTGGCGGTGGCGCGTACTTCCTTGGCGGTGCAACCGAAGCGTTGGCGGAAGCTGCGGGCAAATTGAGCCTGATCACTGAAGCCCCAGCGCATTGCCAGTTCGCCGATGGACAAGTGGCAATAAGGGTCATGCAGGTCTCTGTGCACCGCTTCAAGACGCCGTAGGCGGATCCACTCGCTGAGGCTGTAGGGGGTGGCCGTGAACAGTTTGTGCAGATAACGCACCGACAGCTTGCAGGCGTCAGCGATCATTTGCGGGGCGAGATCCGGGTTGCCCAACTGTTGCTCGACATAGTGTTCAATACGCTGCAAATGCAGGGCTGCCAGGCTTGAACTTTCGCTGTTGAGTACCCGCTGGTCATCGCGTAGCGCCATCAGCAAGGTTGAGAGCGCTTGCTCCAGCAGCATATGGCGGGCGGTATCGTCGCATTCATCGAAGCGTGCCGCGCACATTGCCAGTTGGTCGACGAAGATTCGACCCAGCCCGCGCTTGGCATCAAAGCACAGGCGGGTATAGCGCTCGGCGCCGCGCAGTTGGCCATGCAGGGCGCGTTCGGGAAGCTTGAACACCCACAGGTCGTTGTCGCTGGCATAGTGAAAGCGGTAGGGCGCATCACCGCGCTCAAAGATAAACCCGCCAGGCTGGCAGTGCAGTACGCGGCCATCCTGCTCGAAGTGCACCTCGCTGCGGCGCGGTACCGTGACCAGGTAGCACGCCTCGCGGTCCTCACTGACCTGGGCCTTGCTGCGCGAGTAGCCCATTTGGGTGGAGCGCAGCCGTGACAGGGTCAACGCGGTGCTTTGGGTTTCCCACACTTGCAGGTTGCCACTGAAACGTGCGCCGGGATCGAAATTCAGTGACAGCGGGAAATAGGTACTGCCGATCGCCGCGGCCCAACGTGCCTGGCGTTCGTTGTCGGGCCAATAGCGGCTGCTGAGTGTGATTGCCATGGCCGATCCTCGTGTCTTTTTTATTGTGAGGACGGTGCCGGGGGTAAGCCCCCGGCACCGTTGCTTTGCCATAATTTGCCAATGCTTAGCTAAGGTCAATCACTGGGCGTCAGCCGGTAGGTAGCCGAAGGCGCCAGTGTGGCTTGCCAGCCTGGTGGCACGACGATGTTGGTGGTCGCTTCCTCGATCACGCAGGGGCCTTGAACCGTGTGCCCGGCCAGCAGTCGATCACCGTTGTACACGGGGGTTTCCTGCCAGGCGTCTTGCGCGTCGAAGAGCATGGCCCGGTGAGCGATCGGGCTGGCCGGATCGAGGTTGGCCTGCACGGGCAGTTCCGGCATTGGTGGGCGCTGCAGGCGGGCGATCACCGAGCACTCCAGGTTGACCAGCTCTGCCGGGCTGTCCGGCTCGCTGTAGGAGAAGAGTGCCTTGTGTCGCTCATGGAACGCCGTGCGCAAGGCTTGAAGGCGCTCATGATCCAGCTGATCGCAGTCCAGTTCGACGCTGCATTCGTGGACCTGGCCCAGGTAGCGGATTTCCAGGTTGTACAGGCATTCGACCGCGTTGCCCGCACTGAAACCATCATCGCGCAGGTTGTTAAGGCCGCGTTCGCGCAGGGCGCGCAGGGTTTGGTTGAGCAGTGGCAGGTCGACCAGGTCGTCGTCCAGGCGCATGGGCAGGGTGCTCAACTGATCGTAACGGATGTCCGAGAGGATCTGCCCGAACGCGCACAGGCCGGAGGCGACTTTAGGGATCAGTACCACCTTGCTGCCGATTTCCTCGGCCAGGCGCATGACGTGCATGCCCGCTGCGCCACCCGCGCCGATCAGGGCAAAGTCGCGGGGGTCGTAGCCGCGTTCGACCGATACCCGGCGGATGCCGCTGACCATGTTCAGGTTGACCAGGGTAATGATACCGATGGCCGCACGCTCGACGCTGATGCCCAGCGGTTCAGCGATCTTGTTGCGAATGGCATCAATCGCCGCTTGCCGGTTCAGGCGAATGCTGCCGCCCAGCAGCGCACCGTCGGCCAGGTAGCCGAGCGCCAGGTTGGCGTCGGTGACGGTGGGTTCGACGCCACCTTTGCCATAACAGACCGGGCCAGGGGTGGCGCCGGCACTGCGCGGGCCAACCTGCAACATGCCAAAGTCGTCCAGGTAGGCAATCGAGCCGCCGCCAGCGCCCAGCGTTTCGACCTGGATCATCGGTACGCCAATACGGTAACGCAGGAAGTCGGTGTCTTTGCTGAAGTTGGTTCGCCCGGACTTGCTCAGCGTGATATCGAACGAGGTGCCGCCCATGTCCACGGTGATCACGTTGTCGATGCCGAACGGCGCGGCCACGCACAGCCCGGCTTGTGGGGCGGACGCCGGGCCTGAGTTGATCGCATTGACCGCGCGCTCGCGCATCACGACACCCGGCGCCAGGCCACCATTGGACTGGAAGTACCGGGTGGGTTGTTGCGCACCGAGTTCTTCGAACAGCGCATCGATCCGTTCGATGTAACGGCCCATGACCGGGCTCAGGTAAGCGTTGACCACGGTGGTCGAGGTACGGGTGTACTCGCGAATCTGAGGGAACACCTCGTTGCCGGTGCACACGAACACGCCGGGCAGGGCGTCACGGACCATGGCTGCGGCGCGTTGTTCATGGCTGGGGTTGCGCACCGACCAGACGAACGAGATGGCCACGGCCTTGACGTCCTGCTCGCGGAAGTAGTCGATGGCTTCCCGGATGGCGTCCTCGTCAAGCGGGCTGTACTCGCTGCCGTCGCTGAGGATGCGGCCACCAACAGGGCGGCGCAGATGACGCGGTACCAGCATGTGCGCCGGTGGGTAGCTGGCATCGTAGCGGTGGCCATCCTCTTTGTGGCCCAGGCGGATTTCCAGGCTGTCTTCATGGCCTTCGGTGCACAGCAGGCCGACCTTGACGCCGGTTTTCTCGATCAGGGCATTGAGGGCCACTGTGGTGCCGTTGATGCACAGGTCGCAGTCGGCAATGATCTGCGCCGGTGTGCGGCCGATGGCGTCGGCGATTTGCGCCAGGCCATTGCGGATGGCGAGGGTGCCGTCCTGTGGCGTCGAAGGCGCTTTGAACAACTGAACGTTGCCACTGCGGTCAGCGAGGATGAAGTCGGTGAAGGTGCCGCCGGCGTCGATGCCCAGGCGATATTGCTGCTTAGTCATGGTAAAAGTCTCTGCATTGCTCAAGGGGCATCAATCAGTGTGCGGCGCGCATGGCGTGTGTCGCGGCTTCGTCGAGGTTGCCGTTGCTGTCGAGCACCACCCCGTATTCCAGGCGGGCGCCTTCAGGCGACACCAGGCCGTTCAGCACGTCGTTCAATACCGTGGCGACAGGCCGGCGCATGGGGTTGCCGTAGCCACCACCCCCTGGATTGACGTTGATGACCCGCTCGCCCGGTTGGGCAGTCAGCAGTGCGTTGTAGGTAAAGTGGGCTTCCTCGCCGTCGACCTTGCGGTGGATCAGGCGGCCAAGCTTGGGTTCGAGCAGGACGTTGGTCGCACCCGCAGCGCCCGCCGTTGGCAGTTGCCGACCTTCACCAAACCCCACCACGGTCATGGCATGGTTCAGTGGCTCGATCTCGATGCGTGTGCCCGAGCCGCCTCTGAATTCCCCGGCGCCACCGCTGTCGGTCATCAGGCTGTAGCGGTGGATCAACACCGGGTAGGAGTACTCCAGCAGCTCGATATCACCGGACATCAGTGCACCGAAGCAGCACAGCGGACCACAGGCCGGCCAGCCATCCATTTCCTTGTTCGCACCCGCGCCGGAAATGATCGAGGCCAGCACCATGGTCACGTATTCGTCGTTGCCGTTACGCGGATCGTGACCGGCAATGTTGATGCCGCTGGCGTGGCCCCAGGAGGCGGTGACCCGCTCCGGTGCGGCTTGCTCAAGCGCCTGGCGCACGGCGTCGGCGAGGGTTTCCATGGGCGTGGTGGTGCTGTTGACGTGCGGTGCGGGTTCCTGCGCGTTGCACAGGGTGCCTGGTGGCCCGAGGTCGACGCTGACGCAGCGGTAGAGCCCTTCGTTGTAAGGCGGTGGCACCTGGGCAAACATCATCAGCCCCAGGTACACCCCGGAGACCGAGTTGCCGGCATAGGAGTTGATGAAGTAGGGCACCTGTGGCGGGCTTTCGATCAGCACGTGGGCTTCGTCACCGCGAATCTCCACCTGGGCGGTGATCGACAGTTGGCCCAGGCCATGGCCTGAGTCTTCAAGCACCGCCGTACCGCTGTAGATACCGTCAGGAACGTCACGCAGCAAGGCACGCATATGGCGGTCAGCCATGTCTTTCAACTCGGCGATGCAGGCGCGAACCTGTTCCACGCCATAGCGGTCAAGCAGCTCGATCAAGTGCCGCTCGCCGACACTGCAAGCACCGTATTGAGCATTCAGATCACCTTCCTGGTAAGCCCGGGCGCGCATGTTGGTCAGCAACAGGTTGATGACGTCTTCGCGGCGCTGGCCTCTGGACCACAGCTTCACTGGCGGAATACGCAGGCCTTCGGCGTAGATTTCCTTGGCGTCCGGGTTGTAACCGGCCGGTACCGGGCCACCGATGTCGGTCAGGTGGCCTTTGCAGACCGTCCAGAACACCAGTTCCCCTTTGTAAAAAACCGGCTTGTACATGCAGCAGTCGAGAATATGACTGCCGTTGTAGGCAGGGTCGTTGTGATAGATCACGTCGCCTTCAAGGATGTCATCGCCAAAGAAGCCGGCAACGCACTTCATCGCGGGGATCAGCGACCCCAGGTGTATGGGGATGTCCTGGCCTTGCAGGATCATTTCCGGCAGGTGGTCGAAGAGGGCGTTGGAATAGTCGTGTGCCAGGTTGAAAACACTCGAACGGCCGGTTTTTTCCAGCGTCAGGGTCATTTCCCGCTGCGCGGTTTCGAGTGCGCCTCGCACGACGGCCAGGGTGATCGGATCTACTGTACTCATGGGTCACCAAGAATCTTGTTGTTATCTGGGTGGGGCAGGACGGATGCCTGACCCACGACACAAAGCTACGCGTACCTCGAGGCGGCAGGCTTGTCGCCGCGTGCACTGTTTTTTGATACTGAGGGCACTGGTACTGTCGCGCGGGGTCAGAAGTAGTACCCGATGTTGGTGTAAAGCTGGTTCTCCCATTGATTGCTGCCACCCGCGCCCAGGCTCTGGGTGAAGCTGCTGCCACCGATGTACGGGTCGTTCTTGCCGTGCAGCCACTCCACGGCTATCCAGAGGTCCTTGAGTGAGAACGACGTGCCGAGAATGAAACGCTGGGAGTCATGGAACGCACTGTCGCGCTTGTCGAAGAGGCTGTAGTTGCCGTACAGCTTGATGCCTGACAACCAACCGTATTTCCCGGCGATGTCATAGCTGAGGTCGGTCACATACAGGTCGCCCTTGGCCGCAACGTTGAACGTCGCGTCATAGCTGCCGAACGTGACGTACTTGTCGTTACCGGGATTTCTCGGCGTCATGTCCTGGCGTGTGGCCTGCAGTTGAACGCCCCAAGGGCCATTCTTGCCCATGTAATGCACGGCCACGGCGTTACGTCGACCGCTGTCATGGGTGTCGCGGTTCTCCAGTTCCGAAGTAAGCGCCGATGCGCCGACCTCCGACTGCCAGTTGCCGAGCTTCAGGTTACGGGCCAGGCGTCCGACGACAATATTGCGCTCCTGGTTGCTGCTGCCGTCTGCCACATAGGTGTCGGCCTTGGCGACGCTGGTCGAATAGGTACGTCCACCGCGGCTGGTGCCCTGGCCCTGATCAATCGGGCGCAGGTAATAACCGGCCTGCAGGTTCCAGTCCGGGGTGTTCTGGATGTACTTGATGCCCAGGTCCTGAATGTCCTCCAACCCGATCACATTGCCCAGCGATTCAAAGAAGGGGCTGCCGAAGTAGGGCTGCAAGCCAAACGGAATGTGGTTCAGGCCGACCTGTACCTGTTGCGAATCGTTGAATTTGTAGCCTAGCCAGGCGTACTCGGGAAAAGAGATGTCGCCGATGCTGTCTGTGTAGGAAAAGGGGTAGGCATCTCCGTAGAAGCGGTATTTCGCGGCACCTATCCAACTGCTGGAGGTGTAGGTGGCGGTCAGGAAAAACGTATCGAAGCTGATTTTTTCCAGGTCTTGATCCGGGTCGTAGTCAACACGCGCACGGATGGCGCCGCCAATATCCAGGTTTTCGTTGATGGCCACGGCAAACGCGGGAGCGCCGTACAGGGTCAGTAGTTGTGCAAAAACTGCAGCCGTCACCGTGCGATAGTTCACTGAACGCATGTGTATGTCCTTGGGTCTTATTGTTGTTTTAGGCGCGTAAAAAAGCCGAACCGCAGTCATCCCGCGGCTCGGGGAGGTAAAGCGCTTTCAGGTGCTGAAAAGGGGCGGTGTGAAGTGGTTGTCAGGAACAGTGCGGTCGCACGAACCAACTGCGTTTGGCACTGTTGAGCAACAGCCAATAGGCAGCAAAGGCACTGATGAACGTCACCGGGGCAGAAAAAGTGGCGAGCGTGGCGCTGCCCGAGTTGAGCAGGAGAATCCCCAGCCCGGCGGCGAAGAACCAGGCGCCAAGACCGCAAGGGTTTATCGCGCTGACACGTTCCAGTTCATACTCGATCTTGCCGTCGAACAGTTGGTGGTACTTGGGCGAGAAAATATGCGCCAGTGCAATCGCCACCCAGGCCACGACAAAGATGCTCTGGTAAGCCAACGCCTGCAGGATGTAGTCGAACACGTTCAAGCGCATCAGTGCGTAGACCAATGCCCCGACTGCGACTGCCCACGCGATGTAAGGCACCCTGGCCAAGCCCAGGCGGCCAAAGAAGGCTTGCATGTTGGTCGCTGCCAGGAAGAAGTTTGCCGAGTTGATGCGTGTTTGGCTTACCCAGACGAAAATCAGGCCCCACACACCCATCAGCTCGACGATCGCCTTCACGACCGAAACTTCTGTCAGCCCTCCTGGCGTGGGAATCGTCCCGGCAATGAAAATTCCCACCAGGCCGTTGATGAGAAAGGTAAAGGTGTAGAACGGCAGGCCGAAGTTGAATCGGCTGTGGAACGACACGTCCTGTTTACGGCCGAACCGGGCATAGTCCCAGGTGTACATCATCAGGATCCACACGCCCATGAAGTAGCTGAAACACTGCCACCAGCCGTTTTCCACCGGGCCGCTTGCCGGCCCCATGTGCAACCACGCCGAGCTGTAGCCGTATTCGGCGATGGTCATGATCACCAACGCAACCAGGCCCACCAGGTAAAACGGCAACAGCACCCCGTTGAGCTTGTCCATCCAGTTTTGCACGCTGCCGAAGATCAACGGCACGCTGTACAGCACAACCAACAGGTAGGCCTGATTCAACGACATTGACGACACGTAGTCATGAATGGCGATGGCAATGACCGAACCTTCAAAGACGCTGTAGTAGGTGGCCGTGGCGAAGAAGATCAGTGTGGCAAGGGTTGCACCGGTTCGCCCGAACAACACCCGGGAGAAAAGCGCTACCGAAAGCCCGGTTTTCATTGCATAGCGGGAGATGACGGTGTTGATAGCGGCGTAGGCGATGACCGACAGCACCAGGCCGATAATGGCCTGCTCAGTGCCGAAGGTCATGGCCAGCGTGGCCGAGACCACTAGCCAGAACATTGCGCTGCAGATGCCCCACCAGGCCATCGTTAGCGATAGTTTACTGAGGCGGTGCGTGTCTGGAACGGCAAAGGCGGTGCAGTCGGTACTGTCGACCTGTTTGGGGATGGGTGTGGCCATGGCTCTTCTCTTTATTGTTGTATGAAGAGTCGCGATTATAAAAAGGCTCATCCGCTGAATAATTGTGCTTGGCTGCACTGTCTTTTGCAGGTCAGCGCATTGAGAACCTGTGGAGCATTGGCTTGCCAACGATGCAGGCGCCGCGTACTCGCTGACACCCCACCGACACCATCGCAGGCAAGCCAGCTCCAACAGAGCCCGCGCCAGCTGTAGGAGCCGGGCTTGCCCGCGATGCAGACGCCGCGCACTCACTGACACCGCGCCGAGGCCATCGCAGGCAAGCCTGCTCCAACAGAGCCCGCGCAACCTGTAGGAGCCGGGCTTGCCCGCGATACAAACGCCGCGAACCCACTGACACCCCACCGACGCCATCGCAGGCAAGCCAGCTCCAACAGAACCCGCGCAACCTGTAGGAGCCGGGCTTGCCCGCGATGCAGGCGCCGCGCACTCACTGACACCGCGCCGAGGCCATCGCAGGCAAGCCAGCTCCAACAGAGCCCGCGTAACCTGTAGGAGCCGGGCTTGCCCGCGATGCAGACGCCGCGCACTCACTGACACCGCGCCGAGGCCATCGCAGGCCAGCCTGCTCCAACAGAGCCCGCGTAACCTGTAGGAGCCGGGCTTGCCCGTGATGCAGACGCCGCGGACGTGCTGACACCGCGCTGAAGTCATCGCGGGCAAGTCCCGCTCCTACAGGAAAAGCAGTGTTCTGTGGGGATCGCTGTGGGATTCAGCCTGGAAAAACAAACCCCCGCTAAAAAGCGGGGGCTTGTCGTTCACGTGCCTTCCTGGCGTATGACGGTGACTTAGCGGCTGGCGTTGAACCAGTGCTCGGTCTCGTCAAGCGAACGGGCAAAGCGCTCGACGATCAGGCGGATCTCCGCTTCGCTGGAAATCAACGGCGGGCAGAAGGCAATCGCATCACCCATGTTACGGGTAATCATACCGTGCGCCTGGGCGCGACCGGCCAGGAAGCGTCCCAGTTTGCCGGTGACCTCGAACGGGGTCTTGAGCTCGCGGTCGGCAACCAGTTCGACCGCTGCAATCAGGCCACGGCCACGAATTTCGCCCACCCGTGGGTGGTCGGCGAATTGGCTCAGACCCTCATGAAGAATCGCGCCCATGGCCGCAGCATGCTCGACCAGGTTCTGTTCTTCGATGATCTTCACGTTTTCCAGCGCAACCGCCGCCGCAACCGGATGGCCACTGGCGGTGAAACCATGGCCAAGGGTGCCCAGCGAATGGCTTTGGTCAGCAATGCCCTGGTACAGCGCATCGTTGATCAGGATCGCCGAGATCGGCTGGTATGACGAAGACAGCTGTTTGGACAACACCATCACGTCTGGTTTGATACCGAAGGTCTGGCTGCCGAACAGGTTGCCGGTACGGCCGAACCCGCAGATCACTTCGTCGGCGACGACCAGTACGTCATATTTGCGGCAGACCGCCTGGATTTTTTCCCAGTAGGTGCGTGGCGGCACAATGACGCCACCGGCCCCCATCAAGGGCTCGCCATAGAAGGCGGCGACGGTTTCCGGACCTTCACGCAGGATCAGGCTTTCCAGCTCGGCGGCGAGACGGTCGGCAAACTGTTCTTCGGTTTCGCCTGGCAGCGCATGGCGGTAATGATGTGGTGCGCCGACGTGGAAGAAGCCCGGCAACGGCACGTCAAAGCCGCGCTGGTTGGCCGGTAAGCCGGTCAGGCTGGCGCTGACGATGGTGATGCCGTGGTAGCCGTTGAGGCGGCTGATGAATTTCTTCTTGGCCGGCTTGCCAATGGCGTTGTTGCGGTACCAGATCAGCTTGACCACGGTATCGTTGGCTTCGGAGCCCGAGTTGGTGAAGAACACCTTGCTCATCGGGACCGGCGCCATTTCGATCAGCTTGTCCGCCAGCTCGATGCTGGGGGCATGGGCCTTGTGGCTGAACAGGTGGTAGAACGGCAGCGTGCGCAATTGCTGCTCGGCGGCCTTGATCAGGCGTTCGTTATTGAACCCCAGGGCAGCGCTCCACAGGCCGGACATGGCCTCAATGTATTGCTTACCCTGGTCGTCATACACATAGATGCCTTCGCCGCGCTCAATGATCAGCGGGCCAAGCTCTTCGTGCATGCGGGCATCGGTGTAGGGGTGCAGTTGATGCTGGACATCTTTTTCAGCCAACGACAGTGTTTGCTTGCTCATTCGTCAACACTCATCAAATAGGTAAATGGACCTGTCAGCGCCCCAGCGCGACAGGGATGCCACTTTGTGCGGTAGCCAAGGCCTTGGCTTTGGCATGGCGACGGCTGACCAACAAGCCCGAACAGACCACCAACAGGCTCAATACGCCGGTGGAGATGACTTCAAGCTGATGATCGGGACGGAACAGCATCACGATGAGCACGGCGCTGATGAACAGGATCACGCCCCAGGTCAGCCACGGGAAAAGCCACATGCGGTAGTTGAGCGTCTTGCCTTCGGCGATCAGCTTCTTGCGCATACGCAGTTGCGAGATGGCGATGACCAGATAGACCAGCAGGGCAATGGTGCCGGAGCTTGCCATCAGGAAGCCGAATACCTTGGAAGGCACCAGGTAGTTGGCGATGACCGTCAGGAACGCCGCGCCGGTAGACAGCAACACGGCATAGATCGGTGTGCCGATGCTGTTGGTGTAACGGGCGCAGGCTGGTGCTTCACCCCGTTTGCTCAGGGAGAAGAGCATGCGCGAGGCGGTGTACAGCGAGGAGTTCAGGCAGCTGGTCACCGAGGTCAGTACGACCACGTCGATCAGCAGCTTGGCGTGCGGAACACCCAGGATTTCCAGTACGGTCACGTAGGAGCCTTGGGAGGCCAGGCGCGGATCGTTCCAGGGTACCAGGGCTACGACGATGAAAATCGACAGGATGTAGAACAGCGTAATCCGCCAGATCACCGAATTGGTGGCCCGGGAGATCTGCTTCTCGGCCGCGTCGGATTCGGCGGCCGCAATGGTCACCACCTCGGCGCCAAGGAACGAGAACATGGTGATCAGCATGGCACTGATGACTGCGCCGAAGCCGTTAGGCATGAAGCCGCCATTGTCCCACAGGCGCGAAACGCCGCTGACCGGGGCATCGGGCAGCAGCCCGAAAATGGCGCAGGCGCCCAGTGCGATGAAACCGACGATGGCGAGTACCTTGACCAACGCGAGCCAGAACTCGAATTCGCCATAGTTCTTCACGCTGGCCAGGTTGGTCGCGGTCAGCACCAGGGTGATGATCAGGGACAGTACCCAGATATCCCACTCGGGCACCCAGGTGTTGATGATGGTGGCGGCGATGTTGGCTTCGATCGGAATGATCAGTACCCAGAACCACCAGTACAACCAGCCGATGCTGAACCCCGCCCATTTGCCGATGGCGCGGTCTGCATAGGTGGAAAACGAACCGGTATCCGGCGACGCAACGGCCATTTCGGCGAGCATGCGCATCACCAGCATGACCAGAATGCCGGCAAAGACATAGGCCAGAACAGCCCCTGGGCCGGCTTCGGCAATCGCACGTCCGGAGCCGACGAACAGCCCGGCGCCAATCACCCCGGCAATCGAGAGCATGGTGACATGACGGGATTTAAGCCCGTGACTCAAGTTGTTTTTATGTTTGTTGTTCATGGTCTTACCTTTTTAACGCGATGTCGTTGCCCGCGTGAACGCAGGGCGGCCGCTGCACGCGTAGTGCGGCCACCCTGCTGTCTCGTGTTCACGTGGGCAACGACAAGTGGAGGTCTTACGCCAGTTCGTTGAAGCACTCACCGATGATCGTCAGACCGCGAGCAAGGTCCTCGTCGCTGACGGTCAGAGGTACGAGGATGCGCAGGACGTTGTAGTAAGTACCGCACGACAGCAGGATCAGACCTTTCTCGCGAGCGAGGGCAACGATTTTGCCGGTCAGTTCAGCGGCCGGCTTGTGTACGTCACCACCTTCACACAGCTCCACGGCAACCATGGCGCCGAGGGTCCGCACTTCAAGAATGCTGGAATGCTGCTCAGCGATCTTGCGCAGGCCGGTGCCGAGGATCTCGCCCACCGCCTTGGCACGATCCAGCAGGTGCTCTTGCTCGAAGGCTTCGATGACGGCCAGGGCCGCAGCACAGGACACAGGGCTGCCGGCATAGGTGCCGCCCAGGCCACCCGGGGCAACGGCGTCCATGATTTCGGCCTTGCCCGCCACGCCCGCCAGTGGGAAACCACCGGCGATGGATTTGGCGAAGGTGGTCAGATCGGCGGCGACGCCCATCTGTTCCATGGCGAAGAAGGTACCGGTACGACCGGCGCCGGTTTGTACTTCGTCAGCGATCAGGACGATCCCGTGCTCGTCGCACAGGGCGCGCAGGCGCTGCATGAAAGCTTTTGGCGCGACGTTGAAACCGCCTTCACCCTGTACCGGCTCCAGAATGATCGCGGCGATATCGCTCGGCTGGGCATCGTTCTTGAAGATGCGCTCGATGCTGGCGATGGCCTCGTCGGTAGAGATACCGTGCAGTTCATTCGGGTACTGGGCACGGAAGATGCCGCCTGGCATCAGGCCCATGCCAGCAGAGTAGGGCACTACCTTGCCGGTCAGCGACAGGGTGTAGTGGGTACGACCATGGTAGGCGCCGGTGAAGGCGATGACACCAGTACGGCCGGTGGCAGCACGGGCGATCTTGATGGCGTTTTCGACGGCTTCAGCACCGGTGGTGACCAGCAGGGTCTTCTTCGCGAAGTTGCCTGGTACCAGCGTGTTGAGTTTCTCGCACAGTTCGACGTAAGGCTTGTAGGCGAACACGTGGAAGCAGGTGTGGGTCAGTTTGGCTTGCTGTGCTTGCACGGCAGCCATGACTTTTGGGTGCAGGTGGCCGGTGTTCAGCACGGCAATGCCGCCTGCGAAGTCGAGGTACTCACGGCCTTCGACATCCCAGACAGTAGCGTTTTCTGCGCGCTCGGCGAAGATCTGGTGGATCTGCCCGACGCCACGTGGGATGGCGTCCAGACGACGTTGCTGCAGCGATTGGTTGGTGTCGCTCATTATTACCTCATAAACCGCAACGGGTTGCGGTCTTGTCCGATGTAGAAAGGAAAGGTTCAGATACCGATGCAGAGGTACTTGATTTCCAGGTAGTCCTCGATGCCGTACTTGGAACCTTCACGGCCCAACCCCGAAGCCTTGATGCCGCCGAACGGGGCCACTTCGTTGGAGATGATGCCGGTGTTGATTCCGACGATGCCGTATTCCAGGGCTTCGCCGACACGGAACACCCGGCTCAGGTCACGGGCATAGAAGTAGGACGCCAGGCCGAACTCGGTGTCGTTGGCCATGGCAATGACCTCAGCCTCGTCCTTGAAGCGGAACAGCGGCGCCAGTGGGCCGAAGGTCTCTTCCTTGGCTACCGCGGCGTTACGCGGTACGTCGACCAGAATCGTCGGCTCGAAGAAGGTGCCACCCAGTGCATGCGGCTTGCCGCCTGCAACGACGCGAGCGCCTTTGCTCACGGCGTCGTCGATGTGCTCCTGGACTTTGGCCAGGGCCTTGGCGTCGATCAGCGGGCCGGTGGTGATGCCATTTTCCAGACCGTTGCCGATGTTGAGCTTGGCGACGGCAGCGGTGAGTTTTTCGACGAAGGCGTCGTAGACACCGTCCTGAATGTACAGGCGGTTGGCGCAGACGCAGGTCTGGCCGTTGTTGCGGTATTTGGAAATCAGCGCACCGTCGACAGCCGCGTCCAGGTCGGCATCGTCAAATACGATGAAGGGCGCGTTACCACCCAGTTCCAGGGAGACTTTCTTGATGTCCTTGGCGCATTCGACCATCAGCTGGCGACCGATTTCGGTCGAGCCGGTGAAGGTCACCTTGCGCACGATCGGGTTGCCGGTCAGCTCGCCGCCGACTTCACCCGCGCTGCCAGTGACAACGCTGAACACGCCTTTTGGAATGCCGGCGCGCTCGGCCAGTTCAGCCAGTGCCAGTGCCGAGTAGGGGGTCTGGGAGGCAGGCTTGAGTACCATGGTGCAACCGGCGGCCAGTGCCGGGCCGGCTTTGCGGGTGATCATTGCCGAAGGGAAGTTCCACGGGGTGATCGCTGCGGTTACACCAATAGGCTGCTTGAGCACCATCAGGCGCTTGTCGACCTGATGCCCAGGAATCATGTCGCCGTAGATGCGCTTGGCTTCTTCACCGAACCATTCCAGGAACGATGCAGCGTAGGCGATCTCGCCTTTCGACTCGGTCAGTGGCTTCCCCTGTTCCAGGGTCATCAGACGGGCCAGGTCTTCCTGGTTGGCCATCATCAATTCAAACCATTTACGCAGCTTGACCGCACGTTCCTTGGCGGTCAGTGCACGCCAGGCCGGCAGCGCGCGGTCCGCGGCTTCGATGGCACGACGGGTTTCGGCCGCGCCCATCTTCGGTACGGTGCCGATCGTTTCGCCTGTGGCCGGGTTCGTGACCGTGATGGTCTGGCCGTTGTCGGCTTCTACCCAGGCGCCGTCGATGTAAGCGTGTTGGCGAAACAGTTTCAAATCGTTGAGTTGCACGTTGAGTTCCTCGTTACTTGGTCGCGGCGGATGCCGCTGCCACGGCAGGCCGGGCGGTATTGGCGGGCTTGACGAAGCTGGCGCCCTGACTGGAAAGCTGTTCGCGTACCTTGTCGACGATGTGGGCGCCGATAGGGATGGCCGAGGTCGCGGCAGGAGAAGGCGCGTTACACACGCTGATGCTGCGTTTGGTGTTCACGAACAGGAAGTCGTCGATCAACTTGCCATCCAGCGAAACGGCCTGCGCGCGCACACCGGCCGGGTAGGCGGTAAGGTCGCTCTTGACGATGCTCGGGCAGTACTTCTGTACTTCTTTCAGGTAGCCACCCTTGAACATCGAGTTCTTCATCTCGATAAGGCCCGGGCGCAGGTTCTTCATCAGTACCTTGAGGATGCCCGGGGTCGTCAGGGTTTCGAACAGGTCGGGAATCGAAATGTCGGTCTTGCGATAGCCTTCGCGCTTCATCGCCAGCACCGCGTTCGGCCCGACAGTGACGGTGCCATCGATCATCCGGGTCAGGTGTACGCCGAGGAACGGCATGGACGGGTCCGGGATCGGGTAGATCAGGTGGTTGACGATCTGGTTGTGCTGCTTGGGCAGCAGGTAGTACTCGCCACGGAATGGGCAGATGATGAAGTTCGGCTTGACCCCCAGCATGCGCACCACGCGGTCGGCCATCAGGCCCGAGCAGGTGATCAGGAAGCGTCCGTGGTACTCGTGGCCGTCGGTGCGCACCAGCACTTCATCCGCACGTTCGTCGATGCCGTTCACTTCACTGTTGTAGCGAATTTCGCCACCGGCCGCTTCGAACTCGCGGCCCATGGCGGCGGTCACTTGTGCGTAGTTCACGATGCCGCTGGACGGCACGAAGATGCCACCCATGCCGACAATGTTCGGCTCGCGCTCGCGCAGCTCGTCAGCACTCAGCCACTCGCGTTTCAAGCCATTGGCTTCGGTGCGGTCCCACAGCGCACTCATGCGCTGCATTTCCAGCTCGTTGGTTGCCACCAGCAGCTTGCCGCACTCGTCATAGCGGATGCCGTGCTTGTCGCAGAACGCCTTGGTGGCCTTGTTGCCTTCCAGGCAGAAGCGCGCCTTCAGGCTGCCGGGGGTGTAATAGACACCGGCATGAATCACGCCACTGTTATGGCCGGTCTGGTGTTTGGCCGGGCCGGATTCTTTTTCCAGCAAAAGGATTTTTGCGTCGGGGTAAACCTGGATCAGTTGCATGGCCGTGGACATACCCACGATGCCGCCACCGATGATAATGAAGTCGTACATAGCCATTAGCCTGCACCCACCTGAATTAGGTTTATTGGAGAGACGACGAAGGCCACCCGGTGGTGGCCTCGTCGCTTCAGCGTGTTGCGCGCATTATTGGCCGCGCTTGTACAGGGTCTTCTGATAGCTGATGTAGCCGCGCTGACGCATCAGTTCGCGACGCAGTTCCGGGTGCGGGGTAAAACGATCACGACCGTGCAGCCAGAACATGTTGTTGATCAGTACGAAGCTGCCAACCGGTACCGGTACCGAAAGCTTCTTCTGGCTACCTTCGATCGACTCGGACATGGCGTTCAGCCAGATGCCTTCCTCGAAGTCCTGCGGCTGCACGAACTGGTCGATGTAGCGCATGGTTGGACGGCCCTGGTCGTCATTGTCAAACACCGGGTGGAAGACATCTTCACGCACGTTCTTGCTCGGTGGTGCGGTGAAACGCATCTCACGGCGCGCCAGTGGGTGAGAGAAGTAGTGGTCGATGTCTTCCCAGTCGTCCAGGTGCAGCAGCAGGGTGTTGCCACCGACCATGTTCTGCTCGTCGATCTTCATCATCAGCACGTAGTCGGTGTGCTCTTTGACGAAGGTGCCGTCGTTGTGCAGTTCCATTACACGGTGAGGCTGACGCAGGTAGCTGTCGGAGTTGTCGGTGTTGACTACCACGAAGCGGGCATAGAACTGACCGCTCATGGCATCGAAGTTCGAGCGACCGATCAGGTGCGCGATGGCCGAGGAGAACTTGACCATGTCGTCGGCCTGGGTCACGTCACACAGGCCCTGCGGGGTGACCAGCATGCCGCCGGTAGCGCGGTCCAGGATGGTGTTCAGCAGTACCGGACGCAGTGTGCCTTCACACAGTTCGTCGAGGATCTGGCCGACGCGGAAACGCAGGAACGACTTGTACTCCAGCGCCTGTACCGGCCATTGGGCTACGGCGCTGACGAAGGCATCGACGACTTCCTTGCTGAAGGTCAGTTCCAGCAGGCGTGGGGACTGCTTGGACGGGCTGACGGTAAAGCCCTTGGTCTCTACCGGAAGCGGCATAACGGGGTCTTGAATGTGAGTGAAGGCGTTCATGGAGGCTCCTGGCAGAGGTAGTAAAAGGCGTCTTCCAGCAATGATCTGGATCAGGCAGGAGTAAAATATCGCTACAAATTAAAAATGTCTACATTTTTCAATTTGAGCGACATAAAATCTTTTTGTCTAATGTTTTTCCGCTGCAAGCGGTTTGGGTATGATTGATTTTTTTGAGTTCAGGAGCAGTACCTTGGAAAGCCTCGCCCCCAGGCATAACTCTGCATTCAGTGGGTACGAGCGGCTTAAGCACGACATCATTCGCGGCGTATTCAAACCAGGTGAAAAGCTGCTAATGAGCGGGCTCAAGGAGCGCTATGACCTGGGCGTCGGCCCGCTACGCGAGGCGCTGTCGCAGCTCGTGGCAGAGCATCTGGTGGTGGTCATCAGCCAGAAGGGCTATCGGGTTGCGTCCATGTCGCTGCAGGAGCTTCAGGATATTTATGATGCTCGCGCGAACCTTGAAGCCATGATCGTGGGCCTCGCCATCGAGCGCGGCGATGATGCGTGGGAAGCGCAGGTCGTGGCCCAGTCCCATACCTTGTCCAAAGTGATGGATGTACAAACCCGCGAAAAAGTCCTCGATGTCTGGGATATGCGGCACAAGGCTTTTCATAGCGCCATCGCCGCAGGCTGCGGTTCCAAGCACTTGTTGCAGGTGCGCACCTATCTGTTCGATCAGGCCGAGCGCTACCGCCATCTGTGGTTGACCCAGACGGTGTTCTCGGAGGAAGCGTTGGAGATCAAGCGCAAGGAGCATGCCGCGCTGGTTGAAGCGATCCTGGCGCGGGACACGGAGCGCGCGACGACCATGATGCGTAACCACCTGATGTCGCCCGTGCCGATCATTCTTGAGGTCATGCAGCGTGAAGGGTTGGGGAAGGCGGTATCGCTTGTCCCGGCGTCCTGACACGCTCGGGCAGTGATGCAGTGATGCAGTGATGCAGTGATGCAGGGGCGCACGGGCGCCCCTGTCGATCAGATCAGATGCGGAAGCTGTCCACCAGGCTCTTCAGGCGTTCGGCCTGTTCGTCTAGCGCCTTGCAGGCTTGCAACGTTGCATTGAGGTTGGAGATGCCTTGTTGGTTGAGGCTGTTGATCTCGATGATGTCGACGTTCAGTGACTCGATGACCGAGGTCTGCTCCTCTGTTGCCGCCGCGACGGACTGGTTCATCCCGTCGATTTCCACGATGCGGCCGGTTACGCCATTCAGGTGTTCGCCCGCCTGATTGGCAATCGTCACACTTTCCTCACTGTGTTGCTGGCTTTCCGTCATGGTTGCCACGGCTTCGCGTGCGCCGACCTGCAACTCTTGAATCATCGTCTGGATTTCCTGTGCGGACTCCTGGGTACGATGTGCCAGGCTGCGTACTTCGTCCGCCACCACGGCAAAGCCACGTCCTGCCTCACCCGCCCGAGCCGCTTCGATGGCCGCGTTCAGGGCCAGCAAATTGGTCTGTTCGGAAATGCCCTTGATCACCTCGAGGATTCGACCGATGTCGACGGTACGGTTGTTCAGGGTTTCGATATTGAGGCACGACGCACTGATCTTCGAGGACAACTCGCTCATGGCCTGGAGGGTTCGGGCCACGACCTGGCCACCGTCCTCGGCTTGCAGGCTGGCACCTGACGCCTGGCGTGACGCATCTGCCGCGTTGCGCGCAATCTCCTGGGCTGCGGCGCCCAGTTCGTTGATGGCCGCGGCGACACTGTTGGTGCGTTGGCTTTGCTCGTCAGAACTGCTCATCGACGACTCTGACGATCGGATCACTTGCTTGACGACGTTGTTGACCTGAGCCGTGGTAGACGCCACCTCGCGGATAGACCCATGGATGCGCTCAACGAAGCGGTTGAAGGCGATGGCCAGTTGGCCGAATTCATCGCGCGATTGCACATCGATTCGCCGGGTCAGGTCGCCTTCGCCTTGGGCAATGTTTTCCATTGCGCGAGAAAGGTTGTTCAGGGGTTTCATGAGCACCTGGATCAGCATCCCCAGCAGGGCGATGATCACCACGACCGCCACAATGCTGGCGATCAGTGCGCTGGCACGAAACTCTCGTTGTTGGCTGTAAGCCATGTCTTTGTCGATTGACAGGCCAATGTACCAGTCGACTGAGGGCAGGCCCTTGATGGGCGTGAAGCTGACGATGCGGGGTTTGCCATTCTCTTCAGCTTCGGCGAAGCGCTGGTCGATACCCGGGGTATGGTTCGGGTACAGATCCTTCAGCGACTTCATGACCAGTTTGCGGTCTTGGTGGACCAGAATCGTACCGTCCCTGCTGACCAGGAAGGCATAGCCGGTGCCATTGAAGTCGAGGGCGTTGATCATGTCCGTCATGGTCTTCAGGCTGAGGTCTACACCGGTGATACCGGCCAGGCGCCCGTCGTGCCGCACAGGTGCGGTGATCGACATCACCAGCTCATTGCTCACCAGGTCCATGTAGGGGTTGGTCAGTATGGCCTGGCCTGCAGTCTCGGCCTCTTTGTACCAAGGGCGGACCCGTGGGTCATAGTCTTTGCCCAGGTCCGTCGGCTTGTTGGCCAGGAAGCGGCCATCTGCCTGGGTTCCGATGTAGGCCAGTTCGAATGCCTGACGAATGGCTTTCAATGACATGGCAGCCATGATCGAGTCATCGCTCAGGTCGCGCTCAATGTTTTGCTGCATCGACTCAAGCAGGGCGACGCGTCCGGAGAGCCAGCTCTGAATGTTCTGTGCGGTGAGTGTTCCGTTGTTCTGCAGGTCACCCCGCAGTTCGTTCTCGATGTAGGCGCCTTGGCGAACATCGTTGTAAACCGAGAACAGCGAGAGAATGGCGATCACCACCAATGAGGCAGCGATCAGGATCTTGTGGCTGAATTTCAGGTTTTGCAGCACGGCGTTTAGTCTCCGACTAAGACCCTGGTGGTGTGAAATGCACGCAGCGAGGCTTTTTATAATGTGTGGTCTGTCAGCGCTTGAGCGAGACAGGGAGGCCGCCTGATGTGGCTGGCAGGACTTCGGCATGGCGACGACGGATCAGCGGTTCAGGTCGCCAAGCGGTTAAAAGTATCGCTAAAAACTAAAAATATCTACGTTTTTGATGGGCGGTGCTGAGGTTTGCCCGTGGCACGCAGCTGCAACGCCTTTGGCAGGCATGAACAAGCACCGTACGCGGGTTCAGGAGATACTCTTGCGGTCACTTGGGAGAGGTCCCTCGGTGGCGACGGCACTATCTTCATTGCGCTATGTTTAGCCGCCAGCCCGGTCGCTGGCGGCTTTTTTTATGACGGTGACTCGAGGTGTTTGAAACAGGTGGCGCTTCAGCGAAGCACAGCCAATTTGATGCCAAATCCCAATAGGCATGCGCCTGCCAATTTTTCCAGGGCACTGGATACCTTCGGATTTGCACGCAAACGCTCGGCCAGAAAGTGAGTCAGCAGCACCGCTATCAGGCCATACAGAAACGTGAGCACCGCGATTGTCACGGCCATGAAGGCAAACGTCACCAGCCCCTGGTGGCGTACCGGATCGACGAACAGCGGAAAAAACGCCATGTAGAAGACGATGGCCTTGGGGTTAAGCAGCGTGATCATGAGGGTTTGGCGCAGGTAACGGTTGGGCTTCATCTGTCGAAGAGGAGCTGTACCCGGTTTTGCCAGCAGCATCCGTGCGCCCAGCCAGGCCAGGTAGGCTGCACCGAGCCACTGCACCAGATGGAAGGCTGCCGGGTAGGTGTTCAACAGTGCCGCAACGCCAGCGACCGCCAGCCACAACAACACCTGGTCACCGAAGATGACGCCGAAAGTGGCCGCGAGCCCGCCTTTTATTCCGCCCTTGCCGGTCGACGTGATCAAGGCGAAGTTACCTGGGCCGGGGATGGCCAGCAAGATAATGAAGGCAATGACAAAAGCGCTGTAGTCCGTTACACCAAGCATGAAAATCTCCATCGGTATCTGCTGGCCAGAACAGGGTCTGATTCAAAAACAGGATACGCCTGTTGGGGTTTAATCTGACTTGCCCCGTACGATTTTTCCTTCTTTGATCTCGTCTGCGTAGGCCTTCAGCCTGTCAGAGTCCTTGTACAGACGATTCATCAAGTGCAGTACCGCCACGACATCGACGTCTTTGACCCGCTCGGCGAGTTTGCTGATTTCCCCGGCGGTTCGTTCCAGGTTTGATGCAACCGCTTTCAGGTCGCGTTTCAGTTCACTGGTTGATTTCCTGGTGCCCATTCCTACCTCTCAAAACATCGTCAGGTACTGTCACCTGGCGCTTGCTGGCCGCGGAGTGCCGCCGGTCAGAATACTCAGTCAGGTTTGAATTTTCATCTTCACTTTTGCGTCCGCCAGAACAACGCCATTGCTTTGACCGCCTGATGGGATCAGTCCGTGGTCGAACCTTCATTGGGTGTGACGGGCAGCGGCTTCAGATGAAATGTGCACACTGTTGCCCCTCGAACCATGCACGTCAGGTGTTCAACCGTGCTGTGTCCCAGGCTGCCGATCAATGCCAGATCCAGTTCGCAGACCTCGGGGTGGGTTGCGGCCAGGTGATGGAAGACACAGTTGTGCGCGACAATTTCTTTTTCGCCACCGGAACGGAAAAAGACGTTGGCTTCATAGCCTGTGTTGTTCATGTGTTCGACGATTTTTTCTTCTTTAATCGCCTGTTGTTCAAGGTCGGCTGCCATCCTGCTACCCAGATTGCGCATCAGGGTGATCAGGCCGTCATGGCCGACGAGCTTGGCAACCTCACCAATGACCAGGCTGGCCAGCAGGTGGTACTGGCGGGGAAACAGCTCCTTGCCCCGGTCAGTCAGTTGGTGCAACTGCTCGGGTCTTCTGCCGGTTGGTCGCGTTTGCCCGCGTGCGACCAGGCCGTCGCGCTCCAGTGCGGCCAAGTGCTGACGTACTGCGGTGCGTGTGATCGTCAGGGCATGCGCCAGCTCATCGATGCTCATGCCGGAAGGCTGATAGAGCAGGGCGCTGAGCAGGTCCTGTTGGGTGCGGCCCAATCCTTGAAGCATTTAGTTGGATCTCCACTCGATAAGTTCGCGCGAGGCGCCAGAGACACCCCGCGCGGCTTGCTCAGAACTTGTCCGGGAACTGTTTGACCAGTGCGGCGGTGAGGGTGTCGGCCAATGTCAGGATATGTTCGCGCATTGCCATCCAGGTCTTGGCTTCGGCAGCGTAGTCCTTCATGGCCAATTGATCGATCTGGGCTACATGATGCCCGCCATGAGCGCTGAGCATGGCCACCAACGACGCTTCAGGCAGGTTGGGGTTGGCCTTGGCCAGGAACGCGGCGATCGCTTTGGCATTGCTGGTGAGCTCGTTTACGGCGGAGTCCTTGCCCGCGGCATTCTTGCTTATCGTTGCGTCACTGTAGTGTTTCACTGCCCCCCAGTGCCCGGCCAGCAGTTTGAGCAACTGATCAGCGGCGTGTTGGCCGTAGAGCGGTGCCAGGCTGTTGGCAATACGGGTAGCATTTGCGACGACTTCTGTACTGGCGACTGTGGCTTGCTTGTTGTCGCCGGTCTGGTTGGCAATCGCGTAGTTTCTGATCCAGAAGATATGTTCGACCCACAAGTCCCGCAATGCCAAGCGTGTGCTAAGCGCAGCGGGCTCACTGGCGACAGGTTTTGCAGTGTGGTTGGTAGGTTCACCGTATGACGCACTCCAGGCGGGTTGTACGCAGAGCGCGAGCAACAGCATTGCCAGAATCTTGATGTTCATGACGGAATCCTCGTGGCATGGATGACCTTGCAATATCAATTAAAGCATAAAAATATGCCATTAACAGGTCGAGTGCATTTTTCCAGCAGGCGCACATTCAGGCAGGATTCTTTTGGGCGGGCAGGCATAAAAAAACCCGCACTGGGCGGGCCAAGGGAGATTCTGTAGGAGCATTGCCAGAATAGGGCGCTCGACGTGAACTGTTTGTGAAGAGGGTGTCGAGAAAACGCAAAACCCGGCGCCAGGCCGGGTTTGTGTCGCGAGGGATCAATCGTGCTTGTGGTGACGCTTGTGCTTGTGTCGCTTGCCACCATCGTTGTTGTCGCCATCGTCACCCAGATGGTTACCCAGTGCGCCACCCGCTGCGCCACCGAGGCCTGCGCCGATAGTGGAACCGGTGGAGCCGCCGATCTGGTGACCGATGATCGAGCCGCCCGCAGAACCGAGCCCGCCACCCAGAGCAGCTTCGGTGCGGTTGCCTTTCTTGGCGCCGACAGCACTGCCGGCTGCGCCGCCAACACCAGCGCCAATCGCTGCGCCTGTGCTACCGCCGATTTGCTGGCCGATGACATTACCCAAGGCGCCACCCAGGCCGCCGCCGACTGCGGCAGTACCATCGCCGGCAGCCAACGCGCATTGAGACAAGAGAAGACCTAGAGCAAGGGTAGGCAATGTAAAACGCATGATATGAGCCTCAGAAAAGGGGGGCAGTGTTCAAATGGGCAGGTCGTACAACAAACATGTCGGCGAGGGCTTTAGCGGTCCTCGTCCCGGTAGCGATCATCATGTCGGTGATGACGGCGGTGATCCCGGTCTTGCGAGTAGCGGTGGTCCTGATCGCGCCAGCCATCGTCATCCCGGTCATGGTAATGATGGTGATAACAGCCGGAGGACGCCAGGAAAGTGGCGATCAGGGCGAATTGCGAAAGGCGAGTCAGCACTGTTGTTTCCTTGATCCGCAGCGCGGTTTTTTAGTTGCAAGGCTCTGACAGTGTTTTCTGTTATTGGTTTCGGCAGGATGCCGCATTTGTAGGCTGTATGGAGCGGTTAGCCTAAAGGGCTGGATGACTGTTCTGGATGAATCGCAGGCAGCAAAAAGGCGCCTATCAAGGCGCCTTCTCTAATATGGTGCGAGTGGCGGGACTCGAACCCGCAAGGCTCACGCCGGCAGATTTTAAGTCTGCTGTGTATACCAATTCCACCACACTCGCATGCTCGATTTCTTTACTGCGCTACATCAAGCAACTCAAAGCAAGCTACATCAAGCCACTCGGCGCAACTAATCAGTGGCGCAAAATCGAGGCGTCTTTATAACTCATCGTTATATTTGAGTCAACCGGGCAGGGGCTTTGCCCTGTTCAAGCTGTTGCTGCTCAATGCTCTGCGCCACGTCGCGCAGGTCATCTACAGAGGCCTGTAAGCCTGCTATTCGTCCCTGTATATCCGCGGCATCCTGCGTATGTACCGAGTGTTGCAGGTAGAGCGCATGGCCCGCTAACGTTGTCGCAACCTGCTCAAGTTTCTCGGCCGTGTGCTCCAAGTCGTCATGAATTCCCTTCATCCGCATGTCTGATACCAAGACCTTATCCTCTAGTCCCTTATCGGCAGTGGGCTTTGCTATGGCCGCGGGGGGACTATAGCAAGTTACCAGTGCCTGATCAGGTGTTTGCGCAGCGAAGGGAAGGCCGAGGGCCGGTGCGCGGACAATGGCAACTACGGTTTGCCACAGTTCGGCGGGTTGCAGCTTTTCTACTGCTGAACCTGGCAGGTGCGCGGGAATAGTGTTTACGGTCAGTGCTGAAGTCGGTTTGCCCGACGGTCAACGGTTACCGGCATTTGTGGCAGGCACACTTATCACGCCGTTGTGGCTGAATCTGCGTGTTCCAGGACGAAATCCTGAGCAAGAGACGCCTCAATAGTCGGCTATTGGCTTTTCGCTCATGGGGCGGCACGTTGCAGTTGCAGGCGTTGATCGGCGCGCCTGGGCCTCCTGAAAGGCATGCGATCTGCGGTCATGGCCGGTCTTCAGCGACCAAGCGCATCCGTGCGACTCGAGTCATGGGCTGTTAGTGCTGATCGTCTCCTTTCTCTGGTGCTGGGTTGCCAGCCTGGATGCGCTTGAAAATCTCTTCTCGATGCACTTGTACATCTTTGGGTGCATCAATGCCGATCCTCACTTGCATCCCCTTGACGCCGAGAATGGTGACCTTGATGTCATCATCGATAACGATGCTTTCGCCGACCTTTCGGGTGAGTATCAGCATGTATTTCTCCTTGGTAGCTTGAATTGCCTGGCAACGTTGTTGCCCAGGCCGGTCGCGCACTATATGCGCTTCCTCTTTCCTTTATTAAAGACGCATTCGTTGAAAATAAATTCTCCGAGCAAAGATTCTGCTGCGTGTCTTTAGTCGCAGGAGGCGACTGGGCGGATGCAAACGTAGGAACGCACCTTTGCCCGCAGACGCAAGCATAGGGGGGTTCGACGAATATGGGAAATTTCTCTGCTAGGCATGAGCAAAATCTTAATATGCCGTATCCCAACAGCCTAGAATTTTAACGCGTGGCACGTGTGATCAGCCAAGCAAAGCCACCGATTTAATTTGCGCCCAAAGCTGCTGCCCTTCATGGATACCCAATTGGTCGTATGAGAAGCGGGTGATGCGCGCCAGCAATGGTGTGCCACTGGCATCAAGGCTGAGCAGCACGTGGGCGTCATTGTCGGCAATGCGGTGTTGACCAACACGCACGGGCAGGCGATTGAGGATGCTGGAATGGTCGTTTTCGACCAGGCTGAGGCTCACATCGCGCGCGCGGACCTTGAGCCGCAGGTACGTTCCAAGCGCCAGCGGCGTATGAGTGACGCGCAGTTGCAAGGCTGTGCCGGGCAGATGCAGCCCCAGCAATCGATAGGCCGGGTCATAATGTGCGACGCTGCCTTCGATGATGACCCCGGCATCTTCGTCCTGCGCCAGCGGCAGGTCGATGCGCGCCAGGGTTGGCGCTATGGCACCGCTGGCCAGTACGTTGCCCTGTTCGATGATCACCAGGTGATCAGCCAGTTGTGTCACTTCGTCCAGCGCATGGCTGACGTATACCAGGGGAATCTCCAGTTCGTCGTGCAGGCGCTCAAGGTACGGCAGGATCTCGCGCTTGCGCGGTGCATCGAGTGCCGCGAGTGGCTCATCCATCAGCAGCAGCTGCGGGCTGGTCAACAAGGCGCGAGCGATGCCTACGCGTTGCCGTTCGCCGCCAGAGAGCGTATCAGGCTGACGCTCAAGCAGGTGGCCGATGCCAAGCAGTTCGCAGGCCTGCTCAAACGCCACTTTGCGCTCACGGGGCGGGGTGCGGCGCTGTCCGAACTCCAGATTGCCACGCACCGACAGATGGCTGAACAGGCTGGCTTCCTGGAACACGTAGCCAATGGAACGCTTGTGCGCGGGCAGGAAGTACTGCCTGCGTGAGTCTTGCCAGACCACGCCATTGACCTCGATATACGCTTCTTTCGCTCGCTCAAGGCCTGCCAGGCAACGCAGGCAGGTTGTCTTGCCAGAGCCGGAGTGACCGAACAGGGCGCTGATCCCGCGGCCGGGCAACTGCAGGTCGACGTTCAGTTCAAACGCCTTCCAGGCCACTTTCAAGCGGGCATGAATCATGGGGTGCATGTTTAGCTCCAGCCCGGTTTTTCACGGCGGCTGGCATACAGGGCCAACAACACCACAAATGAGAACACCAGCATGGCGCCCGCCAGCCAGTGTGCTTGCAGGTACTCCATGGCTTCCACATGGTCGTAGATCTGTACCGAAACCACGCGTGTTTTGTCGGGAATATTGCCGCCAATCATCAACACTACGCCGAACTCGCCAACGGTGTGGGCGAATCCAAGAATGCTGGCGGTGATGAAGCCGGGTTTGGCCAGCGGCAGTACTACGCTGAAAAAGGTGTCCCAAGGCCCGGCGCGCAATGTTGCCGCAGCCTCCAGTGGACGCTCGCCGATGGCGCTGAAGGCGTTCTGCAAGGGTTGTACGACGAAGGGCATGGAATAGATCACTGAGCCGATTACCAGGCCGCTGAAGCTGAACACCACAGTGCCCAGGCCCAGTGCCTGGGTGGCCTGGCCGATCAAACCATTGGGGCCCATCGCCAGCAGCAGGTAGAAACCGATGACGGTGGGCGGAAGGACCAAGGGCAGGGCGACGATAGCCCCAACCGGGCCGCGCAGCCACGAGCGGGTGCGTGTCAGCCACCAGGCGATGGGGGTGCCAACAATCAGCAGAATCAGCGTGGTCAGGCTGGCCAGTTTGAAGGTCAGCCAGATCGCGGCAAGGTCGTTGGCGTCCAGTGGCATTAGCGTGAGTAACCGTAGGCGGCAATGACGGCAGCAGCCTTTGGACCCTTGAGGTAGTCAACCAGGGCCTGAGCGGCTGGGTTGTCTTTGCCTTTGGCCAGAATCACGGCGTCCTGACGGATCGGTTCATGCAGTGCTGCTGGCACTACCCAGGCTGAGCCGTGGGTGATCTTGCCCTCCTGGTAAATCTGCGACAGCGCCACAAAGCCCAGTTCCGCATTGCCGGTGGCGACGAACTGATAGGCCTGGGTGATGTTCTGGCCCTCCACGAGCTTGGCCCGGGTTGCATCGGTCAGGTTCAGCTTCTGCAGTACCTGAGTGGCGGCAAGGCCATAAGGTGCGGCCTTGGGGTTGGCGATGGCCAAGTGCTGGAACTGGTTCTGTTTCAGCACGCTGCCTTCGGCATCGACATAGCCGTCTTTGGCTGACCACAGCGCGAGCGTGCCGATTGCATAGGTAAAGCGCGAGCCCTTGACGGTATCGCCCTCGGCTTCGAGTTTGGCTGGTGTGGTGTCGTCTGCGGCGAGGAACACCTCGAAGGGTGCGCCGTTCTTGATTTGTGCATAGAACTGCCCGGTGGCACCGAAGGCCGTGACCAGCCTGTGGCCAGTGTCTTTCTCGAATTCTTTGGCGATGGCCTGAATGGGCGCAGTGAAGTTGGCTGCCACGGCAACCTGCACGTCATCGGCCCAAGCGCTGCTGGTCACAACGGCGCCCAGGAGGGCCAGGGCGAAACGGGGGGCTTTCATACGCATGAAACACGGCTCCGTGTGCTGAAGGGGTATCGCTATGTACGTAAATATATAGCGATACGCAGGTACACCGGAAGGATTGTTTCAGCGTGCGAGGAGCGCCAGGGCCTTGTTCGCCAACTGTTGGGTGAGTTGTGCAGCCGGCAGTTCAACGCCCAGCCTCAGCGCCTGGCCGGACCACAGGTTGCTGAAATCGGTATTGCCCTGGGGCTCGCTGATCGCCCGCAGTGGCATCAAGGCACCACCTGCCAGTGGAAAGGCGGGTGCGGCGGGGTTCATCGGGCCAAGTTCACGCATGATGCGGGTAGTAATCCCGCGGGCCGGGCGCCCGGTGAACAGGTTGGTCAGTGCCGTATCGCTCTCCGCATGGGTGTGCAGGGCCTGGCGATGGGCGGCCGAGATCTTGGCTTCCGGGCAGAACAAGTAGGCGGTTCCCATCTGTACGGCTGAAGCACCCAGTGCAAACGCTGCAACGATGCCGCGTGCGTCGCCAATACCGCCAGCGGCAATGACCGGGACCTGCACGGCATCAACAACCTGGGGGACCAGCGCCAGGGTGCCGACCTGGGTATTCAGGTCGCTGCTGAGAAACATGCCGCGGTGCCCGCCGGCTTCGTACCCCATGGCAATGATCGCATCGCAACCCTGTTGCTCCAGCCACACGGCTTCAGCGACGGTCGTTGCGCTCGACAACACCTTGGCCCCCGTTGCCTTGACCCGTTTTACCAGCTCGGCGTCTGGCAGGCCAAAGTGGAAGCTGACAACCGCCGGGCGGAAGGCTTCTACCAGTTCGCAGGCTGCGGCATCAAAAGGGGCGCGGTTTGAAACCGGTGTAGGCGCCTCGAAATCGGCGCCCAAGGCGTCGTAATACGGTTTTAATGCCTGTTTCCAGCGCGCATCGCGTTCACTGTCGGGTGTTGGCGATCGGTGGCAGAAAAAATTGACGTTAAGCGGGCGTTGGCTGGCCTGGGAAAAAGCCTGCAGCTCCTGGCGCATCTGCTCGATGCTCAGGGTTGCGCAGGGCAGGGAGCCCAGGCCGCCAGCGTTACTGACGGCAATGGCCATGGCGGACCCCGTAGAGCCGGCCATCGGTGCCTGGATAATGGGCAGTTCTATGCCCAGCAAATCGAGGATACGGCTGTCTGGCCAGCGGCTCATTGCCCGGTTCTCCTTGTGGCGTAATGTGCAGTCCTGCGGTTAAAGCGCTCGGGTGACGCGAATTTCAGTGATGCGTTCGGCGTCTTCGCCGTGCATCGCCTTGAGTGCGGCTTGAGCTTGTTCGAGCGAATCATCAGTCAGCTGGGCAAAGTCCCAGCGGCGTTGATCGTCGAGTTTGTAATGGATGACGTACTTGCGTGTGTCGCTCATGTTCAGCTCAGCTTTGAAGAAGATCGACGGATGATCTTGATGGAATGGGTGAACGTCGTCTTGCGTGAGGCGGCATTGTTCAGGCGCGGGCCGGCGGTATCGATGGTGATGTTCCAGAAGCCGGAACTGGGTACCGTGATTTTTGCCGGGAACCGGTCGAAAGCGCCACCGTGGTAGGTATGGCGACCACCATTCTTGAAGCTGCGGAAGTTGGCATCGCTCATCAGGCGAATATTGCAGCGCTGGGAACACTCGATAACGACAATGTCGTCCTCATTGAGATGTTCGCGCCGATGTACAAATTTCATGTGACTCTCCGCAACGGAACTTTTCGCAAATCAAAACGATACCACGATGTCGGTTACACTGTCGGCCTTCGCGCCAGACCTAGGAGAAATCTGCCAATCAAGGGAGCAAATCTGTCGGCGCGTGGTCAGAACTTTTTTCGATGGAGTGGTATCGATGAGATGGCTTGTCCCAGCGTTGGCAGTAACGCTGACTGGTTGTGCGAGTGTGGCAGAGCTTGAGCAAACCCCCGAGACCCTGGATGTTATTTCAGGCAAGTCGCCCCAGGCGTATGCCCATTGTGTCCAGCAAGCGCTGGCCGACAGTCGCGCACCTTTGCAACTGGAAGAGCGCCATGATGGGGTTCGCTTGATCGTGCCGCAAAAACTTTCCGCTGGGCCTGCAGCGGTATTCGATATTGAAAAACGTGGCAGTGGCAGCAGCATCAAGTTGTATGAACGCCTGAACAACTTCCCAATGCGTTTGGGGGATGTGAAAACCGCAGCCACGCACTGTATCTCGGGCTGAGGCCGGTGTTTCGATGATGGTCTCCAGATAGAACGATTCAGTGCGGTATCCCTCCTTTTCCAGTGTTGGCGCAATGTTTGTAGCGGGCGGTATATAGGCCTACTATCCATAGGCTTATATTTTATGTGCCTAAGCTAATAACTAGAAAATGGAGTTCGTGATGATCCCACTGGATCGAATCCTGGCGAGCGGCGCATTGCTGCTCTCGCTTCAGGTCGCGCAGGCTACGGAAGGTCAAAACGTTTTCACTCAAGGCGGCCAGAACCCCGCCGCCATGGCATGCATGGGCTGTCACGGCGCTGATGGCATGGGCATGGCAGCGGCCGGGTTCCCACGGTTGGCAGGCTTGCCTGCCGGCTACCTGAGCAAGCAACTGGCCGACTTTCGTAGTGGCAGCCGCAAGAACCCGATCATGGAGCCGTTGGCCAAGGCCCTGAGCGCCTCGGAAATCCAGGCAGTCAGCGCTGCCCTGGCAGCCATGCCCACCCCGAAAACCCCGCTTGTCCGCCGTCAGCAGATGGCGAGCAGCCCAGATGAGAAGCTGGCGCTGTACGGCGATTGGGCACGCAGCATTCCTGGCTGTGTTCAATGCCATGGCCCTGCCGGCGTGGGCGTCGGCGAGCATTTCCCGCCACTGGTGCATCAGCCGGCCACCTATCTGGCGGCACAGCTCAACGCGTGGCGAGACGGCACTCGCAGCAACGATTCCAACCAGCTCATGGTTGGCGTAGCCAAGGCATTGAGTGACGACGAGGTCAAGGCGGTAGCGGAGTACTTTGCCAACCTTGGCAGCCAGGAGGGCAAACAATGACGCGCTTTATCTTGGCTTCGCTGGCATTGTCCATGGGCAGTGTTCACGCTGCACAGGTTGTCATGGAGGACCAGTCCCAGTTGAACGTGCCACCTGCCAGCACGGCAAGTGGCTTCGTTCCTCCTGCCGAACGTGAACTGCCGGACAACGCGTTCGGCAAGATGGTCCGTGATGGCTACGCCCTGTTCGTCGATACTCGGCGGCTGATGCCGAACTACGTCGGCAATGGTCTCAATTGCAGTAACTGCCACCTTGATCAGGGGCGCCTGGCCAACTCGGCCCCGCTGTGGGGGGCGTACCCCATGTACCCGGCGTATCGCAAGAAAAACGACAAGGTCAACACCTTCGCCGAGCGTATCCAAGGGTGTTTTCAGTTCAGCATGAATGGCAAGCCGCCTGCAGCGGATAGCCCGGAAATGACCGCCTTGTCGGTCTACGCCTACTGGTTGGCCAGCAAGGCGCCGATTGGCGTCGAGACACCCGGGCGTGGTTACCCGGACGTACCGGAACCTGCTCAGGGTTACGATTTCAGCCGGGGCGAGCAGGTGTACAAGGATCAGTGCGCGGTGTGTCATGGCAACAACGGTGAAGGCCAGAAGGTTGCCAGCGACTATGTGATGCCGCCACTTTGGGGCAAGGACTCCTATAACTGGGGCGCGGGCATGCACCGGATCAATACGGCCACCTCGTTCATCAAGCACAATATGCCCTTGGGCAAGCCCGGCAGCCTCTCGGACCAGCAAGCCTGGGACGTGGCGGCTTACATCAACAAACACGAGCGCCCTCAGGATCCACGGCTGATCGAAGGCTCCATCGAGAAGACCCGTCTGAAGTTCCACGCCAATGATGGCGTGAACCTGTATGGGCAAAAGGTCGAGGGTGTCTTGATTGGTCAAGGCACTGAGTAAGCTCAGCCCCTGCCATTTTGTGCCTGTCGAGGGTGATCGGCAGGTGCAATATTTACCTGGCCAGGGAACTATCTACACTGGTATTTCTCTATTTGGCATCGGCTAACCGTGGGTGGGGCATTGTAAGGTGACCGCCGCCTGATTAGACTGCGCCGAATTTCGTACGCACAGCCCTTGTTAAGGACTTTTATGATCAAAAAATGCTTGTTCCCGGCAGCCGGTTACGGCACTCGCTTCCTGCCAGCAACCAAAGCCATGCCCAAGGAAATGCTGCCGGTGGTGAACAAGCCACTGATCCAGTACGGCGTTGAAGAGGCGCTGGAGGCAGGTCTGAACGAGATCTCCATCGTTACCGGTCGTGGCAAGCGTGCTCTGGAAGACCATTTCGACATCAGCTACGAGCTGGAAAACCAGATCAAGGGCACCGACAAGGAAAAGTACCTGGTCGGTATTCGCCGCCTGCTCGACGAGTGTTCATTCTCCTACACCCGTCAGACCGAAATGAAAGGCCTGGGCCACGCGATCCTGACCGGTCGTCCGCTGATCGGCGACGAGCCGTTTGCCGTAGTACTGGCCGACGACCTGTGCGTCAACCTGGAAGGCGATGGCGTGCTGACCCAGATGGTCAAGCTGTACAAGCAGTTCCGCTGCTCGATCGTGGCCATCCAGGAAGTCGATCCTTCGGAAACCAACAAGTACGGCGTGATTGCCGGCGAGATGATCCGTGACGACATTTACCGCGTCCACAGCATGGTCGAGAAGCCAAAGCCTGAAGATGCGCCGTCGAACCTGGCCATCATTGGTCGCTACATCCTGACGCCGGACATCTTCGACCTGATCGAGCAGACCGAGCCAGGCAAGGGTGGCGAGATCCAGATCACCGACGCCCTGATGAAGCAGGCGCAGAACGGCTGCGTAATGGCCTACAAATTCAAGGGCAAGCGTTTTGACTGCGGTGGTGCCGAAGGCTACATCGACGCCACCAACTTCTGCTTCGAAAACTTCTACAAGACCGGCAAGGCCTACTGATTTGTTGGCGTAACCGTTGAAGTCGAAAAAGCCACCTTCGGGTGGCTTTTTTGTTCCTGGCTGTCGCCGGGGTTATGCTGATGGCCTGCCAAGGAGACCTGAGATGGCCTACGATTTTGATCTGTTCGTGATTGGTGCCGGTTCCGGCGGTGTGCGTGCGGCGCGCTTTGCCGCGGGCTTCGGTGCAAAGGTGGCGGTTGCCGAAAGCCGTTACCTGGGGGGGACCTGCGTAAACGTTGGCTGCGTGCCGAAAAAACTGCTGGTCTACGGCGCTCATTTCGCCGATGACTTTGAGCAGGCCAGTGGTTTTGGCTGGTCACTGGAAGATGCACAGTTCGATTGGGGGCAATTGATCGCCAACAAGAACCGTGAAATCGAGCGGCTCAATGGTATCTATCGCAACCTGCTGCTGAACAGCGGCGTGACCCTGCTTGAGGGGCATGCGCGGCTGACCGGGGCCCATGAAGTGGAGGTCGACGGGCAGCGTTACAGCGCCGAGCACATTCTGATCGCTACTGGTGGCTGGCCGCAGATTCCGGACATCCCGGGTAAAGAGTTGGCTATCAGCTCCAATGAAGCTTTCTACCTGAAGGACCTGCCCAAGCGCGTGCTGGTGGTAGGTGGCGGTTACATCGCGGTAGAGTTTGCCGGTATTTTCCAAGGGCTCGGTGCCAAAACTTCGCTGCTCTACCGAGGGGACCTGTTCCTGCGCGGCTTCGACGGTGCCGTGCGTGAGCACCTGAAGGAGGAACTGGAAAAGCGCGGCATGGACCTGCAGTTCAATACTGAAATTCGCAGTATCGAGAAACAGGCGGACGGAAGCCTCAAGGCCACCCTCAACGATGGCCGTGAACTGATCGCCGATTGCGTGTTTTACGCCACTGGGCGTCGTCCGATGCTGGATAACCTGGGCCTGGAAAACACCGGTGTCGAACTTGATTCGCGCGGCTTCATCCGCGTCGACGAACTGTTTCAGACCACTGATCCATCGATTCTGGCGATTGGTGATGTGATCGGGCGTGTGCAATTAACCCCGGTGGCGCTGGCCGAGGGTATGGCCGTGGTGCGGCGCCTGTTCAAGCCTGAGCAGTACCGTAAGGTTGACTACCAGAACATACCGACAGCGGTGTTCAGCCAGCCGCCGATTGGCACTGTTGGCCTGAGCGAAGAGCAGGCGCTGGAGCAGGGCTATGAGGTGAGTATTTTTGAAAGCCGATTCCGGCCAATGAAACTGACCCTCACCGAGTGTCAGGAACGTACCTTGATGAAGCTGGTAGTCGATGCCAAGACGGACCGCGTCCTTGGCTGCCATATGGTTGGCCCGGATGCTGGCGAGATCATCCAGGGGCTGGGTATTGCACTGAAGGCGGGTGCGACCAAACAGCAATTCGACGAAACCATCGGTGTGCATCCAACGGCTGCCGAAGAGTTTGTGACCATGCGCACGCCTGTTCGCTAACAGTCGCCCGTTGCAGGCACCTGTGTTGGAACGGCCTTTGTAGCAGGCTTGCCTGCGAGGGCGTCGGTGGGGTGCCTGTGAGTTCGCGGCCGCTGCATCGCGGGCAAGACCCGCTCCTACAGGCTGTTTAGCTTTTGTTGGCGCTGGCTTGCTTGCGATGGCGTCGGCGGGGTGGCAGTGAGTTCGCGGCGTCTGCATCGCGGGCAAGCCCGGCTCCTACAGGCTGTTTAGCTTTTGTTGGAGCTGGCTTGCCTGCGATGGCGTCGGCGGGGTGGCAGTAAGTGCGCGGCGGCTGCATCGCGGGCAAGCCCTGCTCCTACAGGCTGTTTAGCTTTTGTTGGAGCTGGCTTGCCTGCGAGGGCGTCGGCGGGGTGCCTGTGAGTTCGCGGCCGCTGCATCGCGGGCAAGACCCGCTCCTACAGGCTGTTTAGCTTTTGTTGGCGCTGGCTTGCTTGCGATGGCGTCGGCGGGGTGGCAGTGAGTGCGCGGCGTCTGTATCGCGGGCAAGACCCGCTCCTACAGGCTGTTTAGCTTTTGTTGGAGCTGGCTTGCTTGCGATAGCGTCGGTGGGGTGCCTGTGAGTTCGCGGCGGCTGCATCGCGGGCAAGCCCCGCTCCTACAGGCTGTTTAGCCTTTGTTGGAGCTGGCTTGCCTGCGATACAAACAGAAATCTTCTATTAATCACTTCGGCTTATAGCCAAAACCAATCGGCGGCATCAGCTTTGCCAATGAGCGATTTTTTCGATAAGTGACTAGGATTCTCTCCATCAGATTTCTCAACCCCTGAAGGAGCGTCACTCATGCCTATCATCAATAGCCAGGTCAAACCGTTCAACGCTACCGCTTACCACAACGGCAAGTTCGTCGAGGTGTCGGAAGCTGACCTGAAGGGCAAATGGTCTGTAGTATTTTTCTACCCGGCCGACTTCACCTTCGTCTGCCCAACCGAGCTGGGCGACCTGGCCGACAACTACGCCGAATTCCAGAAGCTGGGCGTAGAGATCTATGGCGTGTCCACCGACACCCACTTCACCCACAAAGCGTGGCACGACACCTCGGACACCATCGGCAAGATCCAGTACCCGCTGATCGGTGACCCAACCCACGTCATCTCCCGCAACTTCGACGTGCTGATCGAAGAAGCCGGTCTGGCTGACCGCGGTACTTTCGTGATCAACCCGCAAGGCCAGATCAAAATCGTCGAGCTGAATGACGGCGGTGTCGGTCGTGATGCCAGTGAGCTGCTGCGCAAGGTCAAGGCCGCCCAGTACGTTGCCGCCCACCCAGGTGAAGTCTGCCCGGCCAAGTGGAAAGAAGGCGAAGCCACCCTGGCGCCATCGCTGGACCTGGTCGGCAAGATCTAAGACCTTGAACCAGCCGAGGGCGGTCTACCGCACCTGACGTTGTCACCGCCCCGCAAAACGCCCGGGCGCTTTCGCCCGGGCGTTGTTTTTTCTACTGTTTAAAAAGGAATCGCCCGTATGTTGGACGCCACGCTTAAAACTCAGTTGAAGTCCTACCTGGAGCGGGTCACTCAGCCGATCGAGATCGTTGCTTCCCTCGACGACGGCGCGAAGTCCCGTGAATTGCACGACCTGCTGCGCGAAATCGCCAGCCTGTCGAACCTGATTACCCTGCGTGAGGATGGCAGTGACGCCCGTCGCCCGTCGTTCTCGCTCAATCGCCCTGGCGCCGATATCAGCCTGCGTTTCGCGGGTATCCCCTTGGGGCACGAATTCACCTCGTTGGTGCTGGCGCTGCTGCAGGTCGGCGGTCATCCGTCCAAGGCCGGCGCCGAAGTGATCGAGCAGATTGGTGCGCTCAAGGGTGAGTTCAACTTTGAAACCTACTTCTCGTTGTCCTGCCAGAACTGCCCGGATGTGGTCCAGGCGCTTAACCTGATGGCGGTACTCAATCCGAGCGTGCGCCACGTCGCGATCGACGGCGCGCTGTTCCAGGATGAAGTCGAGTCACGCAAGGTCATGGCCGTGCCAAGTGTGTACCTCAATGGTGAGGTCTTCGGTCAGGGCCGCATGGGGCTGGAGGAGATCCTCGGCAAACTCGACACCAGCGCCGGTGAGCGTCAGGCCGAGAAGATCAATGCCAAGGACGCGTTCGACGTGCTGGTGGTCGGTGGTGGCCCGGCCGGTGCTGCAGCGGCCATTTACGCGGCGCGCAAGGGTATTCGTACCGGTGTTGCTGCTGAGCGTTTTGGCGGTCAGGTACTGGATACCATGGCAATCGAGAACTTTATCTCGGTGCAGGAAACCGAAGGGCCGAAACTGGCTACGGCGCTGGAGGAGCACGTCAAGCAGTACGACGTCGACATCATGAACCTGCAGCGTGCCGACGCGCTGATTCCAGGAACCGATGGTGGCCTGCACGAGGTGCGCCTGGCCAGTGGTGCGTCGCTCAAGGCCAAGACCGTCATTCTTGCTACCGGTGCGCGCTGGCGTGAAATGAACGTCCCGGGGGAGAAGGAGTACCGCAGCCGCGGTGTCGCCTATTGCCCGCACTGCGATGGCCCGCTGTTCAAAGGCAAGCGCGTGGCGGTGATCGGTGGTGGCAACTCCGGTGTGGAAGCGGCTATCGACCTGGCGGGTATCGTTGCTCAGGTCACCCTGATCGAGTTTGACAGCCAACTGCGTGCCGATGCGGTACTGCAACGCAAGCTGCACAGCTTGCCCAACGTCAAGGTCATTACCAGCGCCTTGACGACTGAAGTCCTGGGCGATGGGCAGAAGGTCAGCGGCTTGCGCTATAAGGACCGCACGACTGAAGTGGTGCATGATCTGGCGCTGGAAGGGATCTTTGTACAGATCGGCTTGCTGCCCAATACCGATTGGCTCAAGGGCACCGTTGAACTGTCCGCGCGTGGCGAGATTGTGGTCGATGCCCGCGGTCAGACCAACCTGCCAGGTGTTTTTGCCGCCGGTGACGTGACCACTGTGCCGTACAAGCAGATTGTCATTGCGGTCGGTGAGGGCGCCAAAGCATCACTGGCAGCCTTTGATCACCTGATTCGTACCTCGGCGCCAGCCTGAGGCCTAGCCTGACCATTACCGAAAGCGCTTCTACCCCAGGAGGGTGGAAGCGCTTTCGGCTGTCTGTGCCCCTGTGACGCAAGCGCCCGGGGCATCGCTTAGAATTCAGTAGGCTGAATGATCTCGACCCAGTAATCGTCCGGGTCCTTGATGAAGGCCAGATGCTTCATGCGGCCATCGCTCAGGCGCTTCTGGAAGGTGACACCCAGTGCTTCAAAGCGTTCGCAGGCCGCGCGGATGTCCGGTACCGAAATGCAGATATGGCCAAAGCCGCGCGGATCGGTGTTGCCATTGTGATAGGCGAACGCAGGATCATTCTCGGTGCCGTGGTTGTGCGTCAATTCAAGGATGCCAGGAATCGACTTCATCCACGTGTTACGTGCTGCTGGATCGCTGGGGATCTGCGCCTTGTCGACCAGGGCGAGGAAGTACAGGCTGAATTCAGCTTCCGGGAAATCGCGCTTTTCCACCAGGCTGAAGCCCAGTACACGGGTGTAGAAGTCCAGGGATTTGGCGACATCCTTGACCCGCAACATGGTGTGGTTGAACACGAAGTTTTGGGTCGCAGCGTCCGGTTGTGCAGTGACGCCAGGAAGTGTGTCGAGATGTTGCAAGCTCATGGGCTCTCCGCAGAAAAGGCTGGCACGGTGGTGCCAGCGAAACGGTCAGACGGCCATGATACGGAAGTGAAGCGATTGCGCAAACGGTTTGCGCCCTGCAGACGGGGTCGGCAGGGCGCAATCAAATAAGTAGCCCGCCGGAGCGGGCAAATGGGGCGCTAGTCCTTTAGCAGCTTTCATCCTGGAAGAGATGATGTGAAAAATATGTGAAGTAAAAGGGCGTTTTTCAGTGGCGTACCCAGCTCTCGACCGTCTGCGCGCCGTACTGTTGTTTCCAGGCTTTCAGGCCACGGTGATTGCCCCCTTTGGTTTCGATCAACTCGCCGGTGTGGGGGTTTTCGTAGACTTTTACCACACGCGGACGACGTTGCCGGACAGTGGCGGGCGATGTCTTTTCGGCTGCTTTGGGATCGAGTATTTCGATCACATCGCGCAGGCTCTTGCCATAGCTGTTCATCAGGCCGACAAGTTTCTGCTCGAACTCTATTTCACGTTTTAGGCCGGCATCCTTTTTCAAGGCCTCCAGTTGAGCAAGCTGTTCCTGGAGCGCTCTTTCGGCAGCACGAAACTCAGCAAGTCGGGACACAATCATTACTCCTCTTTATCTGCAATGGCGTTGTATGCACGGCCATCATTAGCGTATTGAAAAGCACAGCGGTCGCAGGGGCATGGCGTCATAGTAATAATCAGTGTAGTCAATAAATAACGCGCCGCGGTTAGGCTTTTATAATGACGGTGTGCAGAACTATTGAACTACAGCGCTTTCCGCTATTTGAGGATTAGTCGAGCGGCCGAGGTGTCTAGACCAAGGTCCAATGGCCCGTTCTAGAGCGGTCTGGCGATAATTTAAGGTCGCCGCAGGTGGTATGTCGGTGCATGTGGCCGGTGCCAGGAAGGGCGCCGGTTGGTTCTTTGCCTTTATTCGGATTGTCGTAACTCATGTTCCCCCCCTCTCCATTTGTCCAAGGGCGCCATCTGGCGGGCCTAGTGGCCCTGTTTGCCGGTTTTTCGGCCCAGGCCGCCGGTTTTCTTGACGACACCAGTGCCAAAGTCGAGGCACGTAATGTCTATTTCAATCGCGACTTTCGCGATGGTCACACCAGCTCGCAACAGGGGGGCTCAAAACGTGAAGAGTGGGCTCAGGGCTTTATCCTGAATGTGCAATCCGGTTATACCGAAGGGCCTGTCGGGTTTGGCGTTGATGCACTGGGCATGTTCGGTTTCAAGCTCGACTCCAGCCCCGGCGACAGTAACAGTGGACTGTTGCCTTCCAGTGGCCACAACCCCCGGCATTCTGCGGACCAGTATGCAAAGTTGGGCGTAGCGGGGAAAGTGCGCTACTCGAACACCGTGCTCAAGTACGGTGCGATGATGCCCGATGTGCCGTTGCTCAAGTACAACGATGGCCGTTTGTTGCCAACCATGTTCCACGGCACCCAGTTGACCTCTGAAGAGGTCAAGGACCTCAAGTTCATGGCGGCGCGCCTGGATCGCTACACCGCACGGGACTCGACCGATGCACAAGAGATTCGCGTGCATTGCAAGAACAAGCGCTACGCTTGCGATACCAAGGCCGATCACTTTGACATGGCTGGGGTCGACTACCGTTTCAATGAGCGGCTCACGGGTCAGTACCAGGTTGCGACCCTGGACGACATCTACCGTCAGCACTTCCTGGGCGTGCTCGCCAGCCAGCCCCTGAGCGTGGGCAGTCTGTCGGCAGACCTGCGGCTTATCAAGAGTGACGACATCGGGGCAGCCAAGGCTGGCAGTATCGATCACCGTGCGTTCAGCGGCATGCTGGGCTACGGCCTCGGTGGGCACAAGTTCAGTGCTGGCTGGCAGCGCATGTATGGCGAAAACGCCATGCCGTACCTCGATGGCAGTAATCCGTACCTGGTCAACTATTCTCAGGTCAACGACTTTGCCGCCGCACAGGAGCGTTCCTGGCAACTGCGCTACGACTATGACTTCAAGGCACTGGGTGTTCCGGGGCTGACCTTCTTCACCCGCTACATCAACGGCGACAGTATCAAGGTGCCGGGCAGCCAGGCCGAAGGCAAGGAATGGGAGCGCGATACCGAGTTCAAGTACCAGGTACAGAGCGGCACGTTCAAGGATGTCAGTGTGCGCCTGCGTAACGCTACCTACCGCAGCAACTACGAAAAATTTGCCCGCGACATGGACGAAACCCGGGTGATTGTCAGCTACAACTTCTCGTTGCTGTAAACGGCTTTGCCAGGAATACGCGGCCGTTCGACAATGGCCGTGTATTCCTGGGAGCCACAGTGATGAAACACCTGCTGTTGATCGGCATCGGCCCGGGCAATCCCCGACAGATCACGCTGGAAGCCATTGATGCACTGAACCGCGCCGACGTCTTTTTCCTGCTGGACAAGGGGACGGGCAAGGATGACTTGCTGCGTTCGCGCATGGAGCTGCTTGAGCAGCATGTGCATCGGCCTTACCGGGTGGTTGTGGTTGATGACCCGCTGCGTGACGCCGGGGCACCGGATTATGTCGAGGCCGTACAGGGCTGGCACCGCCTGCGCGCGTGTTTGTATGCGCGACTGCTGGCAGATGAACTGCAGCAGGGGGAATGCGGCGCTTTCCTGCTATGGGGCGACCCTGGGCTGTATGACAGTACATTGCGCATTCTCGATCTGATCGAAGCGCGGCACTTTTCCCTTGAGGTCATTCCCGGTATCAGCAGTGTCCAGGCGCTGGCCGCGCGTCATTGCATCCCCTTGAACCGCATTGGCGAGCCCTTGCAGATACTGCCCGGTCGGCGTTTGGCTGATGTGTCGCCAATTGAAAACGTGGTGGTGATGCTCGACGCCCAGTCGGTCTTTGCCAGGCTGGACGATCCGCAGTTGCACATCTATTGGGGCGCTTATCTGGGAACGGATGATGAAATCCTGATCCAGGGGCCGTTGCTGGAGGTGAAGGCACAGATCCTTTCCCGGCGCGAGCAGGCCAGGGCCAGCAAAGGCTGGATCATGGACACCTATTTGCTGCGACGGCTGTACTAAAACAGGCCACGCAATTCTGTTTAGCGACGCGTCTGGCGCAGAGTTCAGACGCATCCTACATCCTTCTGAAAACACCCCTGCTAGCGTCAAATCCCTTCGTATGTGGGGTGCTCATGCTTGCACGAGCGCCTCGCCCATCACCGTCGCGATAGGGACAAGGGATGTTCTCAGCCGCCAATCACGCGCACTTCAGCCTGACGATCGATGACCTTCAGCACGACCTTCAGGTGCTGTCATTCACCGGCACGGAAGCCATCAGCACACCCTTTGCCTTTGACGTGGCCTTGGTCAGCGAACGCGCAGACCTTGAGCTTGAAACCTTGCTGCACAAGCAGGCTTTCCTGGCGTTCAACGCGCAGGGCGCCGGCATTCATGGGCAGGTTTACCGCGTTTCGCAGGGCGATACGGGCAAGCGCCTGACCCGCTACAACCTGAGGCTGGTGCCGCAACTAGCCTACCTTGGGTTGCGCCGCAACCACCGGATTTTCCAGCAGCGCACGCTGGCGCAGATCATCGCCCAGGTGCTTGAGGAACACGGCATCCTCAGCGATGCCTACCAACTGCACCTGGAAAAGACCAGCGCCCCACGGGAGTACTGCGTGCAGTACGGCGAGTCCGACCTGCACTTTCTGCAGCGCCTGTGTTTCGAGGAGGGCGTCAGTTATACCTTCCGGCACAGCCGCACCGGGCACACGGTGGTGTTCAGTGACCACCAGACCTTTTTCCCCAAACTCGGCCAGCCCACCCCCTACCAACAGGACAGTGGCCTGGTGGCCGACGAGCCGGTAATCAGCCGTTTCAACCTGCGCGTGGAAGCGCGCACCCGGCGCACGTTCTGGCGCGACTACGACTTCGAGAAATCCAGCTTCGTGCTCGAGGCCGAGCGTCAGGCTGATACGGCCTACCCGGAGCCGAACCTGGAGGACTACACCTACCCCGGTGGTTTTCTGCAGGGCGAGGAGGGCAAGCGACTCAGCCAGCGCGCCCTGGAACGCCACCGGGCCGAGCATCGGGTAGCGGAGGGCCGAAGCGACCAGCCGAGGCTGGTGACGGGCCATCTGCTGGAGCTGTCCGACCACCCGTGCCAGGCCTTGAACGACCTGTGGCTGCTGACCGAGATTCAGCATCAAGGCAAGCAGCCGCAAGTGCTGGAGGAGAGCATGACTGTCGACTGCACAGCGGATGACGGCTTCTCGCAGGGCTATCGCAACCACTTTAGCGCCACCCCCTGGGACGTGTTCTACCGTCCGCAGCAGGCGTACCACAAGCCCCGTGTGCTGGGCAGCCAGACGGCCCGGGTTACCGGCCCGAAAGGCGAAGAGGTCTATTGCGACACCTATGGCCGGGTCAAGGTGCAGTTCCACTGGGACCGCGAGGGGCAGCACAACGACCAGAGCAGTTGCTGGCTGCGGGTCGCCTCGGGCTGGGCCGGCAATGGCCACGGCAGCGTCAGCATTCCGCGGGTGGGCATGGAGGTATTGGTGGTCTTTCTGGAGGGCGATCCGGACCGTCCGCTGGTCAGCGGTTGCCTACCCAATAGCCTCAACCCGGTGCCCCATGCCTTGCCGGCGAACAAGACCCGCAGCGTGTTTCGCAGCCGCAGCACACCGGGTGGTGGTGGCTACAACGAACTGCATGTGGAGGACCGCAAAGGTCACGAACTGATCTACCTGCGCGCCCAGCGAGACCTGGAGCAGAAGGTCGAGCGTGACAGCCGGCTGGAGGTGGGCGGTGAGTACTCGGCCCGGGTCGCGGGCAACAGCACCACGGTACTGGAAGCAGAAGAGCATTTCACGGTACTGGCGGATCGCAAGGTTCAGCTCAAGGCCAGTGAGTACCTGGACGTGGGGGCCAGCAGCCACACCCGGATCGGGCAGACGCTGGTGGTGGAGGCGGGGCAACAGATACACCTGAGCTCCGGGTTGAAGGTAGTGCTTGAGGCCGGGGCCAGCCTCACCTTGAGGGCGGGAGGCCACCACCTCGTCATCAGCGCCGGAGGGATATTCAGCAGTACGGAAATTCAACTGGGCGGTGCACCCATGACCGGCACGGCTGCAGCCTCGGTGCCGGTAAGACTGCCGATTTACCAACCGCATGCAGTGCTGGGAGCCTTGTCACCACCCGAAGTCTGTAGTTGCGGCGGCAAGGGTGAGTGCCCAGTTCATCAATCAGGGAAGCCAGCATGATCACATCCATTACTTCGCCGTTCGAGGCACCTGTTGCGTCGGGAACCCTGTGCGTCATCCTCGACGCCTGTTTCGACATGAACCTGCCGACCACCCTCAAGCATGCCTATGGCTACACCCCCGCCTGCTGCGTGCCATTGTTCGAGGGCACGCCCTACGCCGGGCTGCAAGCCGCTGGCCCCTATGTGCTGCGTTGCCCGGCCCATGGCGAACTCGCCGACTACGCCCGTGGCCTGCTGGAGCGGGCCGATGCCGGTTATGTGGCGTACCTGGCGGACGACGCCACCCTTGCGCAGGCCGTGGAGCATTGGCGCAGCCTGCTGACGATGCGCACCGACACCTCCCTGCGGATGCTGCGTTTTTTCGATCCACGCTGGCTCGAACCGTTGCTAACCAGTTTCGACGAGCGTGAGCGGGCGCATTTCATCGGCCCCTGCACTGACCTGGCCTGGCGCAACGAACTTGGCTGGCGTCACTGCGCCAACCCTTACCCCGAGTGGGACGGCGAACTGCGTGCGCCGGGTTGGCTGTACCTGAGCCAGGCGCATCAGGCAGGTCTGGAACAGCGACAACTTGAGGTACTGGCGCAACGCCTGGCTCAGGATTATCAGCGGGCGTTACCCATGCCTGAACCGGTCGAGTTTGTGCTTCGACAACTGCTGGGCGCCCGGCAGGCGGGGTATTCGCACTGGCTTGATATGGAGCGCTGGTTACGGATAGCGCTGGTCAAGGGCGACCACTTCTGGCGTAACACGCCACACGCTGAATATCTGGTGCGTGATGACCTTGCCAGTGCGGACAAGCTCAGCGCGCTTGAACGCCTCTAACTGTAATAACGTACAAGGACGACAAACAGATGCTGGTTAACACCTACACCGTCAAAGCCGGCGACACGCTAGTGCTCATCGCCCAGCAGAATGGGTCTAGCGTGCCAGAGGTACTGGCGCTCAACCCCATCATCAAGGATCCCGATGTGATCAAGGTGGGCTGGCAACTGAACCTGCCTGCTACGCCGTCACAGATACCGTTGCCGCCCCTCAGCTTTGCCAATGACCAGACCTGCCTTTCCATTGAAGGCAGTATCGAATGCAAGGAAGAGCTGGTTGATGTGGTCCATGTGACAGGCTCGCCGCACCTGTGCGTGTTGACCGCCCCGCAGGCCAAGGCCCTGAAACAGGAAGTCGTCTTCGTTCGCGAACTGATGGACGAACTGCACGAAACGCTGGCAGCCGCCCAGCCTGTCAGCCACTGCGCCCGCATCGAAGTGCCTTATGCCGCGTGCAGTTGCACCCGTTGCGTCAAGGAGGACTGGATGCTCAAGGCCGAAGCCGCAGGCGTGCTCACCCGTGAGGCGCCGGTCGAACCTGCTGAGCCGAGCACACCAACGCCGACGACCGAGGAAGATCTGTCCGGGCAACTCCATACCCTGCAGGAAGCCCGCGACTGGTACCAACGCTATGAGCCCAGCCTGTTCTCGGGCAGCCGCAGCGAAAGCAACTGGGAACAACTGCAGCAGCAGAAAGTGCAGGATATCGACGCGAAAATCACCGAACTGCGCACAAAATTGGCGGCCCAGCGCAAGGGCGAAGCCGAAGCCAGCAGCACCCGCTCCACGGCGGCCATGCCCGACCTCAAACACGGTAAAGGCCGTGAGCGCAGAGCAGAACAAGGGCATCAACAGCGCACCGGCATCCATGTGGTGGAAGTGATCCTGTTCAGCGACCCGAGCCGTCGCTACTACATTCGAACAGTGTTTCATGAGCGCATCGACTGGAAAGTGCGCATCAGCACGCAGACTCTTGCCAGTAAACCCTTCAACAAGCAGTTGGCCGGTGAGCTGATCAAGGACATTCAGTCGGCGATCAGCACCAGCCGTAAATCAGGGCCACTGGGTAGCCTGGAGGCCAAGCTGGCCTCGTGGAGCAGTGACAAGGACAACCTGCTCAATACCCTGCACCAGGAAGTCTCCTGGACCTCCAACGCCACCGACGCGACCCGCTACGCCGTCTCGGCCGACGCCCAGGCCCTGCGCTTCGCCGCCAGCGCCAGTGCCGGTATCAATAGCTGGAACCCGGCGCAGGGGTTGATCGACGTCGGGGTCAAGGGCACGGCCGAATTTTCCCTGGCCGACGCCGCGGTGTCCTTCAACAGCTACTTCCCCAGCCAGGGCGGCTACCTGGCCAGCATCACCTACCGCAACGGCGAGGGTAAGACCGTGCGCCACCCCCTGGGCGTGTTCCGCCTGAGTGGCCGGCTGGAGCTGAGTTGCTTCGTGGGCACCCAATTACAGGGGGAAGCGGCAACAAAGACACAGTACAAACCCCGCGAACAGCCCGCGGGCGCAACGGCCTTGCTCGGCACGCCAACCCTGGACGTCGGTAAAAGTGGCTATATCGGGGTCAAAGGCACCGCGTTCGCCGGCGCCCAAACCGGTGGTGCCCTCACCGGCAACTTTCAATGGATCGAACCCAACCTGCAAGGCACAGGCAACATCGAGCCCGGGCAGGCGAATGCCAACAGCAACTGGGTGGATTTGGCGCAGATCAAGGCGGAGGGGAACGTTGCGTTGGGGGCTGGGGGCAGTGGTGAGTTTGGTATTGAAATTGCGAAGAACCGACTGGCTATACGCTGCAGTGGTTCGCTGGTACTGGGGCCAGGGGCCGGCGGCGGCTTCACTACCGTAGTCGACGTGGAGCTGGTCGGGAAGCTGGCGCTACTGTTTTGCAAGGCATTGGCTGAGGTGGATTACCGGTATCTGTTGGATGTGACGGAAGATGCTTTCGACTACCTGTCCGCTGGACTGTTCAAGGTGGCAACGACTCCAGTATCAAAAGCGGTTGATGCCTTTAGAGTCGAGCGCGATGAAATGCTTTTTTGGTGGAGTGAGAGGCAAGGTATCAAAGCAGAGGCTTACGCTTTGGCAGACCATCTGATGCAGTATCGGGCAGTGTCGTTGAAGGCGCAGCCTATTCCATTGAACTTGTTACCGCCGGAAACTATGGGGCCGATGGTTCACTTGCTGACCGAAAGCTATGTTGAGAGCTTCGAGGACACACAAGAGAAGGCATTGGTCATGCTGCTTTCGGCGCTGAGAAGCTGGCGGCAGTTTATTGAGGTGTTGGAGCACTGCGACCCTCAAGCCCGAAAGGTCAACGCGATGGAAAGTCTGGCGCGAATCAATGCATTACTTGATTGGCGCCAGCAGGATGAATTCAACAATTTCATCGATGCTTTGGCGGTAAATCTGGGGGCTCAGAAAGATGAAAAAACAGTGGCTTGGACTCCCGGACCACACAGCTACAAAATGGAAGTTCTGCTAGCTGCACAGCGTAGTGGCAGGTTTACAGGGTTGGCTTAATCTTCGACCCAACAAGGGCGAGTTGTATCGCCCTTGTTGATCATAAGGCTTGATCGGCGTTGACGGCACAGCGAAAACCAGTTCCTGGAAAGTAGCCTCTTCTGACAGGATCATAAGGGAAGCGTCGTACAGTGCTGGCGGTCAGCAATGGGCTTTCGCCTACATCGCTGCCTCTACGAACTTTTTGGATTCCAACATCAGGTCCTTTGGGGTCTTCCAGGGGCGAGTTTCGGTAATAGTCCTCATCGAACCAGTCATTGACCCAGTCAGTAGCGTTTCCTGACATGTTGTAGAGCCCGAGCGGGTTGGGTACATAACTGTCCACGGCAAACGTATGGCGCTCGCGTGGTTCTGGGAAGTTACGCCCATAGTCCAAGCCGCCATTGTCAGTAGGAAAAAACACGTACTGACCGCGACTGCGTGCAGCGTATTCCCACTGAGCTTCGGTGGGTAAATCTACCGGGTAACCACTCAGCTTGCCCAGCCAATTGCAGTAACTCTTAGCTTCCCCCCAGCTTTTAGGCGGCGCTGGGTTATCGGGTTTGTACAGGAACTGTATATCCTCACGCTTGCGGTTTTCCGCGTCATACAGCGGTTTGCCTTGAGCAATAAAAAACAGATCGAAGTCTTTTATCGTGGTCTGAAATTTTGAAAGGTAGTAGCTGCTTAGCTTTACCAGATGAACAAAATCATCATCCCCATCCATGCTGATGTTGCACAACCGATCGGGCTCAACCCCGCACGGCCACTCACACATGTTACTGGGGTCGTAGTTACACTTCCAGCCGAAATCCCCCATCTGAAACTCACCGCCTTCGACAAACACCATATTGTCCAGCGACTGCACCACGGTGTTGAGCAGTTGGGCGCGTACGTCGGTGGACAGCTTCGGGTAGGTCTGGTCGATGGTCGTCGCGATCTGCGCGACTTTTTCCGCGGAGAGCTTTTCGCTCTTGGGCAATGGCAGGGATTGGGCCTGACAGCCGGTCAGTAGCAGCAGTGCGCAGGCGGGCAGAAGTACGCGAACAGCGGGCAGGTAGAACATGGCAGCATCCCTGTGGGCCAAGCGTCAGAAAAACGTGGACGCTAGCAGATCCTGCTACTGGTTGGATGTAGGACCTTTCCCAAACTGCATTACCAGCGAATGTGCATGCATGGATAGCGAAGGTAACTATAGGCGCATGGTTTTAGAGAGGCTGATGGGACTGTACGGAGCAGCGAAAACCAGTTCCTGGAAAGTAGCCTCTTCTGACAGGATCATAAGGGAAGCGACGCACCGTGCTGGCGTTCAGCAATGGACTTTCCCCTACATCGCTGCCTCTAAGGATTTTTTGGATTCCAACATCAGGTCCTTTGGGGTCTTCCAGGGGCGAATTTCGGTAATAGTCTTCATCGAACCAGTCATTGACCCAGTCAGTAGCGTTTCCTGACATGTTGTAGAGACCGAGCGGGTTGGGTACATAACTGTCCACGGCAAACGTATGACGCTCGCGCGGTTCTGGAAAGTTACGCCCATAGTCCAAGCCGCCATTGTCAGTAGGAAAAAACACGTACTGGCCGCGACTGCGTGCAGCGTATTCCCATTGCGCTTCGGTGGGTAAATCTACCGGATATCCACTGAGCTTTGCGAGCCAACCACAATAGTCTTTGGCCTCCTGCCAGCGTTGAGTGGGTGCAGGCAAGTCGGGCTTGTACAGGAACTGTATGTCCTCACGCTTACGATCTTCCGCGTCATACAGCGGTTTGCCTTGGGCAATAAAAAACAGATCGAAATCGCGTATCGTGGTCTGAAATTTTGAAAGGTAGTAGCTGCTCAGCTTTACCGGATGAACAAAATCATCATCCCCATCCATGCTGATGTTGCACAACCGCTCTGGCTCAACGCCACACGGCCATTCACACATATTGCTCTGGTCGTAGTCACACTTCCAGCCAAAATCCCCCATCTGAAACTCACCGCCTTCAACAAACACCATATTGTCCAGCGACTGCACCACGGTGTTGAGCAGTTGGGTGCGTATGTCGGTAGATAGCTTCGGGTAGGTCTGGTTGATGGTCGTCGCGATCTGCGCGACTTTTTCCGCGGAGAGCTTTTCGCTCTTGGGCAATGGCAGGGATTGGGCCTGGCAACCGGTCAGTAGCAGCAGTGCGCAGGCGGGCAGAAGTACGCGAACAGCGGGCAGGTAGAACATGGCAGCATCCCTGTGGGCCAAGCGTCAGAAAAACGTGGACGCTAGCAGATCCTGCTACTGGTTGGATGTAGGACCTTTCCCAAACTCAATGACCAGCGAATGCGCATACATGAGGTAGGCGCTGTAGGGCTGCTTTGGTGCAGAGTTTTAGAGTGGCTGATCGGACTGTATGGAACAGCGGAAGCCGAACCCTGGAAAGTATCCACTTTTGACTGGCTCATCAGCCCAGCGCCGAACCGTACTTGCAGAAAGTAGCGGCCCTTCGGCATAGGTTGAGCCTCTGTGTACACGCAGTGTTCCCGTTTCTGGGCCGGTTGGGTTTTCTACGGGGGAGTGATGGTAGTAATCCGCACCATACCAGTCATTAACCCAGTCAACGGCGTTACCAGAAAGGTTATGAATTCCCAGGGGGTTGGGTACAAAACGGTCTACAGCAAAGGTGCGCGTTTCATTGGGGTGAGGAAAATTTCGCCCATAGTCCAAACCACCGTTATCGGTAGCAAAAAAAACATACTGACCACGGTTGCGAGCAGCATATTCCCACTGTGCTTCGCTGGGTAAATCGACTGGGTAACCACTCAGCTTGCCCAGCCAATTGCAGTAATCCTTGGCTTCATCCCAGCTTTTGGGCGGTGCAGGATTATTGGGTGTGTACAGGAACTGTATGTCCTCACGCTTACGATCTTCTGCGTCATACAGCGGTTTGCCTTGAGCAATAAAAAACAGATCGAAGTCTTTTATCGTGGTCTGAAATTTTGAAAGGTAGTAGCTGCTCAGCTTTACCGGATGAACAAAATCATCATCCCCATCCATGCTGATGTTGCACAACCGCTCTGGCTCAACCCCACACGGCCATTCACACATATTGCTGGGGTCATAGTCACACTTCCAGCCAAAATCCCCCATCTCAAACTCGCCGCCTTCGACAAACACCATATTGTCCAGTGACTGCACCACGGTGTTGAGCAGTTGGGTACGTACATCGGTGGACAGCTTCGGGTAGGTCTGGTCGATGGTCGTCGCGATCTGCGCGACTTTTTCCGCGGAGAGTTTTTCGCTCTTGGGCAAGGGCAGGGATTGGGCCTGACAGCCGGTCAGTAACAGCAGGACTGCAACTGGAAACAGCATTTGAGTCGTTGGCAGGCAGAACACTGAAGCATCCTCAAGGGCCTCAAGGCCAGAGGTTTGGACGCTAGCAGATTGGACCGACGACTTGTTGTAGGACCTTTCCGAAAAGGCGATCACTGTGAGGGCGCAGTGATCGCCTCGGGGCCTGTCGCTGCGCGACGGTTATGAGGCCTGTGTCGGGAAGCGGTTTTTCGCTTCGATCCACTGGGCCATGTACTGGGTGCTTTTGTGCTGGTGATGACGAAGCATGGCGCCGGTGAAGTTGTTCAGGCGTTGTTGTGGCAGGTCGGCCAGGGTTTGTTCGATCCGTTCGACCAGCGCGGTCGCGTGAATGCGCCGGTTGAAGCGTGTCGCGATGAGCGGCGTGCATGCCTGTTGTGCCGCGTTCCAGCGGGCTTCGTCCTGGTACAGCTGCACGGCCGCTTCGGCCAGCGCTTCGGCGGTGACTTCAACAGCGCCAGGCCAAGGCAGGGCACCGTGCATGGCTTCGGCCCCTATCGGGGTGGTGACGCTTGGGGTGCCGCAGAGCATGGCATCGGTCAGTTTGCCCTTGATCCCGGCGCCGAAGCGCAGAGGCGCCAGGCACAGGCGTGCGGCGCTCATGACCTCCAGGGCATCTTCGGCCCAGTTCAGTACATGAAAGCCTTGCGCCGGGTTGTGCAATGCGGTGGCTTTGGGCGGGGTGTAGGCGCCGTAGACATGCAGTTGGGCCTGCGGCAGTTGCCGACGGATCATCGGCCACAGGCTGTGCTTCATCCAGAGCACGGCGTCCCAGTTTGGGGCGTGGCGGAAGTTGCCGATGCTGAGAAAGTGCGCGCGTTCGGCAAAACCTCGCGCAGAGGTTGCCGGCTGGTCAAGCATCAGCGGGCACCAGTGCAGCAGCGCGGGTGGAACACCGAAATGCGCGGTCAACAGGTCGATTTCTGCATCCGAGATCATCAGGCTCAGGTCGCTGCGGTAGATCGCGGCCACTTCACGTTGGGTCAGGTCGGCGTTGGCCATGTGGCGGTAAAGGGTTGCGCTCGGGGTGGCAAACAGCGCGCTGAAGTCGTTGCTGTCCAGGCCCTCGATCAAGCGGCGGCGCAACAGCTGTTGACGGGCATCGCGCAGGCTTTGAAGGTCAGAGGTTTCCAGCACGCGCAGCGCCGCAGGGCAGTGTTTCTCGACGCGCCAGCCGAACTGCTCCTCCATCATGAAGCGGTCGAACAGCACGACATCGGGTGCCAGTTCCGCAACAAAATGGTCGAAACTGCTGCAATTGAGCACGATGGCCTGCTCGGCAATGCCCAGTGCGGCAAGGTCCGCCTTGTGCTCGCCAACGGTGGCCGGGCTGCTGAAGGTGATCTGCCAGCCGCGTTCAAGAAAACTCTCGAGGATCTGCATCATGTGCCCGCCAGCGGCTGACGAGCGCGGTTCCGGCCAGACATAACCAATAACGAGAACCTTGAGCGGTGATGCGGGCATGAGCGATCGGCCTTCAGCGAAAAGTGCGTATTTAACCACAGTGCAGCCTGCCGACGTGGGCACGCAGCGATTGTCGGTAATCTGTCTGAAAGGCACGCTTTCTATGCTGCTCAAGGGTTCTAGCGGTTAGACTCCAGCCCTGGCGAGTGCGTTGCGTTACAGCACGATTGCAAAAATGGAACTATTACTCGAGAGAACGCCAGACTCTCTTGTCCTGATACACCGTTACGGGGGCTTTTTAAGGATGATTCAGCCAACCGCAATCGACCAACGGAGTTTTCGCAAGCTCCTGGGTCGTAATATCAGCTTGCCGTTGGGTGTTGGATTGCTCAGCGCGGTGGTGTTTGTTGCCGTCATCAGCTACTTGCTGTCAGTGATTCAGTGGGTGGGGCATACCGATCGGGTGATCAACAGTGCCAATGAGTCGATCAAGCTGTCCATCGACATGGAAACCGGGCTGCGGGGGTTCCTGATTGCCGGTGATGAGCATTTTCTCGACCCTTACAGCGTGGCCAGGCCCCGCATAGACGCCGACCTGAGCGCTTTGCAGGTGCTGGTCGCGGACAACCCTCTGCAGTCCGAACGGGTTGGGCGGATGAAGGCCTTGCAGCTCGAGTGGAATCGTTTCGCCGAGAACATGATCAACCTGCGTCGCAGCGGAGGTGCTTATGTCGAGGCGATGCGGGCGGGTCACGGCAAGCGCCTGACCGACCAGATCCGCCAGGAGTATGAGGCCTTCGTGTCCACCGAGCAGCAACTGCGCCAAGCGCGCAGCGATCGCGTGCAGAGCACGACGGTGGCCTCGATTTCGCTGTACCTGGGCTTCGTTGTGTTGCTCAGTGGCATGCTGGCCTATTTTGGTCGGCGCGATCTGTTGGGGTTGTCCAGCAGTTACAACAGTAACCTCGAAGCTCAACAACGCAGTGCTTTGAGCCTGCAGCAAGAGGCCTGGCTGCGCACGGGCCAGACCCGCCTGGCCGAACAACTGCTGGGGCAGTTGAGCTTGCCGTTGCTGGGACGCAACGCCTTGCAGTTTTTTGCCGAGTATCTGGGAACGGTGGTTGCGGCGCTGTATGTTCGTGATGCACAGGGCCACTTGCGTCGCGTGGCGTCCTATGGCCTGCCCCGAGAGCAAGAACAGCAGGAGCAACTGATCGGCAGCAATGAGGGCATGGTGGCCCAGGCGGTGCTGCAGGAGCGCGTGTTGCGTCTGGACAACCTGCCGGGTGACTACCTGCGGGTCAGCTCCGGGCTGGGTGAAGGTTCGCCACACAGCGTTCTGGTAGCCCCGACCCGCAATGATGGGCAGATCAATGGTGTCGTCGAACTGGGCTTCCTGCGTCCGCTGGAGCCGCGTGATGTCGAGTTGCTGGAGCGGGTGGCCAATAACCTGGGCATTTCGATCGAGAGCGCCCGATATCGACAGCGCTTGCAGGAAGTGCTGGCTGAAACCCAGTTGCTCAATGAGGAGCTGCAGGTTCAGCAGGAAGAACTGAAATCCGCCAACGAGGAACTGGAAGAACAGTCACGTGTGCTCAAGGAGTCACAGGCGTATTTGGAGGCCCAGCAGGCAGAGTTGGAGCAAACCAATGAGCAACTGGCGGAGCGCACCGAAGCGCTTGCCCTTCAGCGCGACACGCTGGACCGCAAGAACGCTGAGCTGAACGAGGCTCAGATCGAGCTGGAGCAACGTGCCGAAGCGCTGCAGCGTTCAAGCCAGTACAAATCCGAGTTTCTTGCCAACATGTCCCATGAGCTGCGCACGCCATTGAACAGTTCGCTGATTCTGGCCCGGTTGCTGGCTGAGAACGAACAGGGAAACCTCAGCGAAGAACAGGTGAAGTTTGCCGAGTCGATCTATTCGGCCGGTAATGATCTGCTCAATTTGATCAATGACATCCTCGACATTGCCAAGGTCGAGGCCGGCAAACTTGAGGTGCGCCCGGAGACCACTCAGGTCGAGGGCCTGACCGAGCGCTTGCGCCAGTTGTTCGAACCGCTGGCTGAGCACAAGGGCTTGGGCTTCAGTATCAACGTCGACGCCACGGCCCCAAAAGCCCTTTACACCGACCACCAACGTCTGGAGCAGATCCTCAAGAATTTGCTGTCCAATGCGGTGAAGTTCACCGAACATGGCGAGGTCAACCTGAGCATTGCTCGACAGGCGGGCGAGGGGATTGTTTTTCGTGTCCGCGACAGTGGTATCGGTATTGCGGCCCATCAGCAGCAGACCATCTTTGAGGCCTTTCACCAGGCCGATGGCACCACCAACCGGCGCTACGGCGGTACGGGCCTCGGCTTGTCGATTTCCCGCGACCTGGCCCAGTTGCTGGGTGGCCAGATCAGCGTCGAAAGCCGTTTGGGGGAGGGCAGTGAGTTCGCCCTGATCCTTCCGGAGCGCTACGAGCCGATTGTCGAGCAAACCGTTTCGCCGGTTATCATTCGTTCATCCGTTGTGCCGGTTCAGGCTGATTGTGCGCCGCCAGAGACAGTGCCGCGCGCGCCAGGTTTTGCTGATGACCGCCAGCTAGCGCCGTTCAGCAAACGTTGCATTCTGGTGATTGAAGACGAGCCGGACTTCGCTCGCATCCTCTTCGACCTGGCCCATGAGCTGGGCTACAGCTGCCTGGTGGCGCACGCGGCCGATGAAGGGTTCGACCTGGCCGTCAATTATGTGCCCGATGCCATATTGCTGGACATGCGCCTGCCGGATCACTCTGGGTTGACGGTGTTGCAACGGCTCAAGGAGCAGGCGCTCACCCGGCATATCCCGGTTCATGTGATCTCGGTGGAGGACCGCGTCGAGGCGGCGCTGCACATGGGGGCGATTGGTTATGCGGTAAAACCGGCCAGTCGAGAACAGCTCAAGGCGGTGTTTGGCCGGCTGGAGGCCACGCTGAGCCAGAAGCTCAAGCACATCCTGCTGGTCGAAGATGACGACCTGCAACGTGACAGCATTGCCCGACTGATCGGCGATGAGGATATCGAAATCACGGCGGTCGGCATGGCCCAGGACGCCCTCGAATTGCTGCGCGAGCAGGTCTACGATTGCATGATCATCGACCTCAAGTTGCCTGACATGCAGGGCAATGAGCTGCTGCAGCGCATGGCCGAGGACAGTATCCGGGCCTTCCCGCCGGTGATCGTCTATACCGGGCGCAACCTGAGCCGTGATGAAGAGGCCAACCTGCTCAAGTACTCGCGCTCGATCATCATCAAGGGCGCGCGCTCTCCAGAGCGCCTGCTCGACGAAGTGACGCTGTTTCTGCACAAGGTCGAATCGCAGCTGTCCCACGAGCGCCAGCGCATGCTTAAGACCGCGCGTAGCCGCGACCGGGTGTTCGAGGGGCGCACGGTGCTTCTGGTTGACGACGACGTCCGCAATATCTTCGCCTTGACCAGTGCATTGGAGCAGAAGGGGGCCATTGTCGAGGTCGGCCGTAATGGCCGCGAGGCCATCGACAGGCTAGAGCAGAACGAGGCTATCGATCTGGTCTTGATGGACGTGATGATGCCGGAAATGGATGGCTATGAGGCAACCCGATTGATTCGCAAAGACCCCCGCTGGCGCAAGTTGCCGATCATCGCCGTGACGGCCAAGGCGATGAAGGATGATCAGCAACGCTGCCTGCAGGCCGGTGCCAACGATTACCTGGCCAAGCCGATAGAGCTGGAGCGGCTGTTCTCGCTGATTCGCGTGTGGTTGCCGCATCTGGAGCGCATTTGACCAGTGAGTGCAGTGCCGATATCGAGATTCAACGGCTGATCGAGGCGATTTACCTCACCTACAGCTATGACTTTCGCAACTACTCTGGCGCCTCTATCACGCGTCGGATACAGCACGCGTTGCGTCAGCTCGGCTGTGCGACCGTAGCGGCCTTGCAGGCGCGCGTATTGCAGGACCCCGCGGCCTTCATGGCGTTACTGCAATACTTGACCATTCCGGTCAGCGAGATGTTCCGTGATCCCGAGCACGTCCTTGCATTGCGCCGGGAGGTGGTGCCGTTGTTGCGTACCTGGCCGTCGATCAAGCTCTGGATCGCCGGTTGCAGTACGGGTGAGGAGGTGTATTCCATGGCCATCCTGTTGCGTGAGGAGGGGCTGCTGGAGCGCTCGATCATCTACGCAACCGACATCAACCCGTATTCACTGGAGCGGGCCAGGCAGGGTATCTACTCGATGCAGGCGATGGAGCGTTATGCGCGCAACTATGAAAAGGCAGGAGGCCTGCAGAGGCTCAGTGATTACTACACGGCGGCCTACGGCAGCGCGATACTCGACAGTAGCCTGCGTGAGAAGGTGACCTTCGCCGATCATAGCCTGGCGACTGACAGTGTATTTTCCGAGACCCACTTGATCTCGTGCCGGAATGTGTTGATCTACTTCAACAAGCGGTTGCAGGACCGGGCCCTGGGTTTGTTCCACGAGTCATTGTGCCACCGTGGTTTTCTGGTCTTGGGCAGCAAGGAAACCCTGAGCTTTTCGGGCTATAGCGAGCGCTTCGAGGCGTTGGTCAAAGCCGAGCGAATCTACCGCAAGTCCTGAACCGTGTGGTGGCAAGGGGTATCGACGTACAGGAGTGCAGGCAAGGGGCTGACCTTTGCGGTACGCTTACAGGTGGCACGCCGCGTGCAGGAAATTGACCGGCAGCAGGCAACCTCTGCCTGACGCTGGGGTCGGATAGCGATTGAATTGAAAAACAAGGCGTTGATATGAGTGAAGATGCACAAGATGTCGTGCTGATCGTCGAGGATGAGCCGGCGATCCGCAGGGTGCTGCACGATTATCTGGCCAGGGAAGGTTACCGGGTACTGGTGGCCGAAGATGGTGCGCAGGCGTTTGAAATGCTTGCCAGCAAACCGCACCTGGACCTGATGGTCACGGATTTTCGTCTGCCGGGCGGGATCTCGGGGGTCGATATTGCCGAGCCCGCGGTGAAGTTGCGGCCCGAGCTGAAAGTGATCTTCATCAGTGGCTACCCCGAAGAAATTCTGGAGTCCGGCAGTGCCATTGCGCGCAAGGCGCCGATCCTGACCAAGCCCTTCGACCTCGATACGCTGGGCGAGCGCATTCAACAGTTGCTCGCCTGAGTGCTTCAGGCAGCGCACACCTGAGCGCTATCGTGCAGCGTCCGCTCGATGGCGCCCAACAGCAGGTTCTGCATCAACGTCAGGCGCTGGGCTTCGGGCAATTCACTCGACTGCAGCCAGCCCGGCAAACTGTTGAGCAGTGTCGCGATGGCATGGCCGGCCGCCTGTCGTGCCGCCTTCGACAGCGCCGCCGTCGGTGCGATCAGGCGCAGCAACTGGCATTCGTAGTCATCGCGCAGGTGCTTGATCCGGGCCTGTTGCTCGTCGGTCAGGCAGCACAGGTCACGCTCGGCCAGACGAAACTGCAGCGGACGTTCGCGGTGCAACTGCCAGTGCGCATCGATGACGCTCGTCAGCCAATCCTCGCGGCTGCCACGGCTGCGCCGTGGCGGTTGCAGCGTGGCCAGCAACTCCTCGAAGAGCTCTTCGATCAGGTCGAACAGCAGGTGCTGCTTGCTCGGGAAGTGGTGGTACAGCGAGCCTGCGGTCAGGCCCAGGTGGCTGGCCAGTTCGCGCATGCTGACCTGGCCGAAGCCCTTGACTGCAAGGAGTTCGAGCGCCTTGTCGCGCCGCTCTTCATAGTAGCCACCGCGTTCGGCACAGGTCATTGGCATGGTGATAGCCTCAGTAGGTGTAGAAACCGCGACCGCTCTTACGGCCCAGGTAGCCAGCGGCGACCATTTCCTTGAGCAGTGCGGCCGGGCGGTATTTGCTGTCGTTGAAACCGTCGTAGAAGGCTTCGAGGATCGCCAGCAAGGTGTCCAGGCCAATCAGGTCAGCCAGGGCCAGCGGGCCGATCGGCTGGTTGCAGCCCAGGCGCATGCCGGTGTCGATGTCTTCCGGGCTGGCAAGACCTTCCTGCAGCACCATGATCGCTTCGTTGATCATCGGAACCAGAATCCGGTTGACCACAAAGCCCGGACGGTTGCCGGCGCTGATGGCGGTCTTGCCCAGCGCTTCGGTCAGGGCCAGCGCTGCTGCGTGAGTCGCGTCGCTGGTCTGCAGGCCACGGATCACCTCCACCAGGGCCATCATGGGCACCGGGTTGAAGAAGTGCACCCCAATGAAGCGCTCTGGCAGGCTGATGGTCGCGCCCAGTTGGGTGATCGATAGCGACGAGGTGTTGGTCGCGATGATGCAGGTATCGCTGACACTGGCTGCGACCTGGCCGAGAATGCGCTGCTTGAGCTCAAGGTTCTCGGTAGCCGCTTCGATGACCAGTTGCGCGTTCTTGAGCTGGGCGTAGTCGGTGCTGGTGCTGATTCTTTGCAGCGCCGCCTCGGCCTGTGCGGCATCCAGCGTTTGCTTGTTGACCTGACGCTCGAGGTTCTTGCGCAGGGTGGCTACGCCACGCTCAAGGGCAGCGTCGGAAATGTCGATCAGGGTGACCTGGAAGCCGGCCACGGCACAGACCTGAGCAATACCGTTGCCCATGGTCCCGGCGCCGATCACGGCGATGTTGTTGATTGTCACGGTATAAAACTCCTTTGGGCTCAAGTGCGTTCGAACAGTACGGCGATACCTTGGCCGCCGCCGATGCACATGGTCGCCAGGGCATAACGGCCCTGGATGCGGTGCAATTCATGAATGGCCTTGGTCGCGATGATCGCGCCGGTCGCACCCACTGGATGGCCGAGCGAGATACCGGAGCCGTTGGGGTTGACCTTCTCAGGGTCCAAGCCCAGTTCGCGGGCAACGGCGCAAGCCTGGGCGGCGAAGGCTTCGTTGGACTCGATCACATCCAGGTCAGCGACGGTCAGACCGGCCTTTTCCAGCACCTTGCGGCTGGCCGGAATCGGCCCCAGGCCCATGAGTTCCGGCTCAACCCCGGCATGGGCATAGCCCACCAGGCGGGCGAGCGGCTTGAGCCCTTGGCGGCGTACCGTATCGCCAGTGGCCAGCACCAAGGCCCCGGCACCGTCGTTCAGGCCGCTGGCGTTACCGGCGGTGACCGTACCGTCCTTCTTGAATACGGTTTTCATGCCGGCCAGTTGCTCAAGGCTGACCTCGCCGCGCACGTGTTCATCGATGCTGAACTGCTGTGGCCCTTTGCGCCCAGGGACTTCGACCGTAACGATTTGCCCGGCGAAGCGGCCCTCGGCAATGGCGCGGGCTGCGCGGCGCTGGCTGGTCAGGGCCAGTTCGTCCTGCATCTGGCGGCTGATGCCCAGTTTGGCCGCGACGTTTTCGGCGGTGATGCCCATATGGAAGTGTTCAAAGGGGTCATGCAGGACGCCGACCATATAGTCGATACCCTGCAGGTCGCCCATGCGCGCGCCCCAACGGGCCTGTGGCAGCAGGTAAGGGCCACGGCTCATGGATTCGGCACCGGTGGCCAGTGCGACTTCGGCATCGCCCAGCATCAGGCTCTGGGCGGCGGAGACGATTGCCTGCAGGCCCGAACCGCACAGGCGGTTGACGTTGAAGGCCGGGGTTTCCTTGGGAATGCCGGCATTCATCGCCGCGACGCGGCCCAGGTAGGCGTCGCGCGCTTCGGTTGGAATCACGGTGCCCATGACCACATGGCCGATCTGGGCCGGGTCGATGCCGGCGCGTTCGATGCTGGCGCGGCAGACTTGAGTGGCCAGATCCGCCAGCGGCAGGTCCTTCAGCGAGCCGCCAAATGTACCAATGGCCGAGCGTACGGCGCTGACTACATAGATTTCGTGGTTGTTCATCGTCGACTCCAGAGTGCGAAAGCGTGGCGTGGCAGTGTTCGGCTCTGCGAGAATGCCGGGCACCAGCTTCAGGATGCAGTCGAGTCTAGGCAAAGGGACGCTGTCGTCCTATGCCATAACTGTCCAGACGAGCTGGCATTTTTTGCCATACCAGTGCGTGTTACAGCGGAACCAGCCATGCGGGAAAACGATTCGGTCGCGGTGTATTTTGTTCATGTCATGCTTCATGGCTTGCGTGATCAGCCTGCGCGCGCGGCTGCGCTGCTGGAGCAGGCCGGTATCGCTGTTGAGCTGCTTGACGAGCCGGGCGCCCGGGTGCCGGCGAAGGCCTTCGCCCGGCTCTGGCTTATCCTGATTCACGAACTGGATGACGAGTTCTTCCACCTCGACAGCCACGGCATGCCATTGGGCAGTTTTGCCTTGATCTGCCGTGGCCTGATCCAGGAGCCCAACCTGGAAAAAGCCTTGCGCCAGTGTTTGAGTTACTTTGCGCTGTTCCTGCGTGACCTCAAGGGTGTATTGACCCTCAAGGGGCAGCGCGCGGTGATCCGCCTGGAGTCGACGATGGCCGATGCACAAACCCGGGTCTATGCAGAAGAAACCTTCCTGGTGCTGGTGATCAGCCTGTTGTGCTGGCTGAGTGGACGGCGCATCGGCATCGACCGCACGGAGCTGGCCGACTCCCGGGCACCGCTGGATGATGACGCGCTGCTGTGGGGGCCGAACCTGCAGTTGGGGGCGGGGCATACCGAAATCGAGTTTGCTGCCGATTACCTGCGCCTACCGGTGGTTCAGGACCTGGGGGCACTGAAGACCTTCCTGCACAGTGCGCCGCAGTGGCTGGTGATTCGCTACCGTAATCAGAACGGCCTGGCAGCAAGGGTTTATCGGCACTTGCGTGCACGGCAGTACGGGCAATGGCCGACATTGTTGGCCATGGCCGAGGGGGAAGGCTTGAGCCCCAGCAGTTTTCGTCGGCAGTTGGAGCGTGAGGGCTGTTCGTTCCAGCAGATCAAGGATGAAGTGCGCCGGGCGATGGCGTTCGAGTGCCTGCGTGGCAGTGAACTGAGTATCGCGGAAATTGCCGAGCAGACGGGTTTTCAGGAGCCCAGCGCCTTTCACCGGGCCTTCAAGAAATGGACCGGCGAGAGCCCGGGAAGCTATCGGTTGCGGTTGGCCACGACGCGCTGAGCGCAGCAGGGCCAACCGCAAGCACTCAACGCAGGTCGCCGACCATCGGCGCTAGCGTATCCAGCACCGCACTGGCCAGCGCTTTGGAGCGCTGCCCAGACCAGCCGGTAATGGCATTGGGTGCGTCGTCGTGGTCTTTGAACGGCATTTCGAGGGTCAGTGCCAGGCAGCCATAGGCCTGCGCAACGCTGTTACAGGCCAGGGTCAGGTTCGCCTGCCCAGGTTTGTCGCGCGGGTAGCCATGCACTTGCTGGAAGTCCGCGGTCAGGCGGCACAAGCGCTCACGGAACGCGCTTTCCAGTTGCTCGATACGGGGTGTGTAGCCTGGTGTACCTTCGCTGCCTGCGGTGAAGACGTGGGGGATTTCTTCATCGCCGTGAATGTCGAGGAACAGGTCGACACCCTGCAGTTTCATTTGTTGCTGTGCAAAGAACACTTCCGGACTGTGTTCGACACTGGCGTCCTGCCAGGCGCGGTTGAGGTCCTTGCCCTGAGCATTGGTGCGCAGGTTCCCGTGGAAGGCACCATCGGGGTTCATGTTCGGGATCAGGTACAGGTCGGCCACCTTCAGCAGCGCCTGAACCGTTGGATCGTTGGCCTGCAGGCGATCAATCACGCCCTCCATGAACCACTCTGCCATGTGCTCGCCGGGATGCTGCTGGGCGATGATCCACAGCTTGCGTTTGCCTGCTGCGCCGTTGCCTGCGCGCAGTAGCGGGATGTCGCGCCCTTCGACGCTGCGCCCTGTGGCCAGCAGTTCCACGCCAGGCAGGCTGACCGCCCGTTCAATCAGTTGGTTGTGGCGGGCGCGGGAGTAGGGTTCAAAGTAGGCAAACCAGGCCTGCTGTTCGCCGGCCTCAAGCTGGAAGTGCAGCGCCTGGCCGTCGAACTGGGTCGGTATCCGAAACCAGTGTTGCTGATCATAAGAGGCAACCGCCTGATAGCCGTCCCATGCCTGGTTATAGGAGGATTGCCCAGCGTTCTCCAGGGTGAAGCGGTGTGTGTGCCCTGGGGTCAGCCCGCTGGCCTTGAAGTGAAACCACTGGAAATGATCGCTGCGGGTATCGGGACGGATCGCCAGGCGCACCTGAGAGGGCTCGCTGGCATCGCGAACCACGATGTTACCGGAATCGAAATCGCAAGTGATGTGCAGGGGGGACAGCGTCACGCTCATTACCAGGCTCCTTCAGCGTTGTTGTGCCCTTTACTCTACACCCCTGCGTCAGGCGCAGAAACCGAGTGTCAGCAGCGTACCGAGCAGTACGGCAATGGCGACCGAGCAACCACCCAGGGACAGTGCCGGACGAGCCTGACGGTAGCCGTGGCCATCGCCCAGTACCTGCGCGGGTGCGAGCAGGCTGCGCCAGCGCAGCTCAGTGGCATGGAACGCGGTCAGGTGGGCGGGTGCGCTGTCCAGCCAGCGGCGAAAGTCGATACGTTCGCTGGCGGTAATCTGCGGGTTTTGCAGGCGCACATACCAGTACCCGGCCTCACGGGCTAGCGGGTCAGTGGCGGGTTGCACGCTTTGCAGCACCTGGTTCATGTACCGCTCCACCGTGCTTGGAGGGATGGCCAGGTGTTCGGCGATCATGGCAAACGACCATTGATCGAGGCGACTGAGCAGGAACACCTGTTGAGCGCGGCGCGGGAGTTTTTTCAGGCGCTGCAGCAGTGCCTGATCACCAGGGGCGGCGAGGGCAGGGGATTCAAGGGGCAGCAACAGAGGGGTCATGGTACGGGCTCCTTGCAAGAAAACGGGTGGGGCGTGGTGCTTGAATGCGGCCATTCGGACGGGACAAGCGCAAAAAAAAGACCCGGCAAAAAGCCGGGTCAAAAACCGTGATTAGCCTGATGAGGAGATAACCTGAGAGTCCGACCTATGAGCTTTCAGTTTATCCAACCAGTCTCGCGACCAGTTGCTGACAATAATAATCGTTATCATTTACAGGTCAAGTGAATTTTCTGTTATGGCAGAAAATAGGTTTCTCGGTGTGTCTGTTTTCCCGCGTGATTGTAAGGGCGCGCCGGATTTGGCACTGCTTAGCGCGCTAATTGGCACAACTGGATACCTAAGAGCGGCACTAATCTAGCGCTGTGTTTAGCATTAGCAGCAGACTACTCGGTCAGTCCAACTACCCAAACAGGAGGCTCGGGACGGCGCTCACTATCTGGGAAGCCCAAAGACTGCGGCCAATCGCGAAGGCTCTGGCGATAAACCAGCAGCTCGGAGAATTGCCCTGGCGTGAGCGTGGTAGGCAGTTGCATGTCCTGCTCGTCGCGGTGACGGTCTCGCAGCCACTGGCAAGACGTAATCACACCATCACGCCATACGCGCTCCCGCTCTGCCAGTTGCTCTAAGGTCAGCGGTGGTGGATCAATCAGGATCGGAAGACCTGCTTCGTCGTGCGACCGGACCTTGTTCGGATCTGGATTGCCGATCACGGTGTTAAACCGTTCATCATCAATCGGAACGGCGTCTACAGGCATTTCATCATTCAGACCAGCTACATAACAGCAGCCGGAGGTTTGGCTGTAAAAGCGCATAGTTAGAATCCTATTGAAAACCAAATCTGGGGTGCGGCATCTGTTGTCGAACTCACGCCGTTGGCTCGTAACTGCAGTGCAGTCTTCGAGTAGCTAACGATCTGCGGCACGTTATCGCGGGTAGTTGAGGACGCTGCGTTGATGCCAATTGATTGCACGCAAAGACAGGCGTTCGGAAACTCAAGCGGCCAGTTCACCCAGATAGATGAGTCAGCGTTGATATTGCCGGTGACTCCCCATTGAAGGATGAATCCCCCCCACCACCGCGGAGATGCGATGTATCCGTTTGCAGTCAGGCTGTAGGAGCAGCCCAGCTTCAAGAGCTTGGCCGTAATCATCGATTCGTTATCTACCCCGTCCAGCAGTAACGCTAGCGTGGCGATCTTCGCTATACCCGCGCGGTTTTCGGTCGCCTGTTGCACCGTAATTTCAGCCCAGTCACTCCATGGGCCAGTTCCCGTGAAAGCCCCGGTTAAGGACCGGCAGAATTTGCGGTTAGAGTTGGTCGTATATTCTTGCAAACAGCCCCAGGCCCCGGCACCAACCACCAGATTTCCGGCCTCTTGAGCTGGATAGTTCAAGCTTGCCAGTGCATCCGCACCGGCTTTACAGACATAGCTACCTTGGTGTGTATTGGAATCGCCTAGTGTATTGAGATTCGTACCGCCCAATAGCTTATTGATAGTCAACCCGTTGAGGATGCCATAGCCAGCCAAGGTCGTGGCTTTGCTCGCCTTGCCTGCCAACGCATTCGTCATGGTTGCGGCGAAGTTTGGATCATCTCCCAAGGCCGCCGCCAACTCGTTCAGCGTATCCAGTGCAGCCGGTGAAGAGTCAACCAAGGCTGCAACAGCGGCCTGAACAAAATTTGTTGTCTCAATTTTGGTAAACGCATCAGTGATACCGAAGCCTGCAACTGTTGTTGGCTTGCCATTGAGCTTTAACCAGGTACTGGCACTTGCCTGTATCGCCTGAATGGCCTTCAGTACCTGAGAGTCATCGGCGGCATCCAGGGGCAGGCCCGCCCCTTCAACCAGGTGAACCAACTCCCGTTGCACCGCATTCAACCACGCGGCCTTGAGCAGCGTAGCCGGGACACCCGCGCTGGGATTGCCCTCAGTGAACTCACCAAGGGCGTTTGCCGACGCGGTACTTGCATCGATCTTTTGCATCAGTTGTCTCCATAACCGAACAGCAGAATGGATTCGGCGGGCTTCATTTGACTGAGCCTGCACTCAAGGGACTTGTTGCCCCAGGACGCCAAGGGATCGCCCGCGCCCGTGATACCGGCAACGGCCTGGCTGATCGTCACGGCGGGTGCGTTGACGCGCCATGTGAATGCCCAGTCGCCACCGTTGATTGGGTCGCCAGCCCGCGCAATACCTGCGCAAGCTGGACGAAAAGTGTCGATGGTTATGTCGTAACCAAGGGACTTGGCCAGGGCGATAAAAAAGGACCGGCTTTGACCACCCCGGCCTTGCAGCTTGCTGACAACCGCCTGCACGCGCTGGCGAACAGATTGAGGGACGCCAACAAGGCACGGATCTGGCAAAGCAAGCACGCGCTCCCAGTCCGACAACCCCATGCCAGAGTCGGCGAAGATCGCGCTGTAGCTCGCCTCCGCTTGAGCATCGGTAAGCTTGAGAGCGTTCGCCTCGGCTTCAACGGATGCAGATAAGCGAGGCGCTTTGCCGTCATAGGACACAGGCGGCAGCAGTAGCCGAAGCTGATCGGCGAGCGCGGTCATTCCAGCAGGCCCAAAGTGATGGTGCCTGGGCGAATCCAGCCGACCAGAAGCGGATCGTCAGACGCTTGGACATTGGCGACTGGCGTAGTAACAGAGCGATCAATGACGCCTGCCAAGTTGTTGATCATTGCCTCTATATGCGAGCGCTTGAGTGTTTCGCGAGGCTTCATGGCGCCTAGCAGTGAGTTGTAACCCGTCTGAGCGGCCACCTGCACATCCGCCAGCGTGTAACCCTCGGCCAGTTCAACCAGCGCTGTAGAGTCAACGGTTCGAATGGTCGGGGCATACACCCACACATCGGCTATGACTGAACACAAGCCCAGTACGTGGTCCTTGCAGTTAGCAATGACCTCGACCGAAGGGTTACCGGTGCTGGCTGTGATGATAAGGTCGACGGTGCCTCCACCCCGACGACCAGGTACCACCAGGGCATCGGCCACACCATCCACTTCTTTGGCCCAGCGTTTGAAGTCGTAACTGGTGCCGCCCGCAGGTGGCGACTGGATGATGTCGAGCAATCTGGCGAGCAGCGACTCTGGCGTCTCCTGATCTTCGCCCCCGGTGGTTGTCCCGACGAAGCTCGCGCTGGCGTCCATCCCCAGCGGTGGGCTGGTAAGCATCAGGTCGCCGGTCAATCCGTTGAGTGACGCTCCTAATGTTTGCGCCCTGACTTGAACGGTGACAGTGCCGTCGGTGCCAATTTTCGCGCTAGCCAGGCTGTCGAACTTTTCGCCAGTGGTGACGTGGGTCAGTGTTGAGCCTTGCAATAGCTCAACACCCGCAGCGCCTCTTAAGCCAGCAATACCAGTGGCAGCGACAGACTGCTTTTGCAGAACGCCACGGATCGCGGCGGCATGCACCAGCTCTTCTTCGTCGGCGGTATCCGGGAAGATCTGCCGATAAAGCCAAGCCAGCTTCAGATAGAGGCCCTCGATGGCGGCAGCGACCGCCGCTGACCGGATGTAGTGGTCGCTGTCAGGGCCGATGTCGGCTTCGTCGTTGAGCGCCTTAATGTCCCGCAGAATGCCGGCCAGAATGCTATCGAGGTTCGGGGCGGAAAAAGCCATGTCAGATCACCCTTACAGGTTGGCGAAACACCTGTGGATTGCCGGTGGCATCGATGATGTCGATTTGCAGCTCAAGCCAGCCGTTATGGGGCTGATGTGCGGTGATGGTTATCGTCTTGGCGCGGCGATCTTCAAGCAGAGGCTTGAGGGCCTGTTCGGCGTACTGCTTGGCGAGAATACCCACCCGAGGGCGGTCCTTTTCGCGCCGCAGTTCATGCAGCCGAGAGCCCAGAGCGGGATCTTTCCACCAGGTGCCGAGGGGGGTCATAAGGCGCACGTAGACGGCGTTTGCCAGCGTATTAATACGCTGGCCCGTCAAGTCGCCTGTGGTTGGGTTTATGCCTGCGTCCATGGGGATGCATGGTGCAGGGAGACTCGCAGGGGGGGTATTTCAGGACGGTTTAAGCCGTCGTATTCTCTTCGAGGACGAGAAACTTGTTGAGGTCGGCTTTGGGGCAGTTGAAAGCAATATCCGATAGATCCCCGATGCTTAAGACTTTATGGTCGTCTCCAGAGGTCCCGTTGTAGACGAAAATCCGAAATTCCTTCTGATGACTGAAACATTTCTTTTTCCGGAATATCGCTTCGTCCTCATCGAATGATCCGTTGAAGGTCTCAGGATCAAAATACTCAACCAGGCCACGTCCATAGCTGTTTCCCGCGTGCTCCTCTATCTGGAGTGCTTTATCCAATCGGGCCATGAATGGTCCAGCATCGACGATAGAGCAGTAGTCGCCCAAATCTCCCTTTTCGACGTCCAGCATCATGCTGGACCTAAGCTCGTCGAACGTCTCAAATTTAGCCTCGTCGTCGCCATGAATAGCGGACATGCAGTAGACGTGGTAGTCGTTATGTCTGTCCAGACCTATCAAAATAGGGCCTGCAAAATCCTGAATGATGTGATCTTCGCCGGTTGTTGGATCTTGGATTGTCAGCTTTACCTGATCCGGCTGATACCAACCTGACGTCCCCTCATGCTTGTCCCCAATATTGCACGCCTCATCCTCTTCATACGCCTTAAAAAACTTCAGGCGATTCATGAACAAATCGCCACGCAAAAAAGAGTCACGATGCGCTTCTGTTTTGAAAAAACGGACGAGAGCGAAAATTTTTGTCGCCATGGCTTGCCTATCTGAAGTCGTTTGAGAGGACATCGGTAACCCCAGAGGAATATCAGAAACTCACTGCGATGGCGATGGCTTTGGGCCACCTCCATGGTCGTGCTGGTTATACAGGTTACGGTCTTCTTGCATGGTACGCGCATGGTCGGCGATCTCGCCCTCGGCCTTGATGCTGCCGTCGAGATGCTGGTCGCCGGTCATTTCGACTTTGGGTGTTTCAAAGCGCACCTTGTTTTTGACCTTGAACACCAAGTCATCCGTCACGACCTCGATCATCCGGCCGCGCTTCATGTGCACGTAGTCACCTTCATCGGTGTAGAGCGACACCTCGCCGTCCTGGAGCGTCAGCCGATAGCGCCCATCCTCGCTGGCGACGACGACAGCATGCTTGCTGTTGCCACCCACTGGAATGACCAGGTACTCGGCCCCTGGCTGTGGTGCAGAGCTAAATCCGTAGTGCTGGAACAGCTCGCCCGCTACCGCCTCGCCCGACAAGCCCTGCATCTGGACGCCGATCAGCTTTCCATGGGTATTGCGCGCCGCTACAGCGCGGAACGGCAAGCGAAAGCTGCTCATCACCCGCGCCACCTGATCGCGCACCAATCGCGCCATACTGCTCATCAAAGCCCCTTAATCATTTGGACAAACGCTGCGTCGGGATTGGACTTGCCCTTGTGCTTCTTCAGCTTGTTGCCGTCCAGCACCCACATCTTGTCTTCGCGCAGGCGCAGCTCTGTGATCGCCCCCTCTCCACGTGACAGACGCAACGTGCGCGACATGAGGAAGTAGATGGCGTCTAGGCCATGCGGTTCACTGCGCACGATGACGCGCTGGCCGGGACTCCAGACCTTACCATTGTCAGCCCGGTGGCCTTTGACGACGACGCGTATCTCAAAACCTTCCAGTCGGCTATCCGCCAATAACTTGCGAGCGCGGGTGGTTGCCATGTCCTGGTTCTCGCTCGCGCTGTCGATCACGACCTTCGGCCGGAAGATCCCGCGACGGGCCAGGGTATCGTCCTGGATGACCGAACGCAGGTGCGAGCGCTTGGTGTCGAGGCCATCGTTATCGTACTGGCCGTGTTGACCAAGGACGGTAATCTGGCTGTAGCGGTTGGCAATGGACCGACGCACGCTCAGGCGCTGCACGTTGTTACCCACCCCGTCCTCGCGCAGCACCAGTGCGCCTACTGGCGGAGTGGTGTAGTCCGGCCCACCGATGATCAAGCGGCCGTCCGGCTCTACCCACGGCCACAAGCCGTTCGCCTCGGCTACCTGAAGTAACGCCTCCCAAGCGGTCTGCCCAGGCTCGATCTGGATACGACGCCGGGCTTTCGCCTGGTTGGCGCGAATCTCCACCTTGTACGCACCTAGTGGCTTAACCACCTGCTCAAGGATCTCCGCTAGCGATGCCTCTCGCATGGACACGAAAGGTGCTGAGCAGTCGACCAGAGGCGCGGCCCGATCCCGTCCATTGATGCGCATCGAAATGCCCTGGCGCGAAACATCATGCTCAAACTCGTCGACTTGCCCCGTCAGCACCAGGTCCCCATCCAGCGTCAGTGAACAGGGCGCACCTTCCTTCACCACCTCCGGCAGCCGGATGGAGTTTCTGGCGTGCAACTCCAGCTCGAAAGCGTCGGCGGGAGTCAGCAGGTCGGACTCAACCGACCAGCCGTCCCAAGTATCATGGGCCAACCCGCCGATGGCGAGCCGGATAGTGGGAACAGGGTCATTCAGCATATGCACGCAATACCTTTCCGGCCGGGATGTTGTGGGGCGTTTTCAGGTCTGGATTGAGCCGAATCAATTCGAGGGCACGGCTATGGTCGCCATACCAGCGATGGGCCAACAGACGGAGGCTTGCCGGGGACTCAACCACACGCTCGATCATCGGAGGGCTTTGCAAGATGACTTGACGGGCGCGAGCCTGGATCAGCGCGGCTGTATTGCGCAGGCCTTCGATCACCGGGCGGGACGCCTCTACACCATACAGGCGGCGATGCAAGAGGATCGACCCTTGCACCAACGAGCGCACTAGGTTGACCAGGCCTTCCAGTTCAATTGGGCTCAGGGTCGGATTTTTGCTTTCGTCCTCGATCACGATGGCCACCGCTTGAGCATGGGCAACTGCAAGTTCGGTGATGACCAGGACAACCAAGGCAAACCCGCTGGCCTCGACTGGATCGTCTGGCATGCGGTCGGGCAGTAGGCCGGCATCAGGGGCAACCCCTTGGCGAGCACTGATCAAAAAGGCGTTGGCCGCCCCTGCAGGATCAACGGTCAAACCATCGCCACCTGGCATGGCGGCTGGAATGCCAGAGCGGGACAACAACGCCGTCGACGAGCTGGGCGTGCTGTCCTGAATGGAACTGCGGATCTGCGTCGGCGTGCGGAACAGGTCAACCAAAGGGTCGTAAGCCGCCGATGTGTGTTGAGCCATGGAGACAACGCCGGACACCACACCGAGGATCTGCGAACGCAGCTGCTGCACCCGAAGGAAAATTCCCGGCAGACCCAAGGCCTTTTCGATCAGTCCCACCCAACCGCCACCGATCCACGACTGAATCTCAGCGACCAGAGAGTCGATGCGCCCGAGCAGCTCAAAGATGCCATCCTGCCAGCGGTATTCATCTTCCAGCTCCACTACACCGATGTCGACGAACTCAAACTGCCTGGCAAAGAAAGGCAGATCGGGAGTGTCCTCGACAAATAACAGGCTTACTTGGGCAGCGTCTGGACTGTCGGCGACGTGCTTCACCTCAACATTGTGCGAAACGACGTTCAGGCTGCCGTAGATGGGGTGGATCAGTTCGCCAGGGCCACGCTGACCGAGCGCCGACAGAAGGTTCTGTAGCTCAATCTCGTAGTTAACGCCGTAGATGATGATCTGCATCGGGAAGCGGCGAGCGCCCCGACCCAGATCGACCACACTATCACCGTCCTTGAAAGGCACTCCGTGTTCGGCTAACGCTCGTTGCCATTGCAGACTTTCGTCGGTGACCTGGAACTGAACACCACGGAAGGAGGCGTCCAGCAGGGTTTCTGACCAGCTCATCGGCCGCGCCTCATTTGGATGTCGGTGCGGCGCTCGACCTCAGCCTGAATCATGTTTGAGTCCATGCGTAGTTCGATAACCAACGGCTGATCAAGCAACCGCTGTAGGCGAGCTACTGCCGCCGGGGTATCGGCACCTGCGCTGACTGCTCGATTGGCAATACCGGCTGCCCACTGATTGGCACCGTCGACAGGCAAGCCCGCTGCTGTCAGACCAGTCTGCTGATGCGCCAGACGCTGGGCTTGCGACGACAGCCAGTCCGACGACTGATCGGGGTTCTGTCCAGCCAGCGAAATGCGATTACGGTAGAAAGCAGACTGATAGGTGCGCTCGTCTTCGTTCAATAGCTTGCTCCGCAGAACAGAATCCAGACGACCCTCATCTGTCGACGTCGCACTGGCGCCACCGATCTGCGTGGCTGTAGCTGCCAGAGTAGCTGGAGCTACCCAGGGAGGGATAATGCCACCAGACTTACCCTTAGGCAGATCAGGCATGCCACCGCCGAGGGACACGCCACTAGGCCAGTTCGTGACGAACACGGAAGTTACTCCGGCAGCTTCTTCCAGCACCTTACCGACGGCGATGTTTTTTAATGTATCGGGGCCGCCGATGAACTTATTCAGTAAGGCGCCTGTACCAGCTTTGGCACCGCGCCCGGCGTAATAGCCGCCAACGCCAAGAGCCGCCCCGCCCATCAGCATTTCTTCGCCGGACAGGTTCAGGTCATCGAGCAGGTAACTACCCATGTCAGCAAAGCCCTTGTTCAATGGCTTCGCCATACGGTCGATGGCTTCGCCCAGGGTGGCTTTCATACGAGAGCCGACGGCGGTCGAACTGCTCATGTTGTCAGCCAAATCTTTTTCAATAACACCCTTGGCGTTATTGATATCCCCCGTGCTCTTTGCAAAGTTCTCTAATCGATCACCGGTCAAAAACGCTTTAACACCTTTTTGCGTGTCTTGGTCCATCTTGCCAAATACCACGTCCATGAAACGCGCGCGGTCTTTGTCATTTTTAAGTGACTTGTATTTCCTCTGTAAATCAAGAAATACGTCTTGGGTATTTCTTAAAGACTTATCCTTGTTGAAGAATTCGACACCAGTATTTTTCGTCACACTCTCCCGGTATGTACCATTGTTGAATGCGCGCAACGTCGATTGTGCCAGCGTACCCAAGCGGTCAGGTTCCAACTCAATGAGAGACAAAGTTTCAACAAACGCAAGAGATTGAGCCATGGACATGCCCGCAGACTTCGCGTCTTGGCCAACTTTAGGGAAAATGCTAGACAGGTTCTCAAGTTCGGCATTGCCTAAGCGACCAGCCACGATCATTTTTTGCAGAATATCCACAGCAGCACCGGGCTTGGACAGATCAATATCGAAAGCGCTGGAGCCTGTTACCAAGGCTTTAGCAAGTATTCCAGAATCAGCACCCGTAACAGCGGTCGCTTGGGCAATTGCCTCAGAACTAACTTTGGCCTTGTCGTAAGAGAGGCCGCTAGCAATTAAAGTGTCAAAACCTGTTTGAACTTGTTCCCGCTCAATGCCATAAGTCTTTGCAAGTCGCCATTGCTCGCCACGCCACTCATCTCGTTGCTCGCCAGTCATACCGGCAGTCTGCTGTGTACGGATTAACTGGCGATCTAAGCGGGCGCTAGCGGTCACCCCGGTTACCACGCCAACCCCAACACCCAGCCCGGCTAGTTGCCCTTGCATGCTGCCCCCCAATCCTTTGAGGCGGTCGAACTCCTGACGTACACCGGCAGCAATGGTTTTCAGAGTACGAAGGTTGCGCCCACCGTTCTGTGCCAGGCGCCGGAAGGAAGCTTCCGTGCGATCTACGCTCTGACGGAGCGGCTGCACACCCTGGCGGTCGGTATTCATGAGCTCGGACTTAGCATCCCGCGCAGCCTTACGAGCAGCGGTGGCCATCTCTTTTAGTTCAGCAGAAGTCTTGCTGACCTCGATGCGCGTACCGGAACCAGCCTGGGCCGTTTCACGCATGGCGCTGCGGATCACCTTGTAGCTGTTGGCACCGACCTGGCCGACCTTGGTAATGGCCGATGACGCTTTCCAGCTTTCATCGGCTAGGGACTTGGCACCCTCCTTACCGGCCTTACGTAGGTCGCGGTTGATCTGTTCGATCTCACGTCGACTGTTGCCCGCATGGGCTTGAAAACGAAGCGCAACGCGCAGATCGGACATGGAGCACTCCCGAAGATGGTCTTACAGGGACAGGAAAGGCCCGCTGGCGGGCCTTTCATCTGGGTTTTGGCAGAGGCTTGCGCTGGCGTTTACTGACGTAGCGAACGCCTTTGGTCTTGCCGACAATCAGGTCCACACGCGCATCGATCTCGGCCCTGGTCATTTGTCGAAGCTCTGCTATTCGGTAGCCGTGCCGGATAAAGGCGTGTTCGATCCGACGCCAGTCGGCGTTGCCGCGCTCGGCGGCGTGAGCTTTTTTTCGAGTTCGGCGTCGGCGTCGGCGATGACGGCCAGGTCGATCTCGGTCAGTCCCTCACGCAACAGCTCGGTGGTCAGGTGCTCGACCGGAATGTCGCCCAAGGACAGCAACTGACGGCGATAGACTTCGATGGTGGTCAACTGGAACGGGCCGTTGGGATGCTGTTCCTGGGCGGCGATCAAGTCACCCGCGACAGCAACACGCAGGGTGAAGCGCTTGTGCCGTGTCCCTGAAAAGTACACACCGATGCCCAACTCGCGGCTGATGGTCAGACCATCCCACTGTTTGTTCACTTGCTCGCTCATGGCATTACTCCAAGTAGAAGTTCAGGGCGGCGATGGTCAGGTCGCGGGTGGCTTCACCTTCCACCTGGTACTTGCTGCCCATCTCCATCAGGGAGCAACCGGTCCAGGTCTGTCGCTTGCTGCCCCCGTCCTGTGGGTAGATGGTCAGCTTGGCGTCCATCAAGGTGCGCCAGTCCGGCTCCCCGGTTTTCGGGATGGGTACCGAGATTTTCAGTTCGTGCTCTTCAATGCCCTTTGCCGTGCCCGAGGGGCGGCCAGTGCGGTTCATGGTCTTGACCACTTTGCGACCGGTCTTGAGGCTCGGCTCGACGCTCGTCACCTCATAGTCGGTGCCGTTGATCTCAAGGACGATCTGCCCTACGTAGTTATCAGACATTCAGTTCACCTCTTACAGAAGCAGGTCGATGCGGCCGGCGAACACGTGCAGGCCGTTGACGACATCGGTTGGGATAGCGGCGTTGAGACGGTTCACTTCCTGGAGCGAGCGCTCCACGATTAGGCCATCGGCATTGGCCGCGACCTCTTCGACGATTTCCAGTTCTTCCAGCTTGTTCAGCACATCGAGCAGCTCGCCACGCACCGCTTCCGGAGTTCTTTTAGAAAGCTTGCTGCGCGGAAAGCGCAGGCGGATACGCTCACGGCACGCCTGACGTACGTAATACAGGGTGCGAATGGTGGTCAGGTCGAGCAGTGACACGTCAGTCGCACCAGCCGCCGACTTGGTGTAAGTCGTGACTGCCCGGACGATCTGGATTACATCGCCGGCACCAACCTCAAGAGGGGTAATGCCGTTCGCCAGACAGGTTTCCTGCTCGGTGCGCCCGAGGCGCTGTGCGACAGGCGGAACCTTGATACCGCTCAGTACCAGCGTGTTCAGTGGGCGAGCTGGGTCTTCTTCAGAGGCAATCACGGCAGCGTATGCCGCCGCCACCTGGCGGGCGGTCGACGGGGTGCCCGGCAGCAGAGCGAGGGTAATACCCCCGGCGTTCAGGGATGCCGCTAGGGCGGTGGCCGCCGACAGGGTGCTGGTCACCGCACCCACACCGATGATGGACTGCTGTTCAATTGAACTGGTCCAGGTCGCAATATGAGTGCGGACAGCGGTCAGCGAGTCCTGACTAAACCAGGCGGGCACCAGGATGGTATAGCCGCCCTGAGCGGTCGAGGCGAGAGCGTCAGCGATGTCCGGCTCAGTCTGATCGGTGACAGCGACACCCACACACGAAATAGCCACGTAGCGATAAGCAGCGATGGCAGCCGCGACCATTTCCGCCGCCACATCACCGAATGCCAGCCTGGCTTCGTCAGCACTGAACACCTGTGCGGGGGCGTTCGCCAAGGCGGTTGCTGCTTCACCGAGCGGAACGATCAAGCAGATATGCTGCGCATTGGTCGGCAGTGTCCGCACGGCCAGGCTGGTGTTGAACTCGAAATAGGCGCCAGGCTTGCGAATGCTCGCCGGGATTGTGTCAAAAGGAATGGTCATGCTTTGGCCTCATCATTTTTAGCGGCCTTTTTGGCACCGCTCTTTTCTTCAGCACGGTTCAACTCACCAGCGGCAATCCGGCGTCGGTAGTAAGCGTGCTCTTCCACCTCCACCGGGCTGGCCGGGGCGGGATCAATGAAAGACTTGCCATCCTTGGTTGTAGTGCCCGGTAGCAGTGGCACGGGGTGTTGCGTAGCGATCACGCGCATTACAGGTTCCTCAGTTCGATTGAGTCGGTGGCGGTGGTGCTTGGGTTGCCTGCCGGTACGTGGTAAGCCAAGTCGATGCCTTCCAGCAGTGGCAGCTCACCTTCCGGCACCTCCCAATCCAGCTCGATGGCGAACGATTGCCCCAGCACGCTGAGGTGGCTGTCTTGAAACTTGCCGTTGACCAGGTTGGCAAACTCCGTCGGCTTCACCTGGGCGCCGTCGGGCTTGGGCTGCCAGTTGGTCAGCAACCGCATGCAGCTTTCCCAGATCCAGTAACTGCCGGGATCGCTGGCAACCGAGCCGGAACCGCGCCGCGTTTCACGCTCACCACGCACGGATGTACTGGAGATCACCAGGCGGAACACCACCGAGGCGACATAGCGGCGATGCGACTTGGGCTTGAACACCACCTTGGGAGTGGTGATCAGTACACTGGGGGTGAGCTTCAACAGGTCGACCAGCAGGTCGTCGTCACTGAGCTCACCGCCGTAGCTGTCAATATGCATCCTGCGCAGCTGCCCCTTCAGCTCGCCGAGACGGGCCTGAATGGCGTCCTCCAGTTCGCCCAGCATCAGAGCCCCCGCATGGTGTCGCGACTGAACAGGCGCACCTGGTGACTGATCTGCAAGCCGGATTGACCAGATTCCGCGGCCCCACGTTTCTCATCTTCAGCGGCCAGGCTTTCCAGTCGTTTGAGGATGTCGCGATAGCGCAGGCGTACAGCCGAATCGGCGCTGGCCTTCTCGCCGTACAAGTGGAAGCGGGTCAGCTCCGGCAGGTCGTCAGCCACCCAGTCCGGGGCGTCCTGCCCCACCTGGCGATAGCGAAGGTAGAACTGGATCTCGCTGCGAGCGCGGGTGGCTGCATCGGCGATGCGTGCCAAGCCCGCAACTGCGGACGCCACTTCCTCGGCATCCCAGCTATCCAAAGACTCACCCTTGGCAGCGGCCTCCAGCAGCTCGCCATCGATAGGCCGATTGGTCTTGGGGACCGCAAGGTCCGCCATCTCTTTGGCACCGAAACGGGTGATCAGGGCAATCGCACTCGGCAGCGAGAGGTTCATTCACCACCTTCCTTTTTCTCGCCGCCACGCTTGGCCACCGGCTTGCCTAGCTTCACAGCCCCTGCGTCAGCAGTTGCCGAAGCATCTGCCGGAAGCGGCGCCGGATTCGGCGGCGTTTCAGGACTGCTGGAATTGTCGAGCGTCTGCTTTCCATCGTTGGGCACCTCCGAGGCGACCTGAAGCTGTTGGCGGATGACCTCGACCAGGGCGTCTTCCTTGATGCAGATGACTCCCTCTGCCGCTGGGTCGGCTGGTTCCAGCAAGCGCACGGCGTCGAGCACCAGGACTGGCACACCTTTCTGATGCTCCAGCACCCTTATCACATCCGCCGAAGCGGTATTCAGGCCCGCTCGGGCTTGCTCCAGGGAGTACTCCAGTTGGGCAATGGTGGCGGCCAGCTCCTGGATCACTTCCGCGCTGTCGTCGTCAACCGCGAGTGCATCCTCCTGCGCCCCCTCCACCACCAGCAGTTGCGGATCGGCGCGCAGGACCTCCAGTTGCGCTTCGGTCAGATCGCCATCCGGGTGGTAGGTCCCAGCCACGCGGTGGACCAAGCCGGCGCGACGGAATCCGTCGCGCTTGGCTTTGATGATCGTCCCCATGGCCGTTAACCCAACCAGCTTGGCGACAGCACTTCAGCAGTGCCCGCCCATTCGTTACCACCGTTGGCGTCTTTCACGACCAGTTTGCGCGCAGCACCTTCCAGGCTGGACGGCACGACCAGCAGGCCGGGACTAACACCGAGTGGGCGACCACCATCAGCCTGGAACGCCTTCATGGCGGCACGAGCAGCGGCATAGTTCTCGGCGTTGAGCGGAGCCTTGGAGCAGAAGGCGAACTGCCAGAAACCGAAACCGACGTTGACCCGTGCGTCGACGCCATAGCGGTATTCGTCTTTCATGAACACCGCTTCGTCGTCGACCTTGGTCATGGCCTTCAGGTCGTAGTTGCGGCGGTTCTGGAAGATGATTGGCTTGACTGCCCGGCTCACATCGAGCAGATACCACGCCGGACCAGCGCCCGCCTGGTAGTTGCTGACAGAGACGGCTTCGCCGGTTCCGTCGGTGTTCGGGTAGACTGGGTGGTCGGTGTCGAAGAAGTTCTGGCCGTCGTAACAGGTCGTGGTCAGCCCGGCTTTCAGCAGCCCGAAAACCAACTCGTCAGGGTGCGCTTTGGCAGCACGCCCCATTTCTTCGAACAGTGGCTTGTAGACGCCGACCTCGTCGTCTTCGATGGCATCACGGGGAATGGAGACCGAGGATTCGAATTTCTTGTTGGTGATGGTGTAGGCATGGCTTGCCATGTCCTTCAGTACGCGCTCACCCAGCCACTCGCGGAAGGTGGGGAACTGACCGAGCCAACCATAGGTATTGCTGGAACCGGTCGATGGTACTGGCGTGGCGATGCGCTGCCAGTCGGTCGGGGTGTCAGTGAACGCTCGCTGGTACTCGCTGCGGTAGGCAGTGAACAGCGCGGCGAGCGCTTGCGGGGTGATCATCATAGATGTGTTTCCTTTATGCGCTTACGCGCGGGCCTTGATGAAGTCGGATTCGCTGATACCCATCATCTGGGCAACCTTCTTTTCTTCGGCGTTCAGCGCGGTGGAAGTGCCGTCCGGCTTGTGCGCGCCTAGGCCGGACGGTTCAGCAACAGCCGGCGCGGCCTTCACGAATTCGCGGAAGCGGTCCAGGCCGGCCAGCTCGGAACAGGCGGCGCGGTGATAGTCGGCGGTGGCTGGGGTGATCTTGCCGGCCTTCAGGGCCGCGTCGATTTCGGAATCGACCACGGCCTTGTGCTCGTCGGCCTTGCGGGTAGCCAGCGCCTGCTCAGCGTTGGTCGCACGGGATACGGCCTGATCGTAGTCCTGACGCGGGACGAACTTGTCCAGGGATGGCTGTTCGCTGTTGCGCGCCGTTGCGGCAGCCTTCAGTTGGGTGGCGGCAGCGATGGCCTGGTCATCGGTTGCGGATGCGTCCAGACCGAGCACCACTGCGAGTGCTTGTGGGATAGCCAATTGATGAGTCTCCGGTTGTTCATGGTTGAGGGCGGTAAGAACCAGGTTCGGTTTGTTGGTCAGGCCAACGCTGACCATGCGGAGGATTCGCCGGTCGGTGTCGTCGTAGTCGAAGACAGGGGAAACGAAGCGGTACTCACGGGCGACAACCTGCTCGCCAGCGCGAGGTGTCCACGCGACATGGCCCCACAGGGCCTCAGAGCGAATTTCAAGCCGGTCAATCCAGGCGGCCGCAGGCGCAGGTTTGCCTTTCGGCGCTGCCACCTCGCTGGCGTGCTCCCAGTCGATCACCATGTCGATGGCACGACCGGTGAAAGCGGCCAGCACCAGTTGCTGGGCCAGCTCGTCAAACAACCAGGTGCGGCCGTCGCGACCGGTGATGGTCGGGCCAGCGGGAATCAGTTCGATCCAGTCAGGCGCCTGGCCCTCGGTCGAGGGCAGCGCGGAAAGGTCGGTGTTCAGGGCGAGAAGTGTTTTCATGCCGCCAGTTTGGGCAGCACGTCAGGGGAAGTGTTTTTAAGCTCGACGCAAGGAATCGGTCGATGGCAGGGGGCAAGCCGGGAGGTGGGAATGCTACCCGGAATCGAGAGCGGGCCGGGTGAATTTTCCGTCTTTTCCGCCCAAGCTTAGAAATCTGCGGGCAACCGAACGGCGCTTATGGGGCTGGAACAAAATCTAACGTATGTCTAACGCTATTCTGGCTCGACTTTCGTCCGGATGTACCGGCTACCCACCTTCAACGCGCTTAAAACGGCGCAGAGAAAGCGGCCGGTTTTACCCCTTCAGGTAGGCCGCCACGATCACCAGCACCTCTGTTTCGTCTTCACCGGACAATCCCAGGTAAGGACGAGCTGGCATCTGGACCGAACGGGCACCGTGCGACACCCACTGGGAGAAGTTCGACTGCCTCTTCTTCACGAAGCGGTTGCCGACGACCCCACCTTTTTCTTTGAAGTAGACCTGCTGTGATCGAGCGGCGTGCTCGATCTTGCCGCCGAACTGGTGGATGGCGCCGTACGGTCGGTCGGTGCCGAACTCAAGTTCCTCATTGCTGACCTGGTGGCGCAATGTATCGAGCAGCGCACCGGACTCCCTGAGGGTCTTGTTGCCTTTCTTCCTGGCGAGAGTACGCGGTGACAGCGGTGCCCAAGGCGAGCCATCGGGCCCGATCTGGCGGCGCGCCCGGTTGTCGACCGTCTGATAAAGGTACTCAGCCACATCATTGAGGGGAGTCCGTAGCGACCCCAGCCGCTCGATCAACAGTTCCAGCTCTCGACCGACCACTGACGTGTCGATCACCACATCCAGCATTGCGCCGGCCATGCGTGCCTCCTATTATTAAAGCCTGCCTATTGGTCGAGCCGTCCCCGCCGGGACCTCCAAGCCTACGATCAGGGCGTGAACCCGTGCGGCGGCGCGGGTTTTTTATTGCCCGCTTTCCGGGCGGCGGTACAGGCGCACACCGAGGCGCAGTTGCTCCAGGTACTCCGGATTCTCGGCGTCCGGGGCGAAGGTGGTGATGCCATCCCAGCCATCCGACCCCACTTCGAACACGGCCAACGCCGGCACGGACTCCCCGTCGACCTGGAACCGACTGATATAGCGGCGGCGCACAACAGCCTTGCTCTGGGCGTACTGCCATTCCAGCCTTACCCACACCTCGTCTGGCTCCTTCAGTGCATCGGCCAGCAACAGCAGCTCGCGGGCATGCCCACGTTTGCCCACCTTTAAAGCGCCGGTTTTGGCACTGGTGAACAAATCTCGGCCGATCACCACACCATCACCCACCTTGTCGCGGAAGACGACCGGGCTTGTCTCAGTGGCTCCGAACTCACCCAGGAAACGGCCGATGTACTCTTCATCTGTCAGGCCAGAGGGAAGCAGCCGGCCGGCATCAGCTGGGCGTGGTGCGGGCAGTGGACCAGGCGGGCGGCGGTTCGGCAGCCCAGCGCCCTGGACGGAGTTGATACGTGCGCCCGACTCCGGCAGCGGATCGTGAGCGCGCAGGGGCGGCACTGCCGATGTGAGCCGGGACTGACCAGGTGCGTATTCAAAGCCGGGATCGATCCCCACCGGCACCCGCACGGTACGCGGTCCGTTGGGGCTGTTCACTCCGATGGTCCGGTCTTCGTACTCGACTGCCGGCGCAGGGCCAACCTTCAGGCCCTGCCGTTCGACATCCCGGTCACTGACCATGAACTTCTTGCACTTGCAGCCCCACCCGTTCTGCGGGGTATGCGTCGACCACCAGGGATCGTCCAGCGGCAGTACCGTTCCGTCCCAGGCCAGGTGCTGCGGCCGTGGGTGAGCGCTGTCACCATGGCGATACAGGCCGTAGGGCCGAGCCTTGCGCAGCTCGGGATCGGCCATCTGCGCTTCCCGGCCAGCGTTGTAGGACTGCCGCAGGTTGGTTTCGAAGATGGTCCTGGTTCGCCAACCACGGCTGCCGTTGTACTCCCAACCGTGCTGGCTGACGATCCTGTCGAAGTCGGTCCTGAACTGCTCCAGCGTGCGGCCGGTAGCAATGGCCTTTTCGACTGCGCCGCGCATGTCGGCCAGCAACTCCCGCTTGGTCGTACCGGCGACGACGAAGGCCCAGTCATGTTCGGCCGCGTAGATATCCGTCCAGGCGCGGCTAGGCAGGTTGGTCTTGCCCTTGAAGTAGTCGATCTGTTCCTGAAAAGGAAGTGAGCCGTAGGACACAGCCATTGTTTAATCCGTAAGGTATGTTGCGTTAGAATTGCTGAGTGACAAGGGGGTGGGTGAACATGTGGCGGCCCCAAAATACCTTTCGACCGATCTAGTTTTGACCCAGTCTTGACTGTAGGCCTAGTGGAGCCTGGCTCCCGTTACGGTAAAGAGCCGCTGCGCCGTTAGTTACACTTCGCTAGCGGCACTATCCCATCCCCTGGTCACAAGCCTCTCAGCACGTCGTACCGGCCGGCCATGCTTGCCGCTACCATCCCATCAGCCATGGCATTGGCCAGCTGATCGACACTCATGTCCGGATATGCGTCAAGCAACCGATCTCGGAACTCTTCAAGGCTGGACACTGACTCCAGCAGTTCCTTAATGGCATCAACCATGTCGTCCACAGGCGCAGCGCTGGACGCGGCTAGCGTCTGGACCTGGTTATCCACGATGTCTGCCACCACTATCGGGGCTGCTGCCTGTTCTCGGTTGGCCGCAGTCTTCACGCTTGGGGCCGGCTCTGCAGGCTTGCCGAGGATCTCGGCACCTTCTGCCGGCTCAGGTAGCCCGAACCTGTCGCGGATCACTGACTGCTCTACACGCATTCCTAAGGGCACGAACGCCGTCACCGCCTTGATCAGCAGTTCAAGGTTTTCAGGCTTCGGGACGTCAATGATCAGGCGGGGGCAGCCTCGACCTGGTGCAAAATTCAGGTCGCAGAAAGGCCGCACGAACATGCGATTCAGCGTGTTGGACTCGGCCTTGGCATCCGCCTCCAACAGGTCCAGCCGCACTTCGTTGTGCACCTTGGCCTGGGCCATGCTGGCACCGTCGTCGGCGCTCATGGTTTGCCCGACGATGGCTTTGGACATTTGCTTGTCCCACCACTCGGCTAACCCTTTGAAGAACTCGCCAGCGCCGGCCACATTGGCAGCCTGAGTGAAGTCGATACGCATCGAGTCGGGGATGACCGCTGCGGCATCGCTCCCGAGGTTCGCCACTGCCGACATCAATATGCCGATGTCTTCCTTGCTAGCGTTCGGACCATAGCGACCCACGCGCATCGGTATGCCGTAGATGTCAGCGAAGCCCATCCAGTCTTTCCACGTCCAGGCTTTGCACATGTAGCCGACCGCCGCGAGGCGCGCTAGGCCACCGCGAATCGGCAGCCCGGTGCGCAATCGCGGCCGATGGACAATGAACTTGTAGGGTGCCAATGCCAGGCCATTCACTACGTCTGCCTCATCGAGTAAGCGCAGCTCCTGCCCGGTTTCGCGGTCAAACATGAAGAAGCGCGGGTCGCGCCACTCGAAGCGCAACGGCACCCACTCCTTGCCGCTGCGGTCCCAGATGATCTCTGCGACCGAATAGCCTTTGCCCAGGGCATCCGTGAGGTCCATTTGCATCTCTGCAAACTCGGGCGAATCCACCACCTCGCGCAGAACATCGGCACGACGAACGTCCTCGGCATCATCACTGACCGCTTCCACACGGATGTTCAGGCCGGCCAGGGCGAGTTTGCGAGTACCCAGCACCGAGGCGTAGTGCAGATCCTTCTCTTCCATTTCCTCGGCAAGAGTCAGGTAGTCGCGGGCGTCGCCTTCGGCGGCAGCCTGGAGCAAGGCAGCCAGCCGGCCGGGTGTCAGGCCACCCGCCACCGACGGGTGCCAAACCTGGCGCACGCCGGCCATGCGCGGTGCGGCCACATCCTCGGTGAGCTGGTCGTATTCAATAGGGTTGCCGTACCGGTCAACTATGGGAGAACGAGCCATTACCAGATGCCTTTTCCAGAACGCCAGCCTGCACCAAGCTTGACCTGGCGGTCGTGCTGGGCCGTTGGCTGGACGCGGTGATATTCAAAGATTTCAACGTCTTGGCGACTGGCAAAGTCCGCCAGAGCAAGGGCGACCCCGGCGTCACCGTGGCGCTTGTCGCCACTCTTTTCAGAGGTTCGCTTTTCAGGGATGCGGGCCACGCCTTTCACGACCCGGAAAGCCCGGACATCGCCGGTCACGTCCTTGTCCGCTGGGATGTCATACAGTGTGTCGTCTTCCAACGCAGCCTTGAGGGGGGGCATGTTGTCCCGATACCACCCCTCGGTGAGCATGACTTGCTCAATGCGGTTGTAGCCAAACTCGACGGCAGCGGCTTCGGCGATCTGCTGGCCGTTGCCCCTGGCGTCGTGCGCGCCCTTGAGGAAGTTCGGCAGGCGCCGAACGATGTAGAACAGGATGAACTCCTGTTGCTTGAACGGCACGTTGCGCAGCTCAAGCACGAACGGCGCACGCTTGCGCAGATCCTGCTCCTTCAGCAGGGGCCAGATAACCGAGAGGTCGCCCGAGCGGGCAAAGTCCATCCCATAGAACGACTGAAGGCCCGACGGGATGTCGGCCAGCAAAGGCCGTAACTCGCTGTCGCACCACTCCTGCGTCTCGGCCAGGCGGACATGCTCAGCAGTCGTTTCGTAGCCTTGCGGGCATTTGTACCGAACGACCGGCACGTCCCGGCTGGTGCGGCCTTCGATCAGCGCCAGGGAGAAATAGGCGCCACCGCCCTGGCTCGGGATGCAATCCAACTCTTCGTTGGCAGCATCGCCGTAGAAGTCGTACACGTCCTGGACCCAGGCGTCACGCTCGGACTCGACAAAGGGAATACCCTTACGCATGCACACGCGGTCATAAAGCCCGTCCTCCACAGCCTCACGGAAGGTGCAGCGGAACAGTGTGCCCTTGCGCTTGCCTGCACGGATCTCTTCAATCAGCTCGTTAAAGGGGTTCTCCGTGCCATCGTGCGTGCTGATGACATGCACCTCACCGCCCCAAATCAGCAGCGCGAGTGCGGCTTTCAGCAGCTCGGCCAGATCCTGGTGGAAAGCGGCTTCGTCGATGACCACCACGCCCTGGCGACCACGAAGGTTGCTCGGGCGGCTGGTCAGCGCAACGATCCGGTGCCCACTGGGGAACACGATGGTGAAGGTCTTTATGTGCTTGTCCGGGTCTTCGTCCGGCCAGATCCCTTCCTCAATTTCCCCGGCCGCGTAGTTGAATGCGCGCGCCCACATCGCACAGGCCTGGATGTATTCGACCGTCATGTCCTGGTTGTAGCCCAGGTAATACACCGTCTGACCGCCGGCCTTTTTCTCCGACGCAGCAACCAGCACGTTATCAGCCGCTTCCGCCCAGGTCAGGCCGATACGCCGGGACTTTTCCGCAACCTTCAGCGGTGCGCGGATGCCAATCCACTCTTTCTGATAGTCGAGCAGCACGGAGGGAACATCGACGACCTCGCCAACGCTGATGATGTCCGCGAGCGGAGAACGCTGGTGTGGCGCGGCATTACGTTGCAGCGCGGTCATGAGGCAACCCCCAGAATCTCACGCCGGATCTCGGCCACGGTCTCGGCGTTGAGGCCACCTTTCTTGGCGATCTTCTCGATTTGGTTGGCTGCGGCTTCCGCCTTGGCCCGAACTTCAGCTTTCCATTTCGCCTGCACGACAGACGCCCGACCCAGCTCGGCCACGGCCTTGGCAACCTTCGGCAGATCCATTTTCTTGTCGTCGCCTGTAGCCATCAGCAGTTTGAACAGATGCTCCTGGACTAGCCGCATCAGCGCCTCGTTGACCGCGCCTTCATCATCGGGCGCGGCCTGGACGACAGCCTTGGCCTGTTCGCTGGACATCTTCAACGCGGCCAGCTTGTCCTCGAACTCGCTGCCGTAGCGGTGCAGTGCGCTCTTGCCGATGGAGTAGCCGCGCGACTCCAGCTCTGCGGAAAGCACCTCGTATCCGCTGAAGTTGGATTCGACCAGGTACTGATCCAGCCAGGCTTTGACCTCGGGCGGCAGGGCCGCGACTTTGCTACGTGGCGGCATAGGTCAGGACCAATATTTTTCGGGGCGCGCGATGCCGGGGTTGCACGGAATGGTGTATTCCGCGATGTCCACCCCGTAATGCGTCAGGCCGCAGATCCAGACACCGCTAGGTTGCTTGACGAGCGTCACCAGTGAACGGTCAGCCAGGTAGTCCAGTTCGCGGCGCAGCTCCATCGCGGTCGCGTCCTGATAAATGCCCTGGATCGTCGAAAGCACGACGGCTTCGTGTGGGTCGACGGGGCGGCTGGTGTTGAGGGTCAGCAGGATGTACCAGCGCAGGGATTCGCGCCGGGCTTTGGCTGGGTCGATCATTGACGCGCTCCTTTGAGCTGTACGTTTTCAAGCTTGAGAGCCAGAGCATCAAGCTTGGCCTCAATCACTGTCTGATTGCGCACGAAATCTTCTCGGCGCACGTAGTGGAGCGGCATTTCTCCGCGCAGACGCTCCAGGCCGATTTCGACCTGACGCAGTCGGTCCGAGTCCTTGGCAAGCTCTTCGAAACGGCTGTCCATCACTTCGAAGCGCTGGTCCAAGCGACGCTCAATAGCTGCCACAACCAGTTTGAGCAGGCCTAGGAGGGCGCCCAGCAGGCCTACACCTGCGGTGATCAACTGCCAGAGCGGCAGTTCGATTGTGGTCATCGGCCACCCATTCGTTCGACGTGTTCCTTGCACGGCACGCAGAGCACCACACCAGGCAGTGCCAGTCGGCGTGCTTCAGGAATCGCTTCACCGCAGTGTTCGCAATGGGTTGCCGACATCCCGCCATGGTTTCCCTGGGCGGCCAACTGTGCAGCGAGCGCCTGCTCACGGAAGACCTCTTCCACTTCGGAGGCCATGTCATTTACTTCCATTTTTCGTATTCCATTCGATCAGTTTGTTGAGCTGGGCACGGCATGAAGCGAAACGCTCGGCATTGCGAACGTGATTGCTCAGCAGGTCGGCGCGGGTGATGCCGACGATTAGGTCGTCAGCGGCTCCGGCTCCAGCACCGGACTCATCAGCTCGGCCGGTGGCTGCGCCGGAGGAAGGCACTGCGACTGTGGCGGTAGTGCCAAAGAGGGCGCTGTTCCACACGCGGACAAAACCAGCAGTGAAAGCAGCAGGGGGAAGCGGCTCAAGTTGCGCGTCCAGGGCGCGGCGATAAAGGGTTGTGACACGTTGGACCTCTCCGGATAGTTTGTCAGTGACAGCGCGCAGCTCATCCTTCTTGGCGCCTAGGTCAGCGGCCAGTTGATTGCCGCGCGCTTGTTCAGCGAGCAAATCGTCTGCTGCCTTCTTCAGCCCGATGGCGGCAGATTCTGCGAGGTATCGCAGCTCTGCCTCATGGGCCCGGCCCTGCGTAGCCAACGCCTCATCACCCTTCGCTTTCGCGGCGGCGAAACCCGAGTCGTAGCCGGCGCTGTGATTGATGACGAGAACGGCGATGGCTACACCAACAGCCACCAGCCAGGCGGCGACGGGCTTCAGGGCGCTCATGAGCAGACCCCCAACCCCCAGCCAGCGGCGATGTAATCGGCCTCCCATCGCTTCAGAATCAGGCGGGGATACCCCCTGTTTTCATTGAATGCTGCAGCCGAGCGACCAGCGTTGAACCGCTCGATAGATCCGAACCAGGCCAGCGGATCGGCGCCCTTTGCCGAAGCCAGCTTGCGGTCACGGATCAGCCAACCGAGCCCGCCGTTGTAGGAGGACAGAACCATTGCGGTCTGTTCGCAAATGTTGCGTGCCTTGATGCGGTCAGCCAACCAGCGGTCGTAGCTGACCAAGGCCATGAGCGACCAGGTGGGGTTGTATGGCTCAATCTTCCCCAGCGTTTTTGGGAACGACTGAGCGAGCCAGGTCGCTGTCGAGGGCATCACCTGACCCAAACCTTGCGCTCCCACAGGAGACTTGGCATTGAACTTCCAGCGCGACTCCTGGTGGACCTGCGCGGCGAACGTCGCCACCGGACCATCCAGGCCCCATTCGGCCTGAACGATGCGCGTCAGCTCGCGGCGGTATTGCTCGGCGACAGCCGGGACCGCAGCCTGCGCCCGTTGTGAGCCGGCCAAAATCGCGACCATCGGGATGGCGAAAAGCAGTATCAGTGGGGTGAGATAAGAGTTGTTCTTCATACTCAGAGCCCCAGCGTCAGTCCGAGAACGCAGGCCAGGACAATGATTGCCCGGCGCAACCCTGCCCATGGTTGATGTGCAGCCCGGATCTGATCGGGGCGGGCATAGGGGAACAGCGCCCGGTCGATCCAATAGCCGAGCACGGCACCGCCCGTAACCAGGGCAGCCTTGTACAGCACAACGGCGATCTTAGTCGGGGCGATCAGGTAGAGCCCGACCAACAAGACGACAGTGATCAGCGTCCAGAACGTCAGACGCGGCATCTTGGGCCGATGATTGCGCAGGCGAGTGCGAAAGTTGTTCATTGGCGAACTTCCTTGATTGTATTCAGAGTGGCACGTATGTGGGCAAGAGAGCGGGCAGCAACTACGGGATTGCCCCGCACATTGGCCGTGGCCCGCTCTTTCCGGGAGGGAGTTGATTTAGAGGAGCAATCGCGTGCGACTTGGCGCTGGTGCGCGGCGAGCCGCGAAATGACATGTACACGCCATTCCTTCGGGCATTCATCGATCAGTTTTTTACGTGCCACGGAGCAGCGCTCGTCGATGACGCGCTGAGCGTATTCCACTGATTTAGGCTCGTATTCAAACATGTACGAATTCGCCAGAAGTTTTGGACCTGGCTAGATTCGCGCGCTACTGGGCGGGGGGGTATTTCTTTAATACGCAAGAAATACCCCGCTCAAGGCGGGGCTGTTAGGGGGTGTTTAGTGCAGTCGCGGGGGTAAGTCTTCGTACCCGAACAGGTCGGGTTCTGCTCGTCGGTGCAACTCGCGTTGGCGCGCAATGATGTCATAAACAGTCTGGCTAGCAAGGTCGAACTTGCGAGCAAGTTCGTCAGGCCGCGTGTTGTTTTCCCGCCACTCGCGGAATATCTCCGCATCACGCAACGCCTTGCGCAGTGTATCGCCGCGCGGGATGTAGACAACTGAGCCCCCCATGGTTTCGCAGATCGCGAACACAACGGCACGGGCAAGCTGGGGAACTTGGTCCAGGTGATTTGGCAGCATCTCGCGCAACTTGATTTCGGCGAGTGTGGACATTTCAATAAGTGTCCCCTCCCAGCGCTTGAGCACAATCGGGTCATTCATGTGCGCAAGCACTTTGCCTGGTTCTAACTTATCAATCTCGCCGCTATCAAACAGCTCTCCATTATTCATGTTGCCTCCCGTGTCGTTTCGCATCATATGCAAGAGCAGCGACGACGCCGCGCAACTGCTCGGGATTAAGCCATTCCACTTTCTCCACCTTGTATAACCGCTTGGCGATCCCATCGCCGTATGCCCAGGGCCGACCAGCATCCGCCAACTGAGCTTCGATCTTGCTCACCAGCTTCGCTCGATCCGCAGCCGGCTTTGGCTTAGCTCGCCCGCGCTTTGGCTGCCAGCCCAGGCGCTCAAGTTCGCGCAGCACGTTGGCCGTTTGCAGGGGACTCAGATCCTTGGCAGACGTCTTTCCGGCGATCCGCACCAGCATGGCCCGATAGCTGTCGTCGTCCATGCCGAGATCCTTCTTGGCAATGTGGATCTTGCTCAACTGCTGGTTGCGTCTGTCTTTCATAACGCCCCCAGCGCCAATGGTTGCGACGACGCGCTGGTCATACCGTGATTAAGGCGTACGTCCGATGCTGCAAGCACACCATGCATCGCATCAGTAATCGCTCTAACTCCCGTGCGGGCCGTCGCATTGCGGTCGCGGGGAACTTGCTTCACCAGATCCGGGTAGTGGTGGGCGAGGTACAGCTCGACTGCTGGCGACAGCTTGGCGTTGGCGAACGTCATCACCTGGTCATACACGGCAGAAACCCACGCCTCGCAGAAGATGTCACCGCGCTTGACCTTCGTTGAATGCTTGCACCGCTTCAGCTTGGTCAAAGTGAAATCCCTTCGCGCCTGGCGCACCTGGCGCAGCAACACGGTCATGGTGTAGCTCGCCACCTCGGCAATCTCACCGACGAAGTTCCAACGGCCGATACCCGCTGCAAATAGCACCTTGCATGCGTATGCCTTCGACACCGTGTTTGCCAACTGAGCCTCCCACTTCGCGGGCGTCTGCTTGGAGCCGGCAACGGCGGCGCTTTCCTCGACATCCGACATGTCGACATCGGCCTGGCCGATACCATGCTCTTTCATAAGTGCCTGAGCCTGGCGCATCGCTGCCGCCGCCTCGTGCGGGTTAGCACTCGCCGCCAGACGTAGGCATTTCTTAATCTTGTCCAGGGCCTTGTTACGGTCCATATGCCGTCCTTTGTTGCATGTTGTTCTCGACTGATCTTCAGTTAGGCAGAAACGGTAGTTGGCACTGCTTCGCGAAAGCGCGAAGGACTCCAGTCGCAAGACTCATCAGTTGGGATGTGGCCGAACATCAACGTGCAGCGGCGGCAGTGCACGCAGTCGCCGCAAGTCTTGCCATCGGGTAAGTTCATTTGGTCTTCGTCGTTTACCGACCGCCGTAACGGATCTCGTTGCTCGCTCATGACTCTCTCCATTTATTACTCGGCTGCTCATCAGTACCAGGCAACCACGCCCGGCAGACCGCCCCGGTTGCCCGAGGCGGTTTCGCTTTAGTGGATGGTCGGTTTGGTCTGGTACAGCTCGCGGGTTGCTTTGCAGACCTCGCAGTCACAGCCGGGCATCGGCGAGTTGATGGGCAGTGCAATGCGTCCCAGCAACTTGGCGCCATTCACCATGGCGTCCACAACGCGGCCCGCTGGGCTACTGTGCAGATCGCTATGATTGTCGATGCTGATTGAAACGGTGCCTTCGGTGTCGTCTACGGTGATTTGGAACTTAGCCATTCGGACTACTCTTTCGATTCGGGTAATAGGGTGGTAGAGAGGATCAGTGCAGTGTCGACGGCGCCCTGTCGGCGACGAAGATACTTGCGATGTCCAACGGGATCGGCGCGTACTGATCCGATGTCCCGCTGCGCTCGTAGACCCGGATGTAGCTTTTCGAACCCACGACTTGGACGGCATCACTGATGGCCTGCATTGCGCGTTGCCACCGCTCGTCCTCGATGTCCAGACGGCGCAGGCCGAGGACACGACCGGTACTGATTTCGCCCGCCTTATCGGTGCGAAACGCCTCGTTCACCAACACCCGCACTTCGCTGCGTGCGTCCTGAGTCCACTCAACTGCACATTCATCGATCAGGGCGCGGGCTGCTTGCAGGCGCTCGTCGAACTTGATCGAGTCCTGGACGGCGTGGACGATCTTGTAACGGCCATCGAATGACAGCAGGGTGATGTTCCCTTTCTTGCCACCGATGGTGGCCTTGTACTGCTCAGCCGACATTTCGACGAATGCCTTTATGTCCCCGAAGGCGGCTGTCTTGAACTGCGCCAGCGCTGCCGACACAGATTTGGCGCGGTCGACCAACTCGTTGACCAGCTCGTCGCGGGCCATGTCAATCGGTTTGATCAACTCTTCAGGCACCAAGTGGCCTTTGGCATCTTGGCGAAAACCTGCTGGGATGTTGTTCATCAATTTTTTTCCATGTTTGTTTGTTGAGTGCCCCAGCTCGCCAGTTCTTCCAGCGCTGCAAGGGTCTGCTTTTTTGAGTCTTCAATTTGCTCGTCAGATTTAAGGGCCGCGTCAGGATTCGCCCGACGCTTCAACTTCGCCGTTAGCTGGTCGAGCGCCGCGTTTCCTGTCTGGATCTGCGCATCGGTTCGTTTCTGTTTCGAAATTTGCAACGGCAGCTCGGGCGCTGGCATTTCGCGCAATAGCTGAGCCGGTGCCGGCCAGCGCTCACACGTGGCGAACAGCGTTTCAAACGCCTTGCGGATGCGAGGCGCGTCGACGTGTTCTTCTCGTTTGCTACCTTTGCTGAGCGCGACTAGCCAGACATCCAGGGTCTTGGTGATGGCGTCAGCCGCAGGTGCGCCATCAAGGCGCAACGCGACCAAGGCCATAAGCCCGCTGGCGACTTCGCGCTCAAGCCATTTCTCAACCACGGAGCCTGTCCTCCAGGGCCTTCATCGCTGCCACGGTCTGGCTTTCCTTGCGTGCCTGTGGCGGCACATTGCGTCCTTCTGGTGCCAAAGTCAGCGCATTACCACTCGCACCTGGCTGGTACTGCGACATTACCTGGTACAGCCAGCCATGCCCCTTGAGCGGTGTTGCAAGTCGACCGTTTTCGCGGGCTGTCAGCGTCTGCTCTATGGCCCATAACCAGCACTCGGGAGGTGCTTCGTGGACCTGTCCGCCGCGTTCGATACGCTGGGCCTGAACATCAGGCAGCAGCTCACTGAGCAGCTTCGCTACACGGTCCATTGTCAGTTCGCGGGCCTCAGGTCTGAACAACCCGAGGTAGCGCACCAGGGCGTGACCGAGCGGGCCGGACATTTTGAAGGCGATACCCAGCGCCTCGCGGGCGCCGTCGTGTGCGATCAGCGCGTCCAGCGAAAGAGTGGTCCCGCAGTTCGGGCAACGAGTGCGCATCAGTGCACCCCCGACAGAATCGGAATTTCGCGAGCACGGAAGTAGCTTGCATATACCGCCTTGCCTCCGATTGGATGTTCAGCCCGCCACTTCATGAGAGCATCCACTGTCGTGCGCTCGGGCTGTTTCGCGTGATAGTTTTGAAGCTCTTTCAACAAGGCCTTTGCGCTTTCTTCACCAAACTGCGCAGCGACCGTAACCGGAGCATCTTTGAGGCCATTCCAGCAATACGCCTCGATCACCCAGGCCGTTTCCCGAAGTGTCGGCTCCGCAACTGTGGATTCATCCACTACGGAACAAACCTCCGGTTTGTTAATCTGTTCGAATGCCAATTTTTTACCTGAGCTTTCGTGACGCTTAAAAAAAGCCCTCAGTTGCTCGGCCTTTTGCAAAGCCCGAGCAAAGGTCGCGGCGAAACCTACGCACTTTCCTTCGCGATACAGACGATGCATCCCTTTGGCCGGGGCGCGTATTTCTACTTGGCTATCTTTAATGCACAGAGACATTTTGACCTCCGGAGCAGTTCGGGTTGAATGGGCATTGCTGACACGCACGCCAGTGCTGCATGGCGTGCGGGTTATGAGTGGGAGCTGGGCGCTGATAGAACCCCTGGCACTTCTCAACTGTCAGCATTTCGCCGGTCGCAACGCACTCGATACGGCCAAGAACATCCATCACCCGGCGCTCTACGCCTGCTGTGGTAGGACTTGGATACTTGTTAACGAGCACCAGGCTTACCGCCGTGCGGCTCATGTTGATGCGAATCGCAGCTTGAGCACGGCTTGTGGCCATCACTTCTTTGGCCAAGAGCCGTACGAACAGCGGCGGCTCATCTCCCCAGTTCGATAGATTCACGGCCCTTTTCAATGCAGGCCTCCAGAGTCTCCAGTGGAAGCAAGTTCCAGCTGCGTGCGTTGCATCAGATCAGCCGATGGTTTGACTGCATTGCCGACTTGAGCCAACTCCAGCCATTCGCTAAGCAAATCCCGAGTGCGCAGCAGAGCGACCCCTGGTTCAACCAGGCTTCGATCAGCACCAAACGAACCGGTAGTTTTTGCGTAGACCAGCTTGCCCAGGTTAGGGTCATAAACCTGAAGCGAGTCGAGTTTACGAATCTCTGGTGGGCGAGGGCCCGTGTGTTTGCCCGGAATGAGTTGATATGTCTCTGGAGTGTTCCTCTCGCACTCGGTCTTCGCGAGATAGCCAGCCTCTGTCAAAGCATTGAGGTATTGACGGACTCTGATAGTGGTCATTGGAACGCCACCGGCAGATGCCGTATGCACCACAGTTTCAGCAGTGAAACTTCCTTTCAAAATTCGAATGCTACGCCAGATGTTTTCAGTGATCAGATGGAGATACGTGCGCTCTCCCTTTCTATTGAGCCTGGGATAATCAGCACCTTCGTCCTTTACCAACGAATAAACACGGCTCGCTTTCCCATCTGGCGACTCAATAACTTCAATGATTCCCGCCTTAACCAATGCACTGAAATACTCGTTGATTTTTCTGGGCATCTGGCCACTGCGTCTAGCGATATCATTGATCGAGAATCCAGGGCCGAGTATACGAATGGACTCCCAAATGCGCTGACGAGGCTCCTTCGTGCCCGTTACGACGAGATGCGCTTTACGACCGGTCATTAGATGGACCTCCGAGTAGGAGCTTCGCCAGTGAACCAGCCACGCTTACCCCATGTAGCCAAATCAACTCGGTTCCACATATTTGCAGATGCCTCGCTTTGCACCTTGTGCAGGTTAACTGCGGCACGACGCAGGCACCCGCGAGTTGCCCGGCATAGGTCTTCAAGAAGATCCTCGGCAATTTCAAGATTTGGGTAGTTCGACTGGGACAGCTCAATAAGGTCATCAAGTGATGCGGGTTGTGCCGGCACCCACTCCATGACTCGATTGTGCAGGCGTTCAAGTTTTGACAGCGAAGTCGGCACTCGCTCTTCACCGATCAAAACGATAGTTCCTTGGCTTGCGTTGTAGAGATCTGTGAGGATGTTAGCGATTGCTTTGTCAAGCATGTACTGCACATCGTCCACAATCAGCGGTCGCATGGATCGTGACAATTGTTCTGCGATCTGATCCATCATGTCGCCCATGGTGCGGCCGGGTGCGATCGCCATGTCTTTCAGGACCGCCATCAAGAATGCTTTTTTCGACCAGGTGTCTCGGCATTCCACGTAATAAGCACGGTGCTGATTTGCAGCAAAGGACGCCGCGACTGATTTGCCCAGGCCACTCGGGCCGTACATCACTACCAGCCCAGGCAGGCCCGCTGGGCGATCTTGCGCACGCTTTACCGCTCCTGCGAGCAGTCCAACATTGGTAAGGGCTACGATTTTAGTTACACTCACTTTGCTTCTCCTTTCTCTAGCGTGCGCCAACACGCTGGACTCCAATAAACGCGGGCTCTCAACCCGCGTGTTTTTCAATACCTTCCATCAGCTCGCGCTGATAAATCAGGTCCGGGTGGGTGGAATAGCTCTTCCACCAACGCGCTTCTACTTCATTGAGTTCTTCGCCAGATGCCTGGCGTGTATCCAGTTTTTTCCAAAGTCGGTAACGCGCTACGTCGTTGCCTGGAATCTCAAAGCTTGGCTGCTGAGCAACCACTTTCTTGGCATATTCCAAAGCCGCTGATCGCTCGTCTTGCTGCAATGCCGCTGACGGCGCGGAAGTAGGTGCAATCATTTCAACGCGGTGCCCTGTGAGCACTTCCAATTTGTCTACAGCACGCTTGAACTGGCCTTTTTCACGCTTTTCTCGCGCCTGCTCGACCATGGTCATTGGCATGTAGTCTGTGCTGTTTCCGTCAAGCTGTGCTGCACCGATCAGTTCGCCTGATTCGGTGTATGCCCAGACCTGAGTAGAATCTCTAACGTCATAGGCAATGCGTATTTCTTGTCCATGTAAGACCGTTAGATCTGCCATGAAGTAGGTGTTGCCAGCCCATGCAATTTCACCTCGCCGCGTTGTCCTGGTGACCTGCGGTCGCATAAGCGATTCCACCAGCACGCTCGGCGCGCGCATCGGCTCCCACCCCTCGGAGATTGCTGCTTGCCAGGCTTCATCAGGCGTCATATGTCGCAGCAGTCCGCTTTCATGATCGCGAATCTTTGTCAGCCCCCGGTGAGGGGTGCTGTTGTAAGCCGCGACTTCTTGCTCCATGCCTGCCATGAAGACGCCGAACTCGGGGATGAGTTGGGACTTGCCCGTCAGGCGTAATTGTTTGCGCCCAACTCGGTGCACCTTTGTACTGGCGTGCTTATCCATGTCCGCGCCGATATAGGACGTGAGCTTCTTTGCGGCACGGACCCATATCGTCTGGTGTCCTCGTTCGGATAACCCTCGTGCCTGGCTGTTGTATGGCAAGGAGTGCGTCATTGTTCCGCCGAGACGGTCGACTACTTCACGTACCGTGTCGTTTGCAAAACCTGACCCGTTGTCCACGTAGAAGATCGAGAACATGCACTCCCGAACGGCATCACGAAGTGCATCCAGCACGCCAATCGCCGACTCGGCCTCGCCGACCGAGACACCAACCACGCGACGCGTTGCAACATCGAGCACCGTTGTGATCTCGGGGCGGTATGGCTTGCCGGTGAGCGGGTTAATGACCTCGGCGTCAAATTTGTGACCGTCAGCCGTATAAACGTCTCCAGGGAAAAGATTTTTCGTAGAACGGCGACGAAACGGTTTGAGGGCTTTGAGTTCCTGCGTGCTCATTCGCCCTACGTTCAGCGCGTCCGGCGACAGCTTTTTAAGGAATCGCTTAACTGCGTGAATACTCGGTAGCTCACCTTCCCAAACGGCTGAAAACTCGGCGTAACTGGCCGCGATACTAGGCTTGGTTGGACGCTGATAGCAGCGCAAGAACGCCCCAGCCCAGCCAGGCACGTCAAGGCTTGCCCTCTGACGAAGCGGGGCGAGAGCGATCTCGTCCCGGTCAGCTGCACGCCAACTCGACAGCCAGCGCTTAAGAGTCCTTTCGGAAAGTCCGCGATCCTCTGTCTTGCGATCGTTCGCAATCTCGATTCGATCTTGCAAGTAGGGTGAGAGCTGACCGTCTTCGGCATGTTTCAGCAGCGTACTGATGGCCGTTTTCTGTGAAACGACTGCTGCCAATCGTTCGATTTCTCGGCAGAAGGCCAGACGAGCCAGCATTACGGAGCGCTGTTTCTCGTTCAGGCGTGACGGACCATCCGCTTCACGCTGCTCAAGCTTCTCAGCGCTCACTTCTACCGGCAGGCTGCCATTCGACTCAGCAACTGAGCGCGCCAGAATCTCGGCTTGCGTTTCAGCAGGCAGATCAATAAGGCAATACTCAATGGCCTTGGAGCCGGCCCGCTTGCGCCCCTTCCATTCCGCCTTGCCGCGAATCTGAATTGCCCGCTCAGTACCAGGCATACCTGGCAAGCCCGCGAGTTCGCGGGCGGTAAACCAGCCAAGTTGATTGGTCATTTATCGAAACCTATGTGTTCTTGGTAATAAGCGTTAGACTTCTAGCTGTTTTCTGAAGGTGGATCGCTGCGACCGCCTCGATGTCTTTTAGGGGTGCCATCGCTGTTCCAGCGTTCGGGCCAAACCTGTTCAGGCGTCAGACCGATAGCCTTGGCAATGGCCGTCTCCATCCTTGGGTAGGGGACTCGCTTTACGTTATGAAGGGCGTTGCGCTCGACACCCAGCTGCCGAGCAAGCTCAGACAGAGACGTGTTGTGAGCGCGGAGCTGGAACTTGAGCCATTCCCAGCGCAACACAGGGTCCTTCGGAATTCCGTTAGCTGTTTTCATTTTCTGTATCCATGGCCACTGAAATAGGTGGTTTTTTTGGGGGTTCTAACGTTCCCTTGTGAATAATCTATCTGTTTTCAGAAGGTCTAACAACAGAAATCGGAATGTTCGTTTCTGTTTTCTGTAGAGGCTTGCCTTGAAAACCGTATAAACCCTTGATTTACCTACAGATTTCAGGAAAGCGAAGTTTCGTATTGTCGAAAAACGGAATTTCGCTTTCCCCCTACTGGAAAACGAAATGTCCGACACTGAAAGCCAGGCGTACGCCAAGAGCCTGGGAGACCGAATCAGGACCTGTGCTGGCATGGCGGGAAGCGGAGAAGAGCTATCCCGTAGGACCGGCATTCCCCTTAGCACCATGCACTCATACATCAATGGGAAGAGCGAGCCTCAGGCGTCCCGTCTTGTCGCGATTGCCAGTGCTGTACAGGCAGACATTGAATGGCTCGTAACGGGCAAGGCCCGCACCGTGGACACGCCGGAGGCTGAGGTGGATGAGGAGTATGCGTTTATCCCCCTCTATGACGCCCGCATTAGCCAAGGGCATGGGGCATGGACTGAAGGCGCCCGCGTGCTTACCAGGCTTGCCTTTACACGCTACAGCTTGCGTAAAAAGGGCTTGTCCCCTGACACGCTGGCTGCGGTACGCGTAGATGGCGATTCGAACGAGCCAGTGCTGAGCGACGGAGATACCGTGATGGTTGACCTGAGCCGCAATGCGCTCCAGGGCGAGGCGTTTTATGTGATCCGCTTGGACGACCTTCTTTATGCCAAGCGCCTGCAACGCCTTTATGACGGCGGCGTGAAGATCATCAGCGCCAACTCTGCCTATGAGCCAATGACCGTTCCACAGAACAAGCTCAGCAATCTGGAGATCATCGGGCGAGTCGTATGGGCCGGTGGTTGGATGATCTGATAGCGCAGATGCCAAAAAGCCCGCTTAATGCGGGCTCTTCCACTGCAAAACCACTTTTTCCACTTTGCGCCTCTTTGGCACTCATTACCCACGGCTTATCTCACTCCAGCCCGCGTCTTTCCTGGCTTTTCCACTTTCTTCCCGCTTCTTCCTCCATCATTTCGCTTAGTGCCATAGATACAACCTCCTCACAGTGATGACCCATTCGGGCCATTACTGACCCGCCGGGTCAGGTGCTTTCGATTCCTGGCGGCAAGCCAGTTCGCTCGCCCAGGCTGTGCTCCACCAGAGCCAATGCCATGTTGATGATGTGCACCACTGACAGCGCCATGTCGCGCCGTGTCCCTTTGAGGTCGTCTGCCATTTCATAGGTGGTTGCCGACGCACAGCGCAGCAGGCTGCAGGCGTGTTCGCTGGCTTTCAGGCGGCCAAGATCGGGGCGCGGGACAAAAAACGGTGCCTCCATTTCTGCCGCGCGCTGTGGGGGGTTGAGGTAGTAGTCCAATGCACGTCGGGCGGCGTCGCTGCTGCTCAGCGATTCGCTGTCCAGTTTGGCATCCAGTGCATCCGGTGAATGTGAGCTCATGGGGGCTGCCTGTGGCGATTGTGGGTGGGTGTATTAACGATAAGTACGAGATGTATTTATTTCGACGTTTTAAATACTACAATTTGTGTATTGAGAGCTTCGGGGCAGTCCGTATCGTGCCAGCAATGGATAAATGGATTGCCCTGGTCAGGGCCAGAATGTGTGAGCTGAAGATCACGCAGGAAAAGTTGGGCGAGCGGATTGGGGTGACCCAAGGCGCCGTCGGGCATTGGTTGCGCAACGAGCGCCGGCCAAAACTGGAGACGATGAACCAGATTCTGGTGGTGCTCGGATTGCCGCCGATGGAGTTCGCGCTGGTTACCGAACTCGCCGAATCCTCCGGTTCCTATGGTGACGATCAGAATTCGGCTACAGATGCCGAAGGACGTATCCCACAGCACAATCTGTATTTTCGCTACCCGGTCACGCACTGGGAAAACCTCGGGGCGCAAGACCCTGAGCCACGTTTTGAAGCCACCGATTATTACGCCCAGGGTTCGGCGTTCTGGCTGGAAGTGCAGGGTGATGCGATGACGGCGCCGGTGGGCTTGAGTGTGCCCGCCGGGATGCTGATTCTGGTGGATGCGGGGCTATCGGCACTGCCCGGCAAACTGGTGATTGCCCGCTTGCCCACGAGTGCGACGCCGGTCTTCCGGCAGTTGATCGAGGAAGGCGGGCAGCGTTATCTGCGCCCGCTCAACCCGACCTATCCCAAGGTTGTATGCGATGACGCGTGTGAAATGATCGGTGTGGTGGTGCAGGCCACGATGAAGTTCTGATCGGCACCCTTCGCTCGGCGCCAGCAGCCGGTCTCCCAGGCTACTGGCGTCGCAGGTGGTATTAAACGTCCGTGCCTTCCAGCTCGACCAGTACGCTGCCTTCGCTGACCATGTCGCCTTCCTCACAGAACAAGGCTTTCACTGTACCGTTATGCGGTGCACGGATGCTGTGTTCCATCTTCATGGCTTCCAGCACCACCAGTGGCGTACCGGCTTCGACAACCTGGCCGACTTCCACCATGACCCGCACAATGCTGCCGTTCATGGGCGCGCCCAAGCCGCCTTGATGGCTGTGGCTGGCATCGGCTTCGGCAATCGGGTCGAGCTGAGTGATTGCCTGGAGTTCGCCATTCCACTGCAAATAAAGCGTATTGCCACGGCGGATCGCCAGGTGCTGGCGACGCAAGCCGTTGTGCTCGTGGACCAACTGCTCACCGCGCAGCGTCAGGGTTGAGGGCGCGCTGTGGTCAAGGCTGACGGCCTGTTCTTCGGTATTGCAGCGCAGGTGCAGGCTGATATGCGCTGGCACGCCCAGGCGCAAGCCGCTGTGGGTGGCCCATGGCGAATGCCGGTCGTCATCGCGTTGTACCAGCGGTTCACTCTGGATGAAGGCTTCGGCAGCCGCTTGCCAGAACTCGGCAGGTAGCGTGTCGGCTTCAGGCAACAGTTGCGCCTGATAGCGTGGAATGAACCCGGTATCCAGCTCGGCGTCGGCAAACGCCGGGTGCGCGAGAATGCGCCGCAGGAAGGCAATGTTGGTTTTCAGGCCGCCGATGGCGAACTCATCGAGCATCGCCAGCAGGCGCAGGCGTGCCTGCTCACGGTTTTCGCCCCAGGCAATCAGCTTGCCGAGCATTGGGTCGTAGTAGGGCGAAATGCTGTCGCCTTCGCTGACTCCGCTGTCGACCCGACGCCCAGCACCGGGAGCCGACTCGCGGTACAGCGTCAGATCCCCAGTGGCCGGGAGGAAATCGTTGGCCGGATCCTCTGCGTACAAGCGTACTTCGATGGCGTGACCGTTGAGCGGTACCTGTGCCTGGGTGATCGGCAACGGCTCACCGCAGGCAACACGGATCTGCCAGGCGACCAGGTCGAGGCCGGTAATGGCTTCGGTGACCGGGTGTTCGACCTGCAGGCGGGTGTTCATCTCCATGAAGAAGAATTCGCCCCGGGCGTCGAGCAGGAACTCTACGGTACCGGCCCCCACATAACCGATGGCTTGAGCCGCGCGCACAGCGGCTTCACCCATCGCCTGACGTTGTTGCTCACTCAGACCGGGCGCTGGCGCTTCCTCGACGACCTTCTGGTGGCGCCGCTGAATGGAACAGTCACGCTCGTTCAGGTACAGGCAGTTGCCGTGTTGGTCGGCAAATACCTGGATTTCCACGTGGCGGGGCTTGAGCACGTATTTTTCCACCAGCATGCGGGCATCGCCGAACGACGACAGCGCCTCACGCTGGGCCGACGCCAGGGCTTCGCCCAACTGGCTTTCCTGTTCGACCACTTTCATGCCTTTGCCGCCACCACCGGCCGTCGCCTTGAGCAGTACCGGGTAACCGATCTTTTCGGCGGCCGCGCGGAAGGTTTCCAGGTCCTGGGCTTCACCGTGATAGCCCGGTACCAGTGGCACACCGGCGGTTTCCATCAGGGCTTTGGCCGCCGACTTGCTGCCCATGGCCTCGATGGCCGAAGCCGGTGGGCCGAGGAATATCAGGCCGGCCTCTTCGATGGCGCGGGCAAAGCCGGCGTTCTCCGAGAGGAAACCGTAGCCGGGGTGAATGGCCTGGGCACCGCTGGCCTTGGCCGCAGCAATCAACTTCGCGACATCCAGGTAGCTTTCAGCGGCTTTTGCTCCGCCCAGGTCAACGCGGATATCGGCTTCGCGGCTATGCCGGGCCTCGCGGTCCACAGCACTGTGAACGGCCACGGTGGTCAGGCCAAGGGCTTTGGCGGTGCGCATGACGCGGCAGGCAATTTCGCCACGGTTGGCAACCAGCAGGGTGGTCAGCGTGGGACGGCTCATGGGCGCGGTTCCTTCTTGTTGGGTTCGACGTGCCAGTTCGGCGTGCGTTTTTCCAGAAAGGCGCGCAGGCCTTCCTGGCCTTCGGCGCTGACCCGGATTCGGGCAATGGCGGTTTCGCAATAGCGGCGCAGGGCAGGGGTGAGCTCGCCATGGCCGACTTCACGCAACAGCTCTTTGCTGGTGCGCATCGCCTGCGGGCTGTTCTGCAGCAGATTAGTGACCCATAGCTCGACCTGCTGTTCCAGTTCGGCCAAGGGGTAGGCTTCGGCCAGCAAACCCAGGTCACGGGCACGCAGGCCGCTGAAACGCTCGGCGGTCAGTGCATAGCGGCGTGCGGCACGCTCCCCCATGGCTTGAACCACGAACGGGCTGATCACCGCAGGGGCGAGGCCGATACGTACTTCCGACAGGCACAGTTGGGCATCTTCGCTGCCAATGGCCATGTCGCAGCAACTGATCAACCCCAGCGCGCCCCCGAAGGCGGCGCCTTGCACCACTGCCAGGGTCGGTAGCTTGAGCTTGGCCAGGTTGTACATCAGCTCGGCCAGTTCGCGAGCATCGTCCAGGTTGGTGTTGTAGTCCAGTTGTGCCGATTGCTGCATCCAGGCCAGGTCTGCCCCGGCGCTGAAGTGCCGTCCGCGTCCGCGCAGCAGCAAGAAGCGCAGGCTGGCATCGTTGCCGACGGCGTCGATGGCCAGGATCAACTCGCGGATCATCTGCGCGTTGAAGGCGTTGTTCTTGTCCTCGCGACTCAGCCACAATGTGGCGAAACCGCGTGGGTCCTTGATCAGTTCGAGGGTCGTGAAGTCGCTCATCGGTCACATCCGGAAAATGCCGAAACGGCTTTGCTCGATCGGTGCGTTGAGTGCCGCCGACAAGGCCAGGCCCAGGACATCGCGGGTCTGTGCCGGGTCAATGACGCCGTCGTCCCAGAGCCGGGCACTGGAGTAGTAGGGATGGCCCTGGTGCTCGTACTGGTCAAGGATCGGTTGCTTGAGCCGCGCTTCGTCGTCGGCGCTGAATGGCTGGCCGCTGCGTTCGCTCTGCTCGCGCTTGACCTGGGCCAGTACCCCGGCCGCCTGTTCGGCACCCATCACGCCGATTCGGGCGTTCGGCCACATCCACAGGAAACGTGGGTCGTAGGCCCGGCCGCACATCCCGTAGTTGCCCGCACCGAAGCTGCCGCCGATGATCACGGTGAACTTCGGTACCTGGGCGCAGGCCACGGCGGTGACCAGCTTGGCGCCGTGCTTGGCGATGCCGCCGGCTTCGTACTTCTGGCCGACCATGAAGCCGGTGATGTTCTGCAGGAACAGCAACGGAATGCCACGTTGGCACGCCAGCTCGATGAAGTGCGCACCTTTTTGCGCCGCTTCGGCAAACAGGATGCCGTTGTTGGCCAGGATCGCAATCGGGTAGCCGTGCAGGTGGGCGAAGCCGCACACCAGGGTGGTACCAAACAGTGCCTTGAACTCATCAAACACTGAGCCGTCGACCAGGCGGGCGATCACTTCACGCACATCGAACGGCTGTTTGGCATCGGCCGGAACCACGCCATAGAGTTCCTCAGCGTCATACAGCGGCGCGATCGGCATGCGCTGCTGCAAGGTGCCAAGCTTGTGCCAGTTCAGGTTGGCCACACAGCGCCGGGCAATGGCCAGGGCATGCTCGTCATTGTCTGCGTAGTGGTCGGCGACGCCACTGGTCTTGCAGTGTACGTCGGCACCGCCGAGGTCTTCGGCGCTTACCACTTCGCCGGTGGCCGCTTTCACCAACGGCGGGCCGGCGAGGAAGATGGTCGCTTGCTGGCGAACCATGATGGCTTCATCAGCCATGGCCGGCACATAGGCGCCGCCAGCGGTACAGGAGCCCATCACCACCGCGATCTGTGGAATGCCGATGGCGCTCATGTTGGCCTGGTTGAAGAAGATCCGCCCGAAATGTTCGCGGTCGGGGAATACTTCGTCCTGACGCGGCAGGTTGGCTCCGCCTGAGTCCACCAGGTAAATGCAGGGCAGACGGTTCTGCAGGGCAATCGCCTGGGCGCGCAGATGTTTTTTCACCGTCAATGGGTAGTAGGAGCCGCCTTTGACCGTGGCATCGTTGGCCACGATCATGCATTCGACGCCTTCGATACGGCCGATGCCAGCGATTACCCCGGCCGCCGGAACGTCCTCGCCATACACCGCATGGGCGGCCAGTTGGCCGATTTCGAGAAACGGTGAGCCGGGGTCAAGCAGACGGTCGATGCGCTCGCGCGGCAGCAGTTTGCCACGAGAGGTATGCCGCTCCTGTGCCTTGGCGCCGCCGCCCTGGTGAACCTGGGCGAGCAGGGTGCGCAAGGCCTGAACCTGTTCGAGCATGGCCGCGTTGTTGTGGGCGAACTCCGCCGAGCGCGGGTTGATCTGGGAGTGCAGGATAGCCATGGGCGCCTTTTCCTTATCGCAGCTCAGCGGGATTCGTTGAACAGTTCGCGACCGATCAGCATCCGGCGAATCTCGCTGGTGCCGGCACCGATCTCGTACAGCTTCGCGTCGCGCAACAGGCGGCCGGCAGGGAATTCATTGATGTAGCCATTGCCGCCGAGAATCTGGATGGCGTCCAGGGCCATCTGTGTGGCGCGTTCGGCGCTGTACAGGATCACCCCGGCAGCGTCCTTGCGGGTCGTCTCGCGGCGGTCGCAGGCCTGGGCCACGGCATACAGGTAGGCACGGCTGGCGTTGAGCTGGGTGTACATGTCAGCCACTTTGCCCTGGATCAGCTGGAACTCGCCGATGCTCTGGCCGAACTGCTTTCGGTCATGGATGTACGGCACGACGATGTCCATGCAGGCTTGCATGATCCCGGTCGGGCCGCCGGACAGTACCACGCGCTCGTAGTCCAGGCCGCTCATCAGCACTTTGACGCCACCGTTGAGGCTGCCGAGGATGTTTTCTTCCGGCACCTCGACGTCGTCGAAGAACAGCTCGCAGGTGTTGGAGCCGCGCATGCCCAGCTTGTCGAACTTGTTGCTGCGGGTGAAGCCTTTCCAGTCACGCTCGACAATAAAGGCGGTGATGCCGTGCGCCCCTTTCTCCAGATCGGTCTTCGCGTAGATCACGTAGGTGTTGGCGTCCGGGCCGTTGGTGATCCAGGTCTTGCTGCCATTGAGTACATAGTGGTCGCCGCGCTTGTCAGCGCGCAGCTTCATCGAGACCACGTCGGAACCGGCGTTGGGTTCGCTCATGGCCAGTGCGCCGATGTGTTCGCCGCTGATCAGTTTCGGCAGGTACTTGGTTTTCTGGTCGTGGGTGCCGTTACGGTTGATCTGGTTCACGCACAGGTTGGAGTGCGCACCGTAGGAGAGGGCAACCGAGGCCGAGCCACGGCTGATTTCTTCCATGCTTACCACGTGGGCCAGGTAGCCCAGGCCAGCACCGCCATATTCTTCCGGTACGGTGATGCCGAGCAGGCCCATGTCACCGAACTTGCGCCACATATCGACGGGGAACAGGTTGTCGTGGTCGATTTGCGCGGCGCGTGGCGCCAGTTCCGCCGCAACGAAGGCCTGGACCTGGTCGCGGAGCATGTCGATGGTTTCGCCAAGGGCAAAGTTCAGGGTCGGATAACGCATGCTGGCACCTTTAATGGTTGTTCTTGGGAGGTGTGTTCTGTGAGGTCCGTGTCGCAGGCTTTCAGCGACTGGCCAGTACCGTGGCCGTTCATTTCTAACCTTTACGTTAACGTAAACCTGCCGCTGTTAACTGTCAATCGCACCATGACCTTTACGTTAACGTAAATTTGCGCCAGAGTAAGAGCCGCTTGAATCCGCTCCCAGAACAAACACAAAAAGGGACCGCCATGAATCAACCGAGCTACACCCAGGGCCGCCAGGACAAACCCTTGCTGGCCAAGACCATCGGCCAGGCTTTCGACCACACGGCCTCACGCTTTGCTGATCGTGAGGCCCTGGTGGTGCGTCACCAGCAGATACGTTACACCTGGCAGCAACTGGCTGACAGTGTCGACCAGCATGCCAAAGCGTTTATGGCGCTGGGCATGAAAACCGGTGATCGACTGGGTATCTGGGCGCCGAACTGCGCTCAGTGGTGCATTGCCCAATTCGCCAGTGCCAAGGTCGGTGTGATCCTGGTCAACATCAACCCGGCCTACCGCACCAGTGAGCTGGAGTATGTACTCAGACAGTCAGGCTGCCAGTGGCTGATCTGTGCCGATGCGTTCAAAACCTCGAACTACCATGAGATGCTCGGCGAGCTGTTGCCTGACCTGGCACATCAGGCGCCTGGTCAGTTGAACAGTGAGCGTCTGCCGGATCTGCACGGTGTGATCAGCCTTGCGGCACAACCGCCGGGCGGTTTTCTCGCCTGGGGTAATCTGGCTGCGTTGGCCGAGGGTGTCAGTGAGCAGGAGTACCTGGCCCGTCAGCACAGCCTGCAGTTCGATCAGCCGGTGAACATCCAGTACACCTCCGGCACCACCGGCTTCCCGAAAGGCGCGACGCTGAGCCATTACAACATTCTCAACAATGGCTACATGGTGGGTGAAAGCCTGGGGCTTACCGAGCACGACCGTATGGTGATCCCGGTGCCGCTGTACCATTGCTTCGGCATGGTCATGGGTAACCTGGGCTGCGTCACCCATGGCAGCACCATGATTTACCCCAACGATGCCTTCGACCCATTGCTGACCCTGAGTACGGTCAGTGAAGAGCGGGCCACGGCGTTGTATGGCGTACCGACCATGTTCATTGCCTTGCTCGATCACCCGCAACGTGGTGAGTTCGATCTCTCCAGCCTGCGCACGGGGATCATGGCTGGTGCGACCTGTCCGATTGAAGTGATGCGCCGGGTCATCAATGAGATGCACATGAGTGAAGTGCAGATCGCCTATGGCATGACCGAGACCAGCCCGGTGTCGTTGCAGACCGGGCCGGACGATGAGCTGGAGCTGCGGGTGACCACGGTAGGGCGCACCCAGCCGCAACTGGAAAGCAAGATCATCGATGAGCACGGCTGCGTCGTTCCGCGTGGGCAGATTGGTGAACTCTGTACCCGGGGCTACAGCGTCATGCTCGGTTACTGGGGCAACCCGTCGGCAACCAGTGATGCCATCGACCCGGCAGGCTGGATGCATACCGGTGACCTGGCGACGATGGATGAGCGGGGGTATGTGTGCATAGCCGGGCGCAACAAGGACATGATCATCCGCGGCGGGGAGAACATCTACCCACGCGAACTGGAAGAGTTCTTCTTCACCCATCCCGCGGTGGCCGATGTGCAGGTCATTGGCATTCCGGATGACCGCTATGGCGAGGAAATCGTGGCCTGGATCAAGTTCCACCCGGGCCACAGCGCCAGCGATGTCGAGCTGCAGCAGTGGTGCAAGAGCCGTATTGCGCACTTCAAGACACCGCGTTACTTCCGCTTTGTCGACGAGTTCCCGATGACCGTTACCGGGAAAGTGCAGAAGTTCCGCATGCGCGAAATCAGTATCGAGGAGCTGCGCACGCGTCAGGGCAACAACGGGTAAATCAACGTCGATCAGCAGACGCCACCAAGGAGCGATGCAATGTCGCCTCCCGGTGGCGTTTTGCTTGCCATACACTATATAAAGTAATAGATTGTTATTGTCTTAATTGAATAGCCCGCCTGACATGAATAGCCACGTGCAGCCCCTCGATATCCAGCAACTGCATGCCAATGCCGACCAGGCCAGTCAGTTGCTCAAGGCCCTGGCCAACCCGGATCGTCTGCTGTTGCTGTGCCAACTGACCGAGGGCGAGCGCAATGTCAGTGAATTGGAGGCACTGCTGGGCATTCAACAACCGACGCTGTCGCAACAGCTCGCGGTGTTGCGTCGCGAGGGCTTGGTTGCCACCCGCCGTGAAGGCAAGCAGATCTATTACCGGATCAGCAGCCCGGCGGCGCTGGCGGTGATCAATACGCTGTATCAACTGTTCTGTGCAGGAGAGGCTTCGTGAACATCGACTGGTTACATTTCACACCAGGCTCATCCCTGGCCGGTGGCGCGCTGATTGGCCTGGCGGCCAGCCTGTTCGTGCTTGCCAACGGGCGGATTGCCGGTATCAGCGGCCTGCTGGGTAGCGTGTTGCAGCGCGACGGCGAGGGGCGTGGCGAAAAGGCGCTGTTCTTGTTGGGGCTGCTGGTCGCGCCATTGGTCTGGGGGCTTTTTGCTGCGCTGCCAAGCCTTGAGTTCCAGAACGGGGTGCTTGGTCTGGTCAGCGCCGGTTTGCTGGTTGGTATCGGTACACGTTATGGCGCCGGGTGCACCAGTGGCCATGGGGTGTGTGGCATCTCACGGTTGTCTGGGCGCTCGCTGGTGGCAACCTTGTGTTTCATGGCCAGTGGTTTTGCCACGGTATTTGTCCTGCGTCATCTATGGGGAGGTTGAGCATGAACAAGCTGACAGCGTTTCTTGCAGGGCTGTTGTTCGGTATCGGGCTCCTGCTGGCGGGGATGGCCAACCCAGGCAAAGTACTGGCGTTTCTCGACCTGGGCGGTGCCTGGGACCCCTCGCTGGCACTGGTGATGGTGGGAGCGATAGCTGTGGCCTTTGTGCCTATGAGCGTGGCCCGCAAGCGCTCGACCTCGTTACTGGGCCTGCCCATGCAACTGCCGGTCAAGCGTGAGCTGGATCGTCGCTTGATCGTCGGTGGTCTGGTGTTCGGTATAGGCTGGGGAATTGCCGGTATCTGTCCGGGGCCGGCGGTTGCAGTGTTGTTAACCGGGCATTGGCAAAGCGTTGTCTTCGTGTTGGCCATGCTGGCCGGCATGTTGCTGTTCGCGGCGCTGGAGCGTCGGCGCGCGCATTGATCGGGAGATCACCATGAACGCAAATGTTGGAACCATCGACGGTAGCCTGCGTGTTATCGCTGGCCTGATCCTCATCGGCCTGAGCCTGGCCGGGGTGATCGGCGTTTGGGGCTGGATCGGCGTAGTGCCGGTATTGACCGGTATTTTCCGCTTTTGCCCGGCGTACGCATTGTTGGGTATCAATACCTGCAAGCGCGGTTAACGCCAGTGCGCATATCAAGCGCGCACGCTGCGTTCAGTCGTCTATGCTGCTGCCAGGGTGTTGGCTGGTGCAGGGGCTCATGACGCCGACCGCCCAAGCGGTTGGCCGTGTCCTTGCATGGTCTGCATGGGCTTATCAGTACCTGGGAGAGCAGTAGATGAGCGTGCACAAGCGGGAGCAGGGGCGGCTTGACCAACGGGATATCGAGGCGCTGGTAAAGGCCGAGCATGCCGATCCGTTTGCAGTCCTGGGGCCGCACCTTGATGGTGCCGGCGCTCAGTGGGTCACGGTCTACCTGCCCAAGGCATTGACGGTACAGGTATTGGCCCGTGACCGTGATGAGGTGCTCGCCGACCTGGTGCAGGGTGACGTAGAGGGACTGTTTACCGGGCGTATCGGTACGGCACAGGCTTATCGCTTGAAGATCGGTTGGGAGGGTGACGAGCAAATCACCGAAGACCCCTACAGCTTTGGCCCGCTACTGGGTGATACGGACCTTTACCTGTTCGCCGAAGGCAATCACCGCGACCTGTCCTCGCGTTTCGGTGCGCAGCCGATGCAGGTGGACGGTGTTGATGGCGTGTGTTTCTCAGTGTGGGCGCCCAATGCCCGGCGGGTCTCTGTCGTGGGTGATTTCAACAACTGGGACGGACGTCGGCATCCGATGCGCTTGCGCCATTCCAGCGGGGTCTGGGAAGTGTTCGTGCCTCGGTTGTATCCCGGCGAGGCATACAAGTACGAAATTCTCGGCCATGAAGGGATCCTGCCGCTTAGGGCCGACCCCTTGGCCCGGGCCACGGAGCTGCCACCGAGCACGGCGTCGAAGGTGGCTGGGCACCTGCAGCATGACTGGCAGGATCACTACTGGATGCAGAATCGCAGTGCTCGCCAGGCCACCGATGCGCCATTGTCAATTTATGAACTGCATGCGGGTTCCTGGCAGTGCGAGCTGGACGATGAGGGTGAGGTTGCAAGGTTTTACAACTGGCGAGAGCTGGCCGAGCGCCTGATCCCCTACATCCAGAGCCTGGACTTTACCCATATTGAACTGATGCCGATCATGGAACATCCGTTCGGCGGCTCTTGGGGGTATCAGCCGTTGTCGCTGTTTGCGCCCACGGCACGCTACGGTTCGGCCGAGGATTTCGCTGCCTTTATCGACGCCTGCCATCAGGCCGACATCGGTGTGATTCTCGATTGGGTACCGGCACACTTCCCGACCGACACCCACGGCCTGGCACGTTTTGATGGCACGGCACTGTATGAGTATGACAACCCGCTGGAGGGCTTTCATCAGGACTGGGATACGCTGATCTACAACCTTGGCCGTACCGAAGTTCATGGGTTCATGCTGGCTTCGGCACTGCACTGGCTCAAGCACTTCCACATTGATGGGTTACGGGTCGATGCGGTGGCCTCGATGTTGTATCGCGATTATTCGCGTAACGAAGGTGAGTGGATACCCAACCGTCACGGTGGTCGTGAGAACCTTGAGGCCATCGACTTCCTGAAGCATTTGAACGCGGTGGTTGCCGAGGAAGTGCCGGGTGCGCTGATGATCGCTGAAGAGTCGACGGCCTGGCCCGGTGTCAGCCAGCCGACTCAGCAGGGCGGGCTGGGCTTTTCCTACAAGTGGAACATGGGCTGGATGCACGACACCCTGCACTATATCCAGAACGATCCGGTGCACCGCGTGCACCACCACAACGAGATGAGTTTCGGCCTGATCTATGCCTACTCCGAGCATTTCATCCTGCCGATTTCCCATGACGAAGTGGTGCATGGCAAGCACTCTCTGATTGACAAGATGCCGGGCGACCGTTGGCAGAAATTTGCCAATCTTCGTGCGTACCTGACCTTCATGTGGGCGCATCCTGGCAAGAAGCTGCTGTTCATGGGCTGCGAATTCGGTCAGTGGCGTGAGTGGAACCACGACAGTGAGCTGGACTGGTACCTGCTCAAGTACTCCGAGCATCTGGGCGTTCAGCGTCTGGTGGGGGACCTCAATCGGTTGTACCGCGAGGAGCGCGCGCTACATGAGCAGGACTGCCTGCCAGGCGGCTTTCAATGGCTGATCGGTGACGATGCACACAACAGTGTCTACGCTTGGCTGCGCTGGAGCGCGAAAGGTGAGCCGTTGTTGGTGGTCGCCAATTTCACCCCTGTGCCGCGTGAGGGCTACCGCATCGGTGTACCCTGCGGTGAGCACTGGCGTGAGGTGCTCAACAGCGATGCCGAATGCTATGCCGGGTCCAATTACGGCAATGGTGGCAGCGTGGCCAGTGAGCCGATTGCCAGCCATGGGCAAGCGCGGTCACTGGCACTGAACCTGCCACCGCTGGCGGTGTTGATCCTGCGTCCGGCATAGCCGCCTACCGCCTGCTGGGGCTGGTATGCCGAGCCCCATGCAGGAACCGGCGTTGCCGACGATGGGGCCACGCCACTACCAGCGCACCCGTACACCCAGGTTGCCAATCAAGCCATTCAGGGCGTTATCGTCGACAACGCTGCTGTAGTCGGCGCTGACGAACAGGCTCACCTTGGGTGTCATCCGCGCGACCAGGCCCATCCCCAGTTCAATCGTGGCAGAGCTGCGGCTACTGCTGACTTTGTCTACCTTGTCGAGGCTAAGGGTGTCGGCGTTGGAGAAGTCATACCAGACGTTGGTGCGCACGTAGGGCTCGATCGGCATGCCGCGCACCTCATAGCGTCCAGACAAGCGCGCGCCGACGCGTCCGCTCCAGTTCGGCAGGCTGTCGTGGCTTTGCAGCATTTCGGCCTGGTTAGGGTTTCCGGGGTAGTACTGTTGGTTGATCAATTGTGCCTGTGGTTCGATCACCCAGTTGTCACCCAGGCCAATGGGGTAGCCACCTTCTACCGAGAGGGTTAGCGCATGGCCTGTACCGTCCAGGCGAGTACCGCTTTCGTTGCGGCCGCTGGCATCGAAGCGGGTGCCCATGGCGACAGCATCCACATGCCAGCCTTGGTCATGGGTCATGCTCCAATAGACGCCTAGGCTTTCACCTTCCAGCTTGACCGCATTCTTCGGTTCGCTGCCGCGTGGGCGCATACCATCAAAGCGGCTTTGTAAGTTGCTGTGACCGACGAAGAAACCAGCGCGGTGAGTATTGCCATCACTGGTTTCACGGACGAACAGGTCGGGGCTGATCTGCAGGTTCTGGTTCGGCGCGTCAAGGTTGTACGGTGCAGTGCCTGCAGGCTTGCCAGGGGATGGAAGGAACTGCGCCCATTGGCTGGCAATGCTGTCCTGCGGAACCTGTATTGCTCGCTCAGCCTGGCGTCCAGAGAAGCCGCTCAGGCTACTCAGGCTCAACCCCGCAACGCTGACCGGTTGCAGCGACACAACCGGCAGGTCCGCCGATTGTGCGTAGAACGAATCGTTATCCTCTAGGCTCACTGCATGGGTTTCCACAGGGGTTGCGATTAGCAGCGACGTGGAAACCGCATAGAAAACATACTCAAAGCCCGAAGGACTCGATGTTTTTTTCATGGCGGATCTCCTCTGTTGTAACAGCCAATGGCCTGGCTGAATGTCACGGGCTGTACAACAAAATCAGAGGGCGACACGCGCCAGCAAACCTACCTCTGGCTTGCGCTAAAAACCGCGAGCTAGAGGCTCGGAATGAGAAATTCTGTAAGGTTTCACTCCCTGAAGCTAAGGAGAGGTCAAGGCGGGCGTCAAGAAATTGTGAAAGTGTCGTGAGCGGTGCGTTGGAGCATCTAATGTGCTGAAAATTATGATTTCTTCATTTTTGATAGCCCCGGTGGGTCTTTCAACGGGGCTGGCTATTTCGAATCATTTCTAAGGAGTGCTTCCGGGCAGTGCAATGCAACGGTGTTGCATCTTTCCTGGCGCGCTCGTTCCTTGTTGCGCACTTTTCGTGTCTTTCGGTATGAAAAATGATCAAGGCGTGCGAAAAAGCTTAACTATCTGATTTGTAAAAACTAAAAAAACGAGCCTGCCGCCTCGACGAAGATCAGCACGCCCGAAATCACGCATCCTCGGCAGCGTGCAGTTCCAACAACACCAGAGAGCGGCCGCTGACCTTCAGTTTGCTGCCGAACGCCAGCCGTCTGGTCTTGCCCTCTGCAGGCCGGGCGGTATTGAGCAGGCAGCGCCAGTGGTTGCCATCCGGGACTGCCGGCAAGGTGAAGGTGCGTGGGTCGTGGTAGGCGTTGACGATCAACAGCAGGCTCGCGTCGTTCCCCGGGCGCAGGATGCCGCTGGCCTGTGCCCGTCCGTTCAGCAGCATGCCCAGGCAGCGCCCTTGGCGGTCATGCCAGTGCTCTGTGGTCATTTCGTTGCCGTCGGTTGCCAGCCAGGTGACATCCTTGACACCCAGGGCTTCATTGAATGTGCCCACCAGGAAGCGCGAACGGCGCAGCACCGGGTAATGCTGGCGCAGTGCTGTCAGTCGCTTGACGAAGTCGAGCAGGGCTGTGCCTTCTTCATCCAGGTTCCAGTTGACCCAGCCGATCTCGCTGTCCTGACAATAGGCGTTGTTGTTGCCGTGCTGGGTACGGCTGAACTCGTCGCCCGCGACGATCATGGGGGTGCCTTGGGCCAGCAGCAGGGTTGCGAAGAAATTGCGCATTTGCTGCATGCGCAGGGCACGGATCTCGGGGTTGTCGGTAGGGCCTTCGACGCCATGGTTCCAGGACAGGTTGTGGTCGCTGCCGTCCTGGTTGTTTTCGTCGTTGTCCAGGTTGTGTTTCTGGTTATAGGACACCAGGTCGCGCAGGGTGAAACCGTCGTGGGCGGTGATGAAGTTCACTGAGGCGAAAGGCCGTCGGCCACGTCGGTTGAACAGCTCGCCGGAGGCGGTCATACGCGAGGCGAAGTCCGTCAACTGGCCCTCGTCACCCTTCCAGAAGGCGCGCATGGTGTCGCGGAATCGGTCGTTCCACTCGGCCCAGCCGGGAGCGAAGTTGCCCACCTGATAGCCTCCGGGGCCACAGTCCCAGGGCTCGGCGATCAGTTTGAGCTGACGTAACAGTGGGTCCTGGCGACAGGCAACAAGAAAACTGTGACGTTCGTCATAGCCGCTATGGTAGCGACCAAGGATGGTCGCCAGGTCAAAGCGGAACCCGTCCACGTGCATGTCGCCAGCCCAATAGCGCAAGGAGTCGGTCACCAGTTGCAGCACGCACGGGTGGCTCAGGTCGAGGGTGTTGCCGGTGCCTGAGTCGTTGATATAGAGCCGCTTGTTATCGGGCATCAGGCGGTAGTAGGAGGCATTGTCGATACCGCGCATGGACAGGGTCGGGCCTTGCTCATTGCCTTCGGCGGTATGGTTGTAGACCACATCGAGTATGACCTCCAGCCCTGCATCGTGCAGGTGCGCGACCATCTCCTTGAATTCGGCGATTTTGCCGCTGGCCAGATAGCGCTGATGAGGGGCAAAAAACGCGATGCTGTTGTAGCCCCAGAAATTGTTCATGCCTTTTTTCAGCAAGTGCTGGTCGTTGACAAATGCATGAATGGGCAGCAGTTCAACGGAGGTAACCCCCAGCTGTTTGATATGGCTCAACAACGCCTCGCACATCAAACCGGCAAAGGTGCCGCGGTGGGTCTCCGGTACGGCCGGATGGCACATGCTGATGCCGCGTACATGCGTCTCATACAGCAGGGTTCGATCCCAGGGGACGTTGACGCGCTGATCGCGCCCCCAGGTGTAGGCCGGGTCTATGACCTTGCACTTGGGCACGAAGGGCGCGCTGTCGCGGGTGTCAAAACTCAGGTCGCCGTCGGGGTGGCCGATGGTGTAGCCAAACAGTGCTTCGGACCACCGCACGTCGCCGACCAACTGTTTGGCGTAGGGGTCGATCAGCAGTTTGTTGGGGTTGAAACGGTGGCCGTTTTCCGGCGCGTAGGGACCATGCACACGGTAGCCATAGAGCAACCCTGGGTGCGCGTCGGGCAGGTAGCCGTGGTAGATCTCGTCGGTGTACTCAGGCAGTTCGATTCGCTCAAGTTCCACCTGACCGTCAGCGTCGAACAGGCACAGTTCAACTTTGGTTGCGTTGGCTGAGAACAGTGCAAAATTGACACCCAGGCCATCCCAGGTGGCACCCAGCGGATAGGGCAGGCCCTCACGCAATCGCGAAGGTTCATGGAGTGGCGCAGCGGGCTTGCGTGTCGTCATGGAGGTCCTTGCTTCATGGGGGCCGGTGGGTGGTGGCGGTCGCAGTTCCGGGCCATGTTGTGCCTGCAACGGACGCACTCACCGTTCATCTGTCGCTTGCTCGAACATACGTCGGCCTGTGCAGCGGCAGGCCGACGTTGCAGTGCGCTTACTGTGCAGCAGGCTTTCTGGTGGTGCGTGGTTTTTTCACCGACGCTGGCTTGTCAGCGTTTGGGGGGCTGGCACGCGAGGGGGCGCTGGCGGCAGCTTTGGGTTTGCGCGGTTTTGCCTTGGGTGCCAGTGCTTCGGCTTCAGCCAGTTTGCGTGCCATTTCCCAATGGCGATGCTCCTGGCCGTCGGGTTTACCTTCCGATTCCCAGATCAGGTAGGCGAATTCTTTAATGCGTTTTTCCTCGACACTCATCTTGATGCTCCTGTTTCAGGCGATAGGCTGGATAACGAGATTGACGGGAAATGTGTCAGCACGTCCCGAACAGCTGGCAGAGGACAAGACAAAGGGTAGAAGCACAGGTGTGTTGTCCCGGTTCTGTGCCGGGATCAAGCGGGGTGTTGCAGTGGCAGGCAAACCGCTGGGCAGCAGCGCCGAGATCGCCGGGGTTGAATTCATCTGTCACGCTCGAAGGCTTGTTCACGGGCTTGCGCCAGCAGCTCAAGGCGGCGAGCGGCGTCCGGGTCATCGAGCAAGGCATCGGCGTTCAGGGCGAAGCGTCGACGCCAGTTGGGATGGCCGCTGACCGTACCCGGAAGGTTGGGCTGTTCATCAATACCCAAGGCATCCTCCAGTGGCAGCAGCACCAGCGGCGCGCGGGTATGGCCGATAAAGCGTACGCAGGCATCGATGAGCGAATCACTGTCCGGGAGCGACTGGTGGTAGTTCTGTTCCAGAATGCTGCGCAGGCCTTTGCATTCCGCTACGCGGGTTTCGCGCCAGTGCCGCTCGGTGATGGCGTCGATCAACCCCAGGCGCTGGTTCCAATCGATGTCGCGGGCCTGCAGCCAGCCGGCCAGCGGTGGCAGGTCGTGGGTGCTGCTGGTGGCCAGCGCATCGTCTGGCCAATCAAGGATCGGCTTGAACTGGCCATGTCCATGCTGCTCAAACAACAGCACACGAAGGCCGAGTATGGCCCGTGCGGAGAGCTTGTCGCGCAAGCCTTCCGGTATGGTGCCGAGGTCTTCACCCAGCACAATGCCCTTGTGTCGCACCGATTCCAGGCTCAGCAGGCGCAACAGGTCGTCGAGCGGGTAGTGCAGGTAGGCGCCGTCACCCGCTTCGGCGTCCAGGGGGATCAGCCAGAGCCGCTGCAGGCCCAGTACATGGTCGATGCGCAAGCCCCCGGCATGCTGAAAGCTGGCCCTGAGCATCTCGATAAAGGCGCGAAAGCCATTGCGCCGCAATCCTTCAGGGGAAAACGCACACAGGCCCCACTTCTGCCCGGCACGGTTGAGCAGGTCGGGCGGCGCGCCGATGCTGAAGTCGGCCAACAGTTCGTCCTGGCGACTCCAGGCCTGGCTGCCAACACCGTCAGCACCGATGGCCAGGTCGCTGATCAGGCCAACGCTCATGCCGTTGCTGCGGGCAGCGTCCTGTGCACGTTCAAGGCTGCGGGTAATCAGCCATTGGCAGAACGCGTGATAAGTAACCCGTTCGGCGTGCTGCTCGGCGAAGGCTGCGACCTCCGCGCTGTAGGGGTTGTGCCAGGTTTTCGGCCAATGTCGCCAGTCAGCGTCCATGCCGCGTTCAGCGGCGGCCTCCAGCATGGCTTCAAAGCGGCAGTGATGCTCCAGGGCTTGACCACCGGTGTCGCGAAAGCTCTGGAAGTCGTTGTACAGCGGGTGTTCCTGCTGGATGAAGTCTCGGTACAACGCCTCTAGCAGGCGCTGCTTGGCCTTCGCGGCACTGGGCCATTCGATCAGTGGAAGGTCTTCGAGGCGTTGCAGTTCCTCTTGCCCGATCTGTTCATTTGCCTGGCGTACGGCACGCTCGCCAAAAATGATCGCTGGGCTAGCGTACAGGCTGTTCAGAAACAGTCGGCTGGACGGTGAGTAGGGGCTGTAGCGTTCAGTGTCGCTGGCAAACATCGCATGCACCGGGCTGATAGCCAGGGCATCCGCACCGCGCTCGGCGGCACTGCGTGCCAGCGCCTCCAGTGCCAGGCAGTCACCGAAACCGCCATCACCCGGGCGACGCAGGCTATAGAGTTGAGCGCTCAGCCCCCAGCAGCGTGGATGATCGGTGCCCAAGGCATCCGCCAGGCTGTAGCAACGCAAAGGTGCAACGGCGAGGGTGAAGGTACGTCCGTCGATCGCCACCTGGTGGTAGCCGATTGGCAGCGTGCCGGGCAGCATGGCATTGGCGTCCAGTTGCAGCGACTGTTCATGCGTGTCTTCCAGCGTCACCTGGCAGGTGCTGCCTGCGGCAAAGTAGTGCGACAGGTCCAGTGGCTGCCCCAGATCCACCGTCAACAGGGGAGGGAGATGCTTGGCGTCATGGGCTTTGAGCAGTGCGCTCAGGCTCTTCTCGATGGCTGCTGGGGTGTCGGCCGGGTGGCCCAACCCGGCCAGCATTTTACGCAGGACGGTGTCGGTGACCCGTTGTTGACGGCCGTTGGCGTCGGTCCAGTCCACTTGCAGGCCGGCACGGTGCGCCAGCAAGAGCAAGGCGTGGTCAGTCATGGGAAGGCTCCGGTGCCCGGAGCGCGAAACGGCTAGTTTCGTGCTCCAGCAGGTGATTACCGAGGGTTGGCAACTGGGCCGGGCTTTTGGGCATGCCCGTTACCTCGTGCTCATGAGTGACCTTGAGTGGCGCGTTCTACCAACGCTTCATACAAACGGGCGTAGGGCTCTACCGCCTGGCACCAGTTGAAGGGTTGGGTCATCGACAGGCAGCGCATGGCGTGCAGCAGGTCTTTTTTGGCATAGACATAAAAGGCCCGGCTCAAGGCTTCGCGGTAACTCTCCACCGTAGACTCGTTGAACAGAAACCCGGTGACGCCATTCTCGATGGTGTCGGCTAGGCCGCCGGTATTGCGGGCTACCGGCAGTGAACCGAAGCGCTGCGCATACATCTGGCTGAGGCCACAGGGTTCATAGCGTGACGGCATCAGCAGGAAGTCGCTGCCGGCAAACATGCGCCGGGCGTCAGTTTCATTGAAACCGATGCGTACGCCGATCTGCCCTGGAAAACGTAGCGCCAGGTCACGCATGGCCTGTTCTTCTTCCGGCTCGCCACGACCGATAATCGCGATCTGGCCGCCTTGTTGGACGATGTATTCGGCAACGCCCAGCGTCAGGTCCAGGCCTTTCTGATAGACCAGTCGTGACACGACTGCAAACAGTGGCCCCTCGCTGGGCTGCAAACCGAACAGTGTGCGTACCTGTTGGGTATTGCGCGCCTTGCCCTCCCAGTCGTTGAGGCTGAAGGGGTGGCTCAGGTGGGTGTCGGTAGCCGAATCCCAGCTCTCGTCGATGCCGTTGGGAATGCCACTCAACAGGCCCGACTGCGCCTTGCTCGAGAGAAAACCGTCGAGGCCGCAGCCAAACGCTGGTGTGGTGATTTCCTGCGCGTAGGTGGCGCTGACTGTGGTGATGTGGCTGGAATAGGCAAGGCCGGCCTTGAGGAAGGACAGCTTGCCATAGAACTCCATGCCTTCCTGCTGCAGGGCGTGTTCTGGGATGGCCAGTTCCGGGCAGCACGCCCGGCTGACCACCCCCTGATAGGCGAGGTTGTGAATGGTGAACAGGGTTGGGGTATGCAGGCCGCGCCAGTGCATGTACGCCGGCGCCAGGCCAGCGGGCCAGTCATGGGCATGCACCAGGTCGGGCTTCCAGTGCACCATGCCCTCGCCAGCCGCGATCTCGGCGGCGGCCAGCCCCAGGCGGGCGAAACGGATGTGGTTGTCAGGCCAGTCGCGGCCATTGTTTGCCCCGTAGGGCGTGCCTTCGCGCTGGTACAGTTCTGGGCAGATCAGGACATAGATCACCAGGCCGTCGGCCAGGTCCATGCGGCCGATCTTGCAGGGAGGGAGTGCGGCGTGCCCGCCCAGTTCCCCGACCAGATGAATCGGATTGTCGCTTTCCAGCACCTGCGGATAGCCGGGGATCAGTACCCGCACGTCATGCAGGTGGCTCATGGCGCGCGGCAAGGCAGCCGAGACATCACCCAAGCCACCGGTCTTGACCAGGTCGGCAATCTCGGAAGTGACGAACAGGATCTTTTTCTTGTTCGGGTTTTGCTGTGGTACGGGCCTGGATGGCGTCGCTGCAGGTGCGAAAGGGGGGCTGGCCGGCTCGATGACTTGAGCAGTGAAATGCGTTACATGAGGTTCGACAGCAGCATCAATCATACGTCTCTCCGTCCCTATGCAAACGGGTGTAATGGCACCCGAAATGGTCATTAGCGGTAAAGCGATTTCTCTGTTTTATACGTCGTGTTGAAGTGTTCGTTTTCTTGCATGCAAACGCCGCACCCATTGATGCTTTCCGCCGAAGGCGTGTTTCAGACGGAGGGTGGAAGGGGCGCACCTGTTGTCAGGAACCCTGGCCTTGGTACTACTGGGTGGTGAGCCCGTTTTTCAGGCGTGACCGGTGCGACAGGGCAAATTTTCCAAACGTTATCCGGGCAGCTTTATGAGTGTAGGAGAGCTTGAGTGAAATATGTGACCCGCTGGTCACTTTAGCGAGGGTTTTGCGAAGGTTAAGCTGTTTTGTTGCAGGGCGGTATCAGGATACCGCGTGGCATTGGCAGTACTGCGTTCAAATCGGGCCTTCAGTTCTATACAAGAAGGCTTTTCAGATGACAGACCTACACTATGCCCAATGGCGCGAGCGCCATGTTTCACAGGCAATGACCTTGGCCGGGATCGTTGCCTCCCGACCCACCCTGGGCACGGTGGCCGAGCAACTACTGAGCCGAGAATGGGCAGCGCGTCAATTGCCCGTGACGCTGGACCCCCTGCATGTCACCGTGCGTGGGCCGGTCTCTGACCAGGCGAGTACCGCGCTGAGCCTGGCTCAAGCGGTAGTCCAGCAGTGCGCCAGCAAAATCACCTGCAACCTTACCCCCGGCCATGATTTCCTCACGCAAGAGCAGGGCGCCGAATTTCCTCAGGCCCTGACGCTTGATCTGCATACCGTGGAGTTGCTGATCAATGCCTGCGGCACTGCACTTCTCGATGCGTACAAACAGGCGCTGGTCGAATTCTGGAACCGCGCATTACCCAACGGGCAAACGCCGCTCAGTTGCACTGAGCACTGGCTGCGGCAGCATTTTGCAAGCGCAGTCCAGGTCGCGAAGGCGTCGGGTCGCCTTACCGCTACCCAGCAGTCACTGCTGACTGAACTGGCCCGCTACCCTTTCGAGGCGGATCGTTCACGGGTTACCGAACTGGCCAAGGTCAAGCTGTACGTGCTGGGTGTACCGCCGGGCGAGCAGGGGGGCGCTGGCGAATTGATGAGCAGCCTGATCATCAGTGGGCTGGAGGGTGAGCACAATACCCAGGTGTACCTGTACGACCTGAGCGGCTATCTGCAACCCTTCGACTCACTCCAGGCGTTGCTGCAGTATGTTGAACAATGGCCCGAACACGGTGCGGCCACCTGTACCGTTTCCCGTACCCTTGGCGATATGTTCGAGGCTCAGGCGCGTTTGCTGTTTGAGCAGCAGCTCCATTGGATTGACCTGATGGGCACGCGCGCGGACCTTGATGGCAGTACCTTCGCTGCAACGCTGGATGGCGTGATCTCGATGCAAGCCATCGGGCAGCTGCAGGCCATTGATTATGCACGTGAACTGTCCCGGCATTTCCCGGAGTGGTTGTTGAACGCACGCAAAAGCGACCAGGATCGCTATCTTCAGTGCCTCAAGGCAGTGGCACAGATACCGGAGGTCATGAGTGGCCGTTCTTATCTCGACGGTATTCCGACGATCGAGGTCTTTGCGCAAAAGCGCCTGCAGCAACAAATGCTGCGTGATCACCCTGATGCCCAGGCCGTGGCGATCGAGCAGATCGAAGTCCTCAATCATGAGGTGATCGGTGCAGCGTTGGGTAGCGCTGGCAACCTGACGGTGCAGGGTACGATTAAAACCAGCGTCCGCAGCTTGACACAACTGGCACTCGACAACCTCGAGAGCTTGCGCCCCGGGGCACTTGAAGTTCGCACCCGAGGCGCTGCTGCCTTGCCGGAATGGTTCGACATTGACTATGTCAGGCACCTGGTCCGTAGCGTCGATGCAGGCGCGCAGTATCAGGCCTTGCTGGCAAACCAACTGCGTGATGATGCTGCGCAGGTTGAACTGCGCTATCCGTTGTTCAGGGCCCAATGGTATGGGCAACTGCCGTTGCTGGCACTTGAAAACACCATTCGCGGTGCATGTGGCTTTACCGAGGCGGGGTATGAGTTGGCGGTTGCACTGACGTCATCGCCAGCGGGGCCGTCGCCAACGGTGTCCGCACTGGCCTTTGTCGCTGAACCGGGCGCCTCGGCGGACAAGGTAGAGAACACCTACTTGATTGAGCCTTCCTCGCCGGGGCCTCTGCTGTTGTTTCGACCCCTGCACGCCACGCCGCTGTTGCAGTTTGCCTCGCGCAAGGCTCTGTTGGAGCAGATTGTGGCTGACCCAGGGTTGCAGGCGGACATCCTGTCCCGCTTGGCCGATCTGGTACGGCCGATCTACGACCATGGCGGTTTCAGCGAGCCGCACCTGCGAAGGGTTCTGCTGGAACCCGATTTCCAGGCCATCGAAACGCCGGCACCTGTAGTGTTGAGTAGCCTGGCACTGCCGGGTGAGGCCGCTCGGCATGTCTATGAAGGAACTGTTGCGCAACTGCTGCGCATTGCCGACCTGCAGTCCATCTCCAATGCCGAGGACCGTGCAAAGCATTGGCAAACGCTCAGTTGGCTGCTGTTCAATACGCTGTTGCCATTTGTGCGTGGTCCCTTGGCCGCTGTGGGTTGGGCGCTGGCGTTTGCCCATGGTGTACAGCAGCTCAATGGCCAGACCAGCCCGTCGCAACTTGTACCGGCCTTGCTCGATCTGTTGTTCTGCCTGATGTACGTCCTGGAGTTACTGCCGCTACCGGTACGGCCATCGGCTGCAGGGGCTACGCCGTTACCCCCGGCAACCGAGGCTCCGATATCGCTGCGTGTTGAAGAGGCGCCCGCGGTATTGAGTAACGGTACGGTGCTCAATCAGTTGGACTTTTCCTGGTCATCGGCTCAAGGCCGGTTGTCGAGCGCACAGGTTCGGGCGCTGGCACGTTTTCGCTCAGCTAAATCAATCGACACACTCGGCTCGCCGGATGCGCAGGGCGTGTATTCCTTCCAGCACAAAAACTGGGTTCAGATCGGCCATGACGTTTACCCGGTGCGAGTGGATGAAGAGGGGGTACGCATCGCCGACAGCCGCACACCGGATGAGCCGGGGCCCTGGCTGAAACGTCAGGCCGATGGCACCTGGGCGTTGGACCTGCGTTTACGCCTGCGCGGTGGCATGCACGGCAGTGCGCGTATACGTGCGGCCCAGGTGAGCAAGCAGGCGCGTATTGCAGCGTTACAGGGAGAGCTGACAACCCAGCGTGCGCAACTGGAAGCGCTGCGGGACGCACCCAGGCGCCCAGAGGAAATATCCGGGGCTGAACTGGCCAGCCTGATTGAACGGCTGCGTCAGCACGACGAACTGGTCGGGCAGGTGATCAGCAACATGCAAACGCTGAACGACCTGTCGGCGGTAAGCGGCTATCGGCGCATTATGGCCGAAATGCTCAGGCAGCACATGCTGGTCAAGGGGCAACTGTCTTCAGAGCTGCGTTTGCAGCGCTTTAGCGTCAAGCAGTTGATCGACCGCTTGGTCAACAGTTTTGAGGGGCGAGGCGGGTTGCCTGCGTTGCTCAAGGGGCACGGTACGCCGGAGCGTGCACTGTTGGAGAAGTATTGTGCCAAGCAACAGGCCCAAATCACTGAAATTGCCGAGACGACTTACGCCATGGAGTCGCTGGCGCCAGTATTGGAAAAAGCGCTTCCTGATGGCCCTCGCTACTTGACGGAAATTCAACTGCTTCAAGTCGGGCTGTCATCCTCCCTGGCCTGGCGGGGGACTCAGCTGTACACCATTGCCCTCGGCATCATCCTGAAGATCGAAGACAGCAGCACGGTGTTGCTGGAACAGGTCGTTCCGCAAGCTAAACTAGCCTGCCGATTGAGAATCGATGCGAAGGACCCTGCCTTGTCGGCGCAGGAGCAGGTGGAGGTTTTGGACAATGCGGTACGAAGCTACCAAAAATCACTCGACACGCTCGATAACTACCGTCAAAGCCTTGATGAAGCCGAACATCAGGCGTTGCTGGCGCCGCTGCGCGATCTGATTCAGAAACTCCTGGACCAGGCATTAGAGGCGCTGGCAGAGCAGATCACTCGCCTTCCCAAAGCGCCAAAGCCCAAACCGGGGCCTTCCAGCCGGGGTAAAACGCTGATTCGTACCCGAGGGCAGCGACTGGTCGTCGGGCAGCGTCGTGCTGAGGGGCACGCCGGGCAACCGGCGATTGTCGATGTAATGGACCCGATCGAGAACACGGTCATTACCAGTTATGAGCAGCCCCCCGGCGAGTCGGTGTGGCGCGAGGTGCCAATGGCCCAACGGACGCAGGCCGCCGCGCAACCGGGTGTTGCCCTGCGGACATTGCTGGGGCGTGCCGATGCGCTGTTGCGTCAAGCCGATCAGTCCATTGCGCGTGCTCAGGCCCAGTCACTGACGGCTCAGTTGCCTTCTGACATGGAGGACCTGCTGGTGTTGCAGGCCCGGCCCTTGCTTGACTTGTACACGCAGATCGATGCGCTGCTCATTCGTGACAACGCGACCGATGAGGCGGTGACGGGGCAGTCTGCAGAATTGATAAACAAGGCCTTATGGGACAAGTCCGAGCAGATGCGCGAGGCTGGCAAGCGGATTCGTATCGAGATGATCAAACGCCAACTGCCAACGGCTGCACGGATTGCCTACCTGCACGAGCAGAAGGCGATCACCATCGCTCGTACTGTCAGGCGTAAACCGTTGAAGGACAAGCAGCAACGGCTGGTGGACTACCTGGATGAGTACGAAATACGTGACAAGGATGGCGAAGTGCTCTGGTATGCCCATTTTCATTACGCCAGTGCCGACGCAGCCGAGCGTGACTTCAGCGCTGCCCATGTGAAAACCCGCGAGCAACGACGACAAGGCTTGCAGTGGCAGAAAGCGCAGGCCAGCGACGGTCAGCAGGTGATTGCGATCTATCGCGCCAAACTGGACAAGAAAACCGCAGATGACGTGTTTCTCGGCCAACCCTGAGTGAACGACGGCGCTGCTGCAGGCGTTGGCCGGTCAGTCATCGCGCGTCGGTGCGCTTTATGACGGCCAATGCCTGTGTCTGGACTAATCTTGAGCCCAGCAATGGGCTGAGTTTTCCGACATCCAGTGGAGCCATCGTCATGCAATTGGGAATCGTGGGGCTGGGCCGCATGGGCGGCAACATCGCGAGAAGGTTGATGCGCCATGGCCATCTTCCAGTGGTTCACGACCGTAATGTGGCGGCAATCGATGCCCTGGTCGTTGAAGGCGCGCGCGGCGCGCAGAGCCTCGAGGACATGGTTGCTCTGCTGGACAAGCCGCGGGCCGTGTGGGTAATGCTGCCAGCCGGTGAGGCTACCGAGCAGACCATTGCCCGGCTGGCCGACCTGCTGGAAGCCGATGACGTGATTATTGATGGTGGTAACACCCACTACAAGGATGACATCCGTCGGGCCGACACCTTGGCCACACGTCAACTGCACTATGTCGATGTAGGAACCTCGGGCGGCGTCTGGGGCCTGGAGCGTGGCTATTGCATGATGATTGGTGGCGAGGCAGCCATCGTGGAACGGTTGGAACCGTTGTTCGTCGCGCTGGCGCCGGGGGTTGGCAACGTTCCCCGTACCGAGGGGCGCACGGGCCCGCTCGGGCGCGCTGAGCAGGGCTACATCCATGCCGGGCCTGCAGGTGCCGGTCATTATGTGAAGATGATCCACAATGGCATCGAGTATGGCCTGATGCAGGCTTATGCCGAGGGCTTCGACCTGCTCAAGAGCAAAGCCGGCGCTGCACTGCCCGCCGAGCAGCGTCTTGACCTCGACCTGGCCGAGATTGCCGAGGTCTGGCGCCGTGGCAGCGTCGTCACGTCCTGGCTGCTAGACCTGACCGCCAGCGCGCTGGTCGCCGATCCGCAACTCGACAGTTTCAGCAGCGCTGTTGCCGACAGTGGGGAGGGGCGTTGGACCATTGATGCGGCAGTCGAGCAGGCAGTGCCCGTGCCGGTGTTGTCGAGTGCCCTGTTTGCGCGCTTCCGCTCACGCCAGCAGCAAGGCACCTATGCCGACAAACTGCTTTCAGCGATGCGTTTTGGTTTTGGTGGGCACAGTGAGAAGTTCGAATGACGCTAGCCAAGGCTGAAACCGCTGCACCGTGCACGCTGTTTCTGTTTGGTGCCAATGGTGATCTGGTCAAACGTCTGTTGATGCCTGCCCTGTTCAACCTGCAGCGTGATGGCTTGCTTGACCCGCGCATGCGTATTGTCGGGGTCGATCACAACCCGTCCGCCGACCGTGAGTTTGCCGCGCGCCTGGAAGCCTTCATGCGTGAACGCGACCAGGGTAATGAGGGCACACGCTGTTTTGATGAAAAGCGATGGGGGCGCCTGGCCAGGCATATTCATTATCTGACTGGCGATTTCCTCGCCTCGACCACCTATCAAGCCATCGCACAACGGATCGACAAGAGCGGCACGGGCAATGCCATCTTCTATCTGGCTACCGCGCCGCGTTTTTTCGCCGAGGTGGCCCGGCAACTGGGCGGTGCAGGGTTGCTCGACGAAGCCAACGGCTTTCGTCGGGTTGTGGTGGAAAAACCGTTCGGTTCCGACCTGGCCAGCGCTGAGGCGTTGAATGCGTCGTTGCTCGCGGTGATGAGCGAAAAGCAGATCTACCGCATCGACCACTACCTGGGCAAAGAGACGGTGCAGAACATCCTGGTCAGCCGCTTCTCCAACGGCTTGTTCGAGGCCTTCTGGAATAATCACTACATTGATCATGTGCAGATCACTGCAGCCGAAACCATCGGCGTGGAAAGCCGTGGTGGGTTTTACGACCACACGGGAGCATTGCGGGACATGGTGCCAAATCACTTGTTCCAGTTGCTGGCGATGGTTGCCATGGAGCCGCCAGCGGCGTTTGGCGCCGATGCCGTGCGCAGCGAAAAGGCCAAGGTGATCGGGGCTATCCGGCCTTGGTCGATGGCCATGGCTTTGAAAAATTCGGTGCGTGGGCAGTACACGGCAGGCAAACAAGGGCGCAAGAAACTGCCGGGGTATCGCGAAGAGCCCAGGGTTGGCCCGCATAGCCAGACCGAAACCTATGTTGCGTTGAAAGTCATGATCGACAACTGGCGATGGGTCGGCGTGCCATTTTACCTGCGTACCGGCAAGCGGATGAGCGTGCGTGATACCGAAATCGCCATCTGCTTCAAGCCAGCGCCTTATGCGCAGTTTCGTGACAGCGATGCCGAGCGGCCGAAGCCCAACTACTTGAAAATCCAGATCCAGCCCAATGAAGGGATGTGGTTTGACCTGCAAGCCAAACGCCCGGGGCCAACCCTTGCCATGGAGACGGTGGAGTTCGGCTTTGCCTACAAGGATTTTTTCAAGATGCAGCCATCAACGGGCTACGAAACGCTGATCTATGACTGCCTGACCGGCGATCAGACGTTGTTCCAGCGCGCCGACAACATCGAGAATGGCTGGCGTGCGGTACAGCCTTTTCTCGATGCGTGGCAGCGTGGCGGTGATGTACAGCCGTATGCGGCTGGCGAAGATGGCCCGGCTGCAGCGGATGAACTGCTGGCACGGGATCACCGCGCCTGGCATCCGATTGGCTGAAAATTGGCTGAAAAAAACAGGGCTTCGACCGGCGGTTGCCTGTCGAAGCCCTGTTCGGCGCTCAAGTGTGCTGTTGGCTTACAGCCAATAGGTCACGGCCCACCAGCCCAGCCCGCCCATGACGATGGTGTAGGGCAGGGCCATCCAGACCATCCGCCCGTAGGACAGGCGAATCAACGGCGCGATGGCCGACGTCAGCAGGAACAGGAACGCCGCCTGGCCATTCGGGGTGGCCACACTCGGCAGGTTGGTGCCGGTGTTAATCGCCACCGCCAGGGTTTCGAAATGCTCGCGGCTCATGCTGCCCGCCAGGAACGCCTGCTTGACCTCGGTGATGTAGATCGTGGCGACGAAGACGTTATCGCTGATCGCCGACAATAGGCCGTTGGCAATGAACAGCATGCCGGGCTGCTGCTCGGTCGGCAGGGCCAGTACCGCTGCAATCAGCGGGCTGAACAGTTGTTGTTGGTGGATGACCGCGACCACGGCAAAGAACACCACCAACAACGAGGTGAATGGCATGGCGTCCTGGAAGGCGCGGCCCAGCCGATGCTCATCGGTAATCCCGGTGAAGCTGGTGATCAATACGATGACCAGCAGGCCGATCAGGCCCACTTCGGCGATGTGCAGACCAAGGCTGACAATCAGGATCAAGGCGGCCAGGCCCTGAATCAGCAGTGCGGCGCGTTGCTGGGAGGTCCGGGCAGCATCGTCTTCGGCGGCGTAGGCGGCGAGCACGCGGCGCACGTTGTCCGGCAGCAAGGTGCCATAGCCAAACCAGCGCAGTTTCTCCAGCAGCACGCAGGTCACCAGGCCGGCGGCCAGTACGGGCAAGGACACCGGTGCGACCTTGAGGAAGAAGTCGGCAAAGTGCCAGCCCATTTCATGACCGATCAGCAGGTTCTGCGGCTCACCCACCAGGGTGCAGACACCGCCCAGTGCCGTGCCGACTGCGCCGTGCATCAGCAGGCTACGCAGAAAGGCGCGGAACTGTTGCAGGTCTTCATGGTGCAGGTTGGCCAGGTGCTGATCATCATCGACCAGCGACTCTTCGCGTGGGTTGTTGCCTGATGCCACCCGGTGGTACACCGAGTAGAAGCCCACGGCGGCACTGATGATCACCGCGGTCACGGTGAGGGCATCAAGGAAGGCCGACAGAAACGCCGAGAGGAAACAGAACAGCAGCGACAACAGGGCCTTTGAGCGCACCCCGAGCAGGATGCGCGAGAACACGAACAGCAACAGCTCTTTCATGAAGTAGATGCCGGCCACCATGAACATCAGCAGCAGGATCACCGGGAAGTTGTGTTGCAGCTCTTCGTACAGTGTTTGTGGCGTGGTCATCCCCAGCAACAGGGCTTCGACCATCAGTAACCCGCCTGGCATCAATGGGTAGCACTTGAGCGCCATGCCCAAGGTGAAAATGAATTCGATTACCAGTACCCAGCCAGCCACTACCGGGCCGAGGGTAAACAGCAACAGTGGGTTGAGCAGCAGGAACAGGCAAATGGTGGCTTTATACCAACGTGGCGACTGCCCGAGAAAATTGTGGGCCAGGGCGCCGGCCAGGGAGCGGGACATGAAAAATGTATCCTTATGATTCAACAGCTGCGCAACTTGCCGGATGTGGGCGACAAGATCAAGGCGGATGTAGTCCTTGTTTTGGCAAAACCACGGTCTGGGTGTCTGCCGTGACCTTGATATAGTCCTGCGACTAACCCTGCCTTAGCCCGAGGAGTGCCGTTGTGACCGACTATCAAGCGTTCAAGGTCGAACTGTCGAACAACATTGCCCATGTACAGATCAACCGTCCGGAAAAGGTCAACGCGATGAACGCCGCGTTCTGGGCGGAAATCATCGAAATTTTCAAATGGATCGACGATACCGATGCTGTGCGGGTCGTGGTGATCAGCGGCGCGGGCAAGCATTTCTCGTCCGGCATCGACCTGATGCTGCTGGCCTCGGTGGCCAACCAGCTGGGCAAGGACGTTGGCCGCAATGCGCGCCTGCTGCGGCGCACCATTTTGCAGATGCAGGCGTCCTTCAATGCCGTCGACACCTGCCGCAAACCGGTCCTGGCGGCCATTCAGGGCTACTGCCTGGGGGGGGCCATCGACCTGATCACCGCCTGCGACATGCGCTATGCCGCCAGCGATGCACAGTTCTCGATCAAGGAAATCGACATGGGCATGGCGGCGGACGTCGGCACCTTGCAGCGTTTGCCACGTATCATCGGCGATGGCCTGGTGCGAGAGCTGGCCTATACCGGCCGTACCATCGACGCAGAAGAGGCGCGGCAAATCGGCCTGGTCAACCGTACCTTCACCGATCAGGCCAGCCTGCTCGACGGGGTCTTTGCCATTGCCAAGGAAATTGCGGGAAAATCCCCCATTGCCGTGGCCGGCACCAAGGAGATGCTCAGCTACATGCGCGACCACCGCATCGACGATGGTCTGGAGTACATCGCCACCTGGAATGCTGCCATGCTGCAGTCCACCGATCTGCGGGTAGCCATGGCTGCCCACATGAGTAAACAGAAACCCGAGTTCGCCGACTGAAACCACCCAGCCGCGGGCTCGCACAAGGAACCGGAATATGTCAGTGCGTTGGACAACCGCGGTACTGGATACGAACATCAGTGGCGGCTTGGCGGTCGCCCGCTGTGCCCAGGGTTTTCTGGTTGACGATAACGGTGCCTTGTTTCCCCGCGATTGGCTCAAGCACCAGGGCCTGGAGGTGTTGTGCGAACACGGCATCGGCTATTTTGATGGGCAACCGGTGTTTCTGTTGGAGCTCAAGGCCGAGCAGGACGTACCCGGCTGCAGCTGGCGTGGGCTGCGCCAGTTCATGCTCGAAGGCGACTTCGAGATCTACAAGGTGCTGGGGTACGCCGCGCAGATCGGTACCTGGGCCCGAGAGCACCGCTTCTGCGGCAGTTGTGGTCAGCCGATGCAACAGATCCACTGGGAGCGCGCGATGTACTGCGCGCCGTGCGACCTGCGTTTCTACCCACGCATCTCGCCCAGCATGATTGTGCTGATCACCCGTGGTGATGAAATCCTGCTGGCCCGTTCACCACGCTTTGTCACCGGGGTGTACAGCACCCTTGCAGGCTTTGCCGAACCAGGTGAGTCCGCTGAAGACTGCCTGGTTCGTGAAGTGCGTGAGGAAGTGCAGGTCGAGGTGAAGAACATCCAGTACGTCGGCAGCCAGTGCTGGCCGTTCCCGCACTCCATGATGCTGGGGTTCCATGCTGAGTACGCCGGGGGCGAGATCGTCATGCAGCCTGACGAGATCGAGGATGCCCGGTGGTTCCGGGTCGATGCATTGCCGCCGTTGCCAGCAAGCCGCTCTATCGCCCGGTACCTGATTGACCTTTATGTAGCCCGTCGTTCAGGCCTGGCTGAACCAGTGTTGCCAAGCTAAGCGGACAGTCAGTCCGAGCACGACGGTGATGAACACCGGGCGGATAAACTTGGCGCCGCCGCTGATGGCGGTGCGTGCACCGAAAAACGCACCCACCATCAGCGCTGAACCCATGGACAGCCCGATCAGCCAGTCCACTTGCCCCGAAAAGATGAACACCGACAGTGCAGCTGCGTTGCTGACAAAGTTCATGCTGCGCGCCACACCGCTGGCCCGTACCAGGTCGATGGGGTACAGCAGCAGGCTGCTGACGGTCCAGAAGGCGCCCGTGCCAGGGCCGGCAACGCCGTCATAGAAACCCAGGGAAAAGCCTTGGGGAAACTGCCTGCCTTTCTTGATTGGCGCGTTGGCGTCCAGTGGTGCCTTGGGCGTGCCGCCGAACAACAGGTAGACGCCGCAGGCGAAGACGATCACCGGTAGCATCTTGTTCAACCACTCGGCGGGCAGGTAATGGGCGGTGACCGCGCCAATCAATGCACCAATCGCCGTACCGATCAGGCCTCGACGCCATTGAATGGGGTCGAACAGCTTGCGCCGGTAGAACGTGAAACCGGCGGTAGCCGAGCCAAAGGTCGAGCTGAGTTTGTTGGTACCCAATACCAGGTGCGGTGGCAGGCCGGCAGTCAGCAGGGCGGGTGTGGTAAGCAATCCGCCGCCACCGGCGATGGCATCGATAAAGCCGGCGACAAAAGCAACGGCGGCGAGAATGGCGAGGGTGGTCAGGTCAACGCTGAGTTCAAAAGGCATTTAATCGGCTTAATTCGGCAGGGCGCAGAAGGGCCGACATGGTACCGCCAGGTGCCTGCAGGAGCCAGCCTTGCTGGCGCCTGCAGCCGCAGGCAAGCCAACAAACCGCCTCGCCGCGCGGCTCAGGACAGGAAACCGCCATCGACGTTCAACGCCACCCCTGTGGTGTAGCTCGAGGCATCGCTGGCCAGATACAGCACCGCACCCGCCATTTCCTTGGGATCGGCCACGCGCTTGAGCGGAATTTGCTGCAGGGCCGTATTGAGGATGGCCTCGTTTTTGACCAGCGCGGAGGCGAACTTGGTATCGGTCAGGCCGGGCAGCAGGGCATTGCAGCGGATACCGAACGGGGCGCACTCCTTGGCGAACACCTTGGTCATGTTGATCACGGCGGCTTTCGTTACCGAGTAGATGCCCTGAAACAGCCCCGGCGAAACCCCATTGATCGAGGCGACGTTGATAATACTGCCGCCGCCGTGCTCGCGCATGAGCTTGCCGGCTTCCACCGACATGAAGAAGTAGCCGCGTATATTCACATCAACGGTCTTCTGGAAGGCACTCAGGTCGGTGTCCAGCACGTTGCAGAACTGCGGGTTGGTGGCCGCATTGTTTACCAGAATGTCCAGGCGCCCGAATTGCCCGCGAATAACGGCAAAGGTCTCGCGGATCTGTTCCATTTCGCCGATGTGACATGCCACGGCGGTCGCCTTGCCGCCTGCCGCGATAATGGCATCGGCTACGTGCTGGCAGCCTTCGAGCTTGCGGCTGGAGACGATGACATGAGCGCCCTGCTGGGCCAACAGGTGCGCAATGGCTTCGCCGATGCCACGGCTGGCCCCCGAGACAAAGGCGATCTTGCCGTCGAGGTCGAACAGTTGGGTCTTGGACATGGGCTATTCCTTTCTTCTTGTTGGTGTCAAAGGCTGGATTTTTCGATGACCTGCAGGCTCATATGCTCCAGCAGTCTGTTCATGTGGATGAACGGGGCGAAACGCTTGTCCTGGGTTTGACCGTGATAAAAGCGGTAGTAGATCTGCTGGATGATACCGGCCAGGCGGAACAGGCCGTAGGTGTAGTAGAAATCAATGTTATCGATCGTGATGCCCGCCCGTTCGGCGTAGTAATCAACAAATTGGCGACGGGTCAACATCCCGGGGGCGTTACTCGGCTGGCGGCGCATCAGTTGTACGGGGGCAGGGTCTGTCGCTTCGATCCAATACGCCAGGGTGTTACCCAGGTCCATCAGCGGGTCGCCGAGGGTGGTCATTTCCCAGTCCAGTACGCCAATGATCCGCATTGGGTTGGCGGCATCGAGGATCACGTTATCGAAGCGGTAGTCGTTGTGAATGATGCCGGGGCGCGCGTGGTCTGCCGGCATCTTCTCGCGCAGCCAGGCGACCACGGCCTCCCAGCGCGGCGCGTCAGGGGTCAATGCCTTCTCGTAGCGACTGCTCCAGCCTTCGATCTGGCGCTGCACGTAACCTTCTGGCTTGCCGAGGTCGGTCAGGTTGCAGGCGCTATAGTCGACCTGATGCAGCTCGACCAGGCGATCGATGAAGCTCTTGCACAAGGCTTCGGTGCGCTCGGCGTTCAGGTTCAGCTCTGCCGGCAGGTCGGCGCGCAGGATGATGCCCTTGACCCGTTCCATTACGTAGAATTCGCTGCCGATCAACGAGGCGTCGGTGCAATGCACATAGGCCTTGGGGCAGTACGGGAAACCACGGTTGAGCTGGTTGAGGATACGGAACTCACGGCCCATGTCGTGGGCCGATTTGGCCTTGTGCCCGAAAGGCGGGCGGCGCAGTACCAGTTCCTGTTCCGGGTACTGCAGCAGGTAGGTCAGGTTCGAGGCCCCGCCGGGGAACTGACTGATGCGCGGCGTGCCGCCCAGGCCGGGAATCTGTGCTTTCAGATAAGGGTCGATGAGGGCGACGTCGAGTTCTTCGCCGGGACGGACCTGGGTGGACTGGTCGTTGAGCGTCATGCTTATCCCTTATGATTGAGGCCTGAGATTATTGGCTAATCTAATTCTGGCCCTCGGGCCGAACAAGTGCCGCAGGGCTTTATTGGCGGCCGTGTTGCCGGTCGATCAGCGGTCCTGATGGGCCAGCAAAATGCAGGCGAAAAAAAACCGAAGCAGGCAACACTTCGGTTTCAATTGCATCCGCAGACGGCTTAAACCGGGAACAGCTCGCTGAGCTTCATCGACAGCATCATGTCGCCCTCAACGCGCAGCTTGCCGCCCATGAAGGCCTGCATGCCGTCGGTTTCGCCGCTGACGATACCCTTGAGGGTTTCGCTGTCCATGACCAGGGTGACGTTGGCGTCTGGGTTTTCGCCTTCCTGCAGGTCACAGGTGCCATCCTTGATGATCAGCGCGTAGTGCTTGTCTTCGTCGGTCACGTTGAAACCGAAAACCAGGTCCAGGCCAGCAGCGGCAGCTGGGTTGAACTTGGATTTCATGGCTTGAACGGCATCAGCTACAGAGGTCATGGTGCATTCCTTATTAAGTGATTTCGGCGACCGGCAAAGGTCACCATGGGCCGGTACTCAACGATAGGTCATGAGTTCCGGCGCCTTCAACAGCTGCACATGGGCTTGGCTGTTGAAGGAAGCCAGGGCCACCTCGCTGCCGCGAAACTTCAATTGGCTGAGCGAGGTGTTGATGATCTGCCAGTTCAGTGCGAAGGCCTGGTCTGGTGTCATTCGGGTAATCAGGTGGAGCAGGGCAGTAATGGTGCCGCCCGACGTAAAGATCGCGATATTGTCGCCATGCTCGGCCTGTTGCAGCACGCGTTGCAACCCGGCATCTACCCGGGCGACGAAACCCTGCCAGCTTTCCACCTTGGGGTGCTGGTAGTCACCCGTGTGCCAGCGGCGAACAATCAGGGCGAAAATACGCTGAAACTCACTGCGGTGTTGTGCCGCGTTGCGCAAGACATCCAGTGCGTGGGGCTCGTCTGGCAGCAGGCTCGGCAGCAGGGCGCGAATCAGCGTATCAGCATCGAACTCGTTGAAGGCGCTGTCGGTTTCCAGCCTCGGCACCGTGGCGCCGGCCTCCTGCATGCGCGCCAGTGCCAGGCGCCCGGTATCCTGCTGGCGACGCAGATCGCCGGCCAGGCAACGGTCCAGGCGCAGGCCCAGTTCGGCCAGGTGTTCGCCAAGCACGGTGCTCTGGCGAACACCGACGGGCGAGAGGACGTCGTAGTCGTCTGCACCAAAGGAGGCCTGGCCATGTCGAATCAGGTAAATGCTGCCCACGTTGCGACCGTCTGCCGGAATTAAGGGTTTCGGCGAGGTTAGGTTGCCGCTGTCAGGCTGTCAATGAAAAAACATACAAGCGTTTGAAAAGGTTGTTTGAACTGTGATGCCGGTGTTTTCAGGCGCTGGCAGGGGCGGGGTAGCGTCGGTATGCTTGAGCTCTGGTTCGCGCCGTATGGGCGCAGGCATGTTAAGGAGTTACTGTGGAGTTTCTGGCTGAGTACGCAAGCTTTCTCGCCAAGACCGCGACCCTGGTGATCGCGATACTGGTTGTTCTGTCGGCCCTCGCCGGCCTGCGTGGCAAGGGTCGGCGCAAGGCCGGTGGGCAATTGCAGGTTACCAAGCTCAACGACTTCTATAAGGAACTACGTGAGCGGCTGGAGACCAACCTGCTCGACAAGGCCCAGCTCAAGGCCTTGCGCAAGCAGCAGGGCAAGGCCGAGAAGTTGCAGAAAAAAACACCTGACGAGAAAAGCCGGGTCTTCGTGCTGGACTTCGACGGTGACATCAAGGCGTCTGCCACCGACAGCCTGCGGCATGAAATTACGGCGCTGCTGACGCTCGCGACGCCGCGTGACGAGGTTGTGCTGCGCCTGGAGAGTGGCGGCGGCATCGTCCACAGCTACGGCCTGGCCGCTTCGCAGTTGGCGCGCATTCGCCAGGCGGGTGTACCACTGACCGTGTGCATCGACAAGGTCGCGGCCAGCGGCGGCTACATGATGGCCTGTATCGGCGAGAAAATCGTCAGTGCACCGTTTGCCGTGCTGGGCTCCATCGGCGTGGTGGCGCAGTTGCCCAACGTCAATCGCTTGCTGAAAAAGCATGACATCGACTTTGAAGTGCTGACCGCAGGTGAGTACAAGCGCACCCTGACCGTCTTTGGCGAGAACACCGAGAAGGGGCGGGAGAAGTTTCAGGAAGACCTGGACGTCACTCACCAGCTGTTCAAGGATTTCGTGTCGCGCTATCGCCCTCAGTTGCACATCGATGAGGTCGCCACCGGCGAAGTCTGGTTGGGTGTTGCCGCGCTGAACAAGCATCTGGTTGATGAGCTGAAAACCAGCGATGAGTACCTCAGCGACCGTGCCCGAGAGGCGAACCTCTATCACCTGCATTTTGCCGAGCGCAAAAGCCTGCAGGAGCGGGTTGGCTTGGCCGCCAGCAGTTCGATCGAGAATACGCTGGTGGGCCTGTGGAGCCGTTTGAGCCGCTGGCGCTGAGTCAACGGTGTCCTCGGTGAGGCTGTTGGTCGGGCTTTTTGCATTTCGGACTTTAAGTCTGCAAATGACCAGCTAGTCTAAGTTTCTGTTGATGGCCGGTATTTTCAGGTAATCGATGGGTTACCGGTAGCGGTCTATCGCAGGAGGGGGGGCGCAAGGATGAGTGATCCTTACATTGAAGACGATGGGGACGAGTTTCCAATCAATAGCCGGGTCCGCTGTGGCCAGGCGGCAGTCAGGCTCGGCTTCGCCAACATGACTGCCGACGATGCGTCAGGCCTGAACCCGCCTGTCAGCCAGCAGCGGCGTCGTCTGGCCAAGTTCGTGCCCAGGGTTGTGGTACCGAAGCGTTAACGAACACGTCAAAAATAGCCCCGTCTGCATGAGGGGCTTTTTAATGCCTTTTGTCGGTAACAGCCTGTTGAGCAAGGTATTTTTTCTGATTGATTGATCTCGCTCAAACGCCTGAGCAGTTGGTCTCGCGGCTGTAACACTTGTGTGTCTTACTAGGTGCGATTCAATCGAGGAGGACCTCAATGCGTATCAGGGAAGCGACTTATTGGCGCTGGGCAGACCGGCAATTGAGCTGCCGTAGCCATGATGAAAAACTCAGCGACGGCATCAGTATTGATGTGAAAACCCGCCTTTCACGTACTGGCGCTACACAGTTGTTCGTGGGTATCTATGCCCGCAACGGCAAGGCGTTGGTCGAGGAGTACTACGCGAACCGGCCTTGCGAAAGCATGACCCGGGCGTTGGTGTGGGGGGTCGATCGGGCCCGGGCCTTGGCCACGGGCGCGATAGCGATTGAAACCCAAACCTTACGGCGCCAGGCCTAGGGCGTGCCGTGGCGATTGTGGCTGGCCTGGACAATGCGTTGGGCTGGCACGCGTAACTGCGTTAGCAGGTATTCGGCAAAGTCCGCGTCGTAGGGTTGCAAGGCAATGGCCTGTGCCATGCACTCAAGCCACTGGGCGCTATGGGTTTCATCGATCGGCCACTGGGCATGGAATGCCGGGATCGAGATGGGCCCATAACGCTCGCTGAACAGCCGTGGGCCACCCAGCCAGCCGCTGAGAAAACAGGCCAGTTTGTCCCGGGCCATGCTCAGATCTTGCGGGTGCATGCGTCGAATGAGTGCAGCTTCCGGGCGTTCGTCCATCAATCGATAGAAATCGTCGACCAGTCGGCGCAGGCCATCAATGCCGCCAGCGGCTTGGTAGGACGCATCTCCGGTACCGAATGCAGGTTTGTTCATCCGCAGGACTCATGAGCTCAAAGCGTCATTGTAGCCAGAGCCGGCGCCGCCTTGAACGAAAAAAGCCCGACCTTTTCAGGCCGAGCTTTCTCACGGCAACGGCTTGATCAGCTGTAACGGTCGATCAAGCGTACGCCAGGCTGGTTTTGTACGGCGGCCCATTCATGTTGCAGGGTCTGCAGTACGTTACCGATGAAGTGGGTATCGGCAGCGGCCTTCTTGCCGACGTAGCCATGGCCACGGCGGTACATCTTGAAGCGGGCACGCATGTTCGGGTTGCGTTGCTCGAACTCTTCTTCGTCAGCCAGCGGCGAGACCTTGTCGATGCGAACTTCGCCCGAGTCGCAGACCCAGAGAATGTGGCTGTCGAGACTGTCCTTGCGTGCTGCGAACAGCCGGGCCAATTCGTCAATAGTAGGTTGATTGTTCAAGTTCATCATTAAAGCCCCCTTAACCACCATTAATTGTTGAGTTATTGCTTGGCGCCAATCATGTAGCGTTGACAGAAAGCTGCTACAGCAGCGTCACAACAGGGGGCTTCTACTTTCTGCCTTTTGGGCAGTACCCATCCAGCGACAGCTCTTGGATCCGTTGAGCCGTCTGGAACACCCTTGCCAGCGCTCCCGATCGGGGAGACGTCTGCATCATGCAAGCGGCGATGAACGGCGTCAATAGGGTTTGTAGTGTTTTTTTATCTTCACTACATATTGTCCGACAATACCGGCCCCGGGCTTATTGATCCGCATCAGCGCAGGTGTCATCGGGATGGTGGATCATGACCGGCACATGCCTTTCAGGGAGATCCTCATGCATTCACCGGCCTCCGCGCCTTCTTCAGAAACCGCCAAGGCTTCGCTGCCATTGGGCCTTATGGTCGGTATTGCGGCCTTGATTGCGGTGCTGTTGCTGCCATTGCCGGCTGACTTGCCTGTGGCGGGGCAGCGGGTCTTGGCGATCCTCGCATTTGCCGTGGTCATCTGGATCACTGAAGCGGTGTCGTACGAAGCCAGCGCCATCATGATCACTTCGCTTATGGCGTTCTTGCTTGGCACGGCACCGACCCTGGCCGATCCCTCGGTGACGTACGGTTCGTCCGCCGGGATCACCATGGCCTTGACCGGGTTCTCCAACGCAGCGCTGGCGCTGGTGGTTGGCGCCTTGTTCATTGCAGCGGCCATGACCCACACCGGGCTGGACCGGCGTATCGCACTGGTGACCTTGTCCAGTGTTGGTGTCAGCACCCGGCGCATCCTCTTGGGCGCCGTCGCAGTCACGGTATTGCTTAGCCTGGTAGTGCCCAGCGCGACGGCGCGCAGTGCCTGTGTGGTGCCGATCATGATGGGGGTGATTGCGGCCTTTGGCGTCGACAAGCGCTCAAACATCGCCGCCGGGATCATGATTATCGTTGCGCAGGGCACCAGTATCTGGAACATCGGTATCCAGACCGCAGCGGCACAGAACCTGCTGACAGTGGGCTTCATGGACAAGATGCTCGGCGGGCGAGTGTCTTGGATTGACTGGCTGATCGCCGGTGCGCCCTGGGCGGTGCTCATGTCGTTGGTGCTGATCGTCGTGGTACTGAAAATGCTTCCACCAGAGAGCGACAGCATTCCCGGTGGCAAGGCGGCGGTGGCGGATCAGTTGGCCGCATTGGGGCCGATGACGTCTGCGCAGAAACGCTTGTTAGGCGTTTCGGTCCTGTTGCTGCTGGCCTGGGCCACCGAAGGCAAGTTGCATCGCTTTGACACGACCTCGACCACCTACGCCGGGCTGGTCTTGCTGTTGCTGCCGCGCTTTGGCGTGATGACCTGGAAAGATGTGCAGTCGCGCATTCCGTGGGGCACGGTGATTGTCTTCGGTGTCGGGATCAGCCTGGGCACTACCTTGCTCACGACGCAGGCCGGGCAGTGGCTGGGGCAGCAGGTCGTGGCCCATACCGGCCTGGACCAACTCGGTACATTGGGGGTGTTCTCGATTCTTGCGGCGTTCCTGATCCTTATCCACCTCGGCTTCGCCAGTGCCACCGCACTGACCTCGGCGCTGCTGCCCATTCTGATTGCCGTGCTGCAGACGCTGCCGGGCGACTTCAGTCGCCTGGGGATGACCATGGCGTTGGGGTTTGTCGTCAGTTATGGCTTCATCTTGCCGATCAACGCGCCGCAGAACATGGTCTGCCTGGGTACCGAAACCTTCAATGCCAGGCAGTTTGCGCGGGTCGGTGTGGTGATTACCCTGATCGGCTACCTGCTGATGCTGGTATTCGCGGCGACCTGGTGGCACTGGCTGGGCTGGATGTGAAAACAGGGTGAGACTTCGCGGTGGTGTCGCCACCGTGTGGGAACTGGCGTGCCAGTGATGCACACACCGCGAACTCACTGACACCCAGTCAACACCTTTGCAGGCAGGCTCACGCTCGCAGGCGCTTGCCCGTCAGAAGTTCGCCGGGGTGTTGGCGCTGATGATTTCGGCTTCATCCGGGCCGATGTTCTTGAAGCTGTGGGGCAGGGTGGTGGGGAAGTAGTAACCGTCACCGGAATTGAGCACGCTGACCTGGCCATCGACGCGCAATTCGATGGTGCCACGGGTAACCAGGCCGCATTCCTCGCCCTCGGTATGCACGATCGGCTCTTCACCGGAGTCTGCGCCGGGTGCATACAGTTCGCGCAGCATACGCATTTGCCGACCTTCCACGCTGGCGCCGACCAGCAACAGGCGCAGGCCGCTATTGCCCAGGTCGGGTTGTTCGTTGGAGCGGAACACGAAGCGTTCCTGGCGCGGCGGTTCATCGAAGCTGAAAAACTCTGCCAGCGACATCGGGATGCCTTCGAGCAGTTTCTTCAGGGAACTGACCGACGGGCTGACGCGGTTTTGCTCGATCTGCGAGATCGTCGAGTTGGTCAAGCCGCTGCGTCTGGCCAGTTCCCGTTGCGAGAGCTTGTTGCGTTCACGCACCAGTCTGAGTCGTGTCCCCGTATCCATAGCTGCCTTAGTGTCAAAAATAAATGGCGACGCATTAAAGCACACTCGGGCCCTCAGTAGCGCACGCTCAATTGACACGTCCCGACCACATGCTGCGTAACACGCCGTCACGGCGGATCAAGCCGTGCACCAACGCCGCCGCCAAGTGCAACAACACGGTCGCGAAGAGCAGGTAGGCGAGCCAGCCATGCGCCTGGCGAAGGACGGCGTAGACGCGGATATCCTGAGGCAGCAGTGCGGGTAACTGCAGGGGTAATGGATAACCTCCCGCCGAAAGCATGCCCCAGCCGAGCAGCGGCATGGCCAGCATCATCCCGTAGAGCACCAGGTGCGATGCCTTGGCTGCCCAGCGTTGCGCCGGTGGCAGGTCGCTCGGCAACGCGGGGCTGCCAACGCACACGCGTACGCCGATACGGATCAATACCAAGACCAGAAGGGCCAGCCCCACCAGCTTGTGTACGCTGACCAACAGGGTGTGCCGCGGTGACAGGTCACTGATCATGCCTACACCGATGAACAGCATGCTTAGGATCAGCAGAGCCATCAGCCAGTGCAGCCCGCGCAGCAGGGGATGGAAGGAGGGGTTCATGGTTGTACTCCTGAATGGGCCGCTTCGCGGCTGCGGCGGTTGAAGGATTCCGAGTAGGCGGCCGAGCGGGCGGCAAGAATCGGATCAGCAGACGGTTCAATGCCGGTTGGCAGAATCAGCGGGTCGAAGTTCAGGTCACGGCAGGCGCCTTGCTCGGCCGCATCGACCTGCTCAATGACCACGGTGCCCGCGTTGACTTGCCGCCGTTGCTCAGGCCAGGGTTGAGCGGGATCGTCGACTGCATCGCCCGGCTCGGCCAGGGTCAACAGCAGGTTCCAGCGCAAGGGGCCTTCGGTCAGGCGTTTGCGCAGGTCATTCTGCAGGTAATTCGGGTCTTCCACCTGGGCCGGTAATGCACTGAACGGGGTCAGTGGCTGTAGTTTCCAGCGCACGTAATGCGGGGTGCCCTTGGCGTCGATCAGGCGAAAGGCGTTGATGCTGTGGTAAGCCGAACTGGCAAAGCTGTCGGAGGGCTTATAGTCCTTGACCCACTGGCGAAAGGCCGCGCTTTCCGGGTGTGCGGCAAAGAAGGCCTGCAACCTTGCCGGGTCGGGTTTACCGGTGGCGGGTACCGGCGTCATTGCTAGCACCTGTTCGTAGAAACCCTCGATGGTGTTCACTGCCAGTACCGGCGGGGTATTCATGCCACTGCGCCAGCGTTGTCCATCATCGCTGGTGAATTCCACGGCCAGGCTGCGAGTGGCGACGCTGGCATCGGCGCTATGCGGGTTGGCGCCGCCGATGGCGAAGCGGCCAATAACCGGTACCCTTGGCTGGGCAAACACCCGAGCGCTTGAGAGTTCGGCGGCCTGGCCGCTGCTTTCAAAGTAGCCGCTGACGCACAGGCCTTTGGCGTGGTTTTTCCGGTAGCCAGGGTAGTGCCCGGCCTGAGCTTCGAAGGTGTCGACGATACGTTTCGGTGTCAACCGGTCCGGGCCGATCCAGCCGGCGGTAAAGGCAAAGCCTGCGCCCAGTGCAGCGACGCCTAGGCCGATGGCAGTCAGGCGCAGCGTGCGGGCGCGACCGTTTATCGGAGTGCTCATGATGCTATCCAGGTCAGTAAATGAGCGGGTAGGACGCACCCGCTGAAGTTTTATTCCATTGGCCTGGAATAAAATTCGCGGTCGGCCGTCTGCCTCGTACACTGACTGCACGACGATCACGGATCACTCGATGAACGAACTGGATGACGACCAACTACGCGAGATGCTTCAGCGGCTGCGCCGTTTCGCCTTGTGGTTGACCCGCGAGGGCACCAGCGCCGACGACCTGGTGCAGGCAACGGTGGAGCGAGCATTGAGCCGGGGCGCGCAGCAGCGTGATCCTGCGAGCTTGCGTGCCTGGCTGTTCTCGATCCTTTACCGGCAGTTTCTCGACAGCAAGCGTCGAGAGCGCCGCCATATGCGCTGGCTGAGCTGGTTCGGGCGGGCCGAAGAGGCCGGGAACAATACCGAGGACATTGTCGAGGCTCAGTCTGGCCTGGCTGCCTTTGCCAGGCTTTCGGCGGAGCAGCGCGCCTTGTTGATGATGGTGAGTGTTGAAGGCATGAGCTACAAGGAGGCCGCGCAGGCCCTGGATGTACCGATTGGCACGGTGATGTCGCGTTTGTCGCGGGCCCGTGCAGCACTGCGAGAACTGACCGAGGGCACGCCGTTGCCCCCTGGGTTGCGGAGGTTGAAATGAGTCGGTTGATCCCATCCGAAGAGGAATTACAGGCTTACGTCGATGATCGGTTGCTGCCCGAACGCCGACGTGAGGTAGACAGGTACCTGGCGGCACATCCGCAGCGGGCCGCCGAGCTTGATGCCTGGCGTGCCGATGCCCGGCGTTTGCGTGCTGCCCTGGCGGGGCAAATCGAACAAGCGCCTAACCCGCGTCTCGACCCGGCCTGGGTTCGCCGCGACCTGCGTCAGCGTCGCCAGCGCCGCTGGGCCAGTGCTGCGATGCTGCTGGTCGCGTTGGGTGTAGGGGGGCTGGGTGGCTGGCAGGCGCGGGAGGTCAACCTGATGGCTGGCAACCCGCCGATGGCCGACGCCGTGCAGGCGCACCGGCTGTTCGCCTATGCATCCTCACTGGACTTGTCGGTAAACACCCCAGAGCAACTGCAGGCCTGGTTGGGCCAGCACTTCAGGCATGCCGGCAATCTGCCGGACCTCTCGGCCTATGGGTTTACTCCGGTAGGGGCACGGTTGCTGAGCAATGAGCAGGGCCCGGCCGCGCTGCTGCTGTTCCAGGACCGAAACGGTGAGCGTGTCAGCCTGTTCCTGCGTTCTCCCAGTGAGCGTTATGTGCGGATGCCCAGTGGTGAGCGCACCGAGGGCGAACTGCAGGCGCGCTACTGGTCTCGCGGTGACTATAACTATGCATTGATCAGTGACGTTGCCGATGCGCGTGGCGCGCAGTTGCGCCAGGTACTGGGCACCGCCCTGTAGCACGGGTGCTACCTGCTATTCATTAATCGAATACCGTAAATCACTGCGTTCGATTTATCGAATCCCGAGTCCCGCTCTAAGATCCTCGGCACTGACTCATCACTGGCCCCGCGGCCATAGCAGGAGAACCCGATGAACATTTTGATGGTGCTCACGTCCCACGACACCCTGGGTAATACAGGCCACAAGACCGGCTTCTGGCTGGAAGAGTTCGCAGCCCCTTACTACGCATTTCTCGATGCAGGGGCGCAGGTCACCCTGGCCTCGCCCAAGGGCGGCCAGCCGCCGATCGACCCCAAGAGCGACGATCCCGGCGCGCAGACTGCCGCCACTGAACGCTTCCAGGCCGATGAGGCTGCACGCAAGGCCCTGGCCAGCACCCTGACCTTGGCTCAGGTCAACGCCGATGATTTCGATGCACTGTTTTACCCCGGTGGTCATGGTCCGCTCTGGGACCTTGCTGAAGACCCGCGCTCGATCGCCTTGATTGAACGTTTCCAGGCACTGGGCAAGCCCGTTGGTGCGGTCTGCCACGCACCGGCGGTGCTGCGCCACACTGTGGATGCCAACGGTGCGCCTTTGGTCAAGGGCAAGCAGGTGACGGGTTTCAGTAACACCGAAGAAGCGGCTGTCAACTTGACGGATGTGGTGCCTTTTCTGGTTGAAGACATGCTCAAAGGCCATGGTGGGGTGTACAGCCGTGCCGAGGACTGGCACAGCCATGTGGTCGTCGACGGCCTGCTTGTAACCGGGCAGAACCCAGCGTCCTCCGATGCCACCGCCCACGCCTTGCTCAAGTTGCTCTAAGGCTGGCCACCCGGCTGCCCCTGAGGCAGGCGCTGTTCAGCCTGCCTTCTCTTCGTTTCAGCATCAGACGAGTTGATTACATGTCCGCACTCTTTACCCCGTTCCAGCTCAAGGGCGTGACCTTGCGCAACCGCATTGCCGTCCCGCCGATGTGCCAATACACCGCCACTGACGGCTTGATCAATGACTGGCACCTGGCGCACTACACCAGCCTTGCGCGTGGTGGTGCCGGCCTGGTCATTGTCGAGGCCACCGCTGTTTCACCGGAAGGGCGCATTACCCCGAGTTGTGCCGGCATCTGGAACGATGCCCAGGCCGACGCTTTGGCTGAGGTCGCCTCTGCGATCAAGCGCGCCGGTGCCGTACCGGGTATTCAGATCGCTCATGCCGGTCGCAAGGCCAGTGCCAACCGTCCGTGGGAAGGCGACGATCACATTGGCGCAGAGGATGCCCGTGGTTGGGACACCCTGGCACCCTCGGCGATTCCTTTCGGTGCTCATCTGCCGAAAACCCCAAAGGCCATGACCCTAGAAGACATTGCCCGTGTTCGCGCTGACTTCGTGGCGGCGGCACGCCGTGCCCTGGCGGCCGGTTTTGAGTGGCTGGAGCTGCATTTTGCTCATGGTTACCTGGGCCAGAGCTTCTTTTCCAGCCATAGCAACCAGCGCGATGATGCCTACGGTGGCAGCTTTGAAAACCGTAGCCGCTTCCTGCTTGAAACCCTGGCGCAGGTTCGAGAAGTCTGGCCGGAGCACCTGCCGCTGACCGCGCGTTTCGGTGTCATTGAATATGACGGTCGCGACGAGGCGACGCTGGAAGAGTCCATCGAGCTGGCCAAGGCATTTCGCCGGGGTGGGCTGGACCTGCTCAGTGTCAGCGTGGGTTTCACTGTGCCGGACGTCTCTATTCCATGGGGGCCAGCGTTCCTTGCGCCGATTGCCGAGCGCGTGCGTCGTGAAGCGGAACTGCCGGTGGCTGCTGCGTGGGGCATCGACAATCCGACAATCGCGCAAGCTACCCTGGCCGAGGGGCAGATGGATCTGGTGATGGTGGGTCGCGCTCACCTGGCCAACCCCAATTGGCCTTACCAGGCGGCACTGCAACTGCAGGTAGAACGCCCTTCCTGGGTGCTGCCCACGCCCTACGCCCACTGGCTGGAACGCTATCAGGTCAGCCAGTAGACTGGCCGACCTTCAGCACTGAATATTGCAGAGAGGACTGTATTGATGATTCACGTCATTGCCCGTGTAGTCGCGTTGCCGGAGCACCAGGCACAGGTTGAGGCGGAGCTGCGCACGATGGTCGCCGCTACCCGCCAAGAGCCGGGTAACCTGTGCTATGACCTGTTTGCGGACCTTGACGGTGGCGCCGGGTTCTCGTTGTTCGAGACCTATGCCGACCAGGCAGCACTGGAGGCTCACCGTGACAGCGCGCATTTTCAGGCCTACCGCAGTCGCATCAGCGGCTGGCTGGCGACACCCCCGGAAGTCCAGGTGCTACGCGCTCTGGATCAGGCGCAGAAGCCCCGCGCCTGAAGCCCGTCCTGATGCCCGACACCGCTAGCGGGTGATACGCAGGGCTGTCGTTGTCGTAGAGGTGGATCACGCCGCGCGGGGCTGATTCACCTCTACCGTAATGTGTACCAGTTCTTCGTGAATACTCAACCGCCGGCGCACGGCATCGGCGTTGAATGAGCCGTGGCTGACGAGGGAGAGGATACAGGCGTACTTTCCTTTACCAACACGCCAGACATGCAGGTCGGCGATTTCCGCCTGGATGGGGAACTGCTCGATCACCTCGCGGATTTCTTCGACGACTGGCGCGTCCATCTCGGCATCCAGCAGCACGCGCCCGGTTTCGCGCAGCAAGCCTACGGCCCAGATCGCAACCATTGCAGCGCCGACAATTCCGATCAATGGGTCCAGCCATACCGCGCCCCAGAGTTTGCCGCCGATCAGGGCGATGATTGCCAGCACCGAAGTCGCCGCATCGGCAATGACGTGCAGGTAGGCTGAGCGCAGGTTCAGGTCGTGATGGTGGTGGTCATGCCCATGTCCATGCCCTTCATGAGCGTGCCCGTGGTGGTGATCGTGATGATGCGAGTGATCGTCCTTGAGCAGCCAGGCGCAGGCCAGGTTCACCGCCAACCCAACAATGGCAATCGCGATGGCTTCGTCATAATGGATCGGGCTGGGGCTGAACAGTCGCTCCACGGACTGGAACAGCATCAAGCCCGCGATACCCAGTAGCACGATGGCGCTCGAGTAGCCACCCAGTATCTCGATTTTCCAGGTACCAAAGGCGAAGCGCCCGTCGTTGGCCAACTGCCGGGCCGCGCGATAGGCAAACACCGACAAGCCCAGCGCCAGAGCGTGTGAACTCATGTGCCAGCCGTCGGCAAGCAGCGCCATCGAGTTGGACAACCAGCCGCCGCAGATCTCTGCGACCATCATCACCAGGGTCAAACCCAGGGCCCAGCGGGTCTTTTTTTCCGCCAGCGGATTCCCTTCGTCGAAGACATGGGAATGCCGGTACTCGGAGGCCAGTGAATTCATGGGTATCATGCTCGGGATATCAGGGGGTTCGCATACTATACCCCAGTATACTAATTGGCGAGAATGCAATGGCACACACAACCAAAGGCAAGAAGCAACTGCTGACCCGGGTTCGCCGGATCAAAGGGCAGGCAACGGCACTGGAAACGGCACTGGAGCAGGACACTGACTGCATCGCGATCCTGCAGCAGATCGCGGCCATTCGCGGTGCCGTCAATGGCTTGATGACCGAGGTGATGGAGGGTCACATTCGTGAGCACCTAGGAGCAGAGGATTTGACTGCGCAGCAGCGGCAAGCCGAAGTCGACCAGATTGCCGCTCTGCTCAGGTCTTATCTGAAGTAGTGCAGGGCGATTGATAGCGCTTAGTGGCGTGCCATGCGCTGTTGCAGGTACTCGATGACGGCCTGTTGTTCGCCAACGAATTCAACCCGTTCGCCCTTGCTGGCGCGCTGGAAGGCGTACATCGGGTCGTAATACTCGTTCAGCAGGCCTGCGATCCAGCCGCGGTGCAAGTCAACCTGAGCACTGCGTTGCTGCTCATCGAGCGCGTCCTGCAGCAGGGTCGAGAAACGCTTGTAGCGCTCGCCACCCAGGCGTTTCTGGATGTTCGCCATGCTGTTTTGCAAGCGCTGGGCATACTGTGCGAACCCCGTCTCCTCGCCGTGGACAGCGATGAACTCGGCACACAGGCCCGTGACGTAGTCCTGAAGGATGCGTTCGATACGGTGTTCCAGGCTGTCTTCGAGCCAGACCATAGGGTATTGCTGCATGCCCTGGTAGAGCTCCAGGGGCAGGTTGCAGCTGCCGACCAGACGGCTCTCGTCCTCGAGTACGAACTGTTCGATACCGGCATCACGCTTTTTCAGCAGGTCGATGGCCAGGCGGTTTTCAAAGTCAATCTGTGCCGGCTGGCCGGTAGCGCGCTTGCCGAAGCTGGAACCACGGTGGTTGGCCAGCCCCTCCAGGTCGATGGCGTTGCGCAAGGCATGGATCACCTCGGTCTTGCCGGTGCCGGTGAGGCCGCCGACCAGGACGAAATCGCACTGCGCCACGGCCTGCTGGGTGGTCTCAAGGAGGAAGGTGCGCATTGCCTTGTAGCCACCGACTACACGCGGGTAGTCGATACCGGCCTCGTCCTTGAGCCACTGCTGGGTGATCTGTGAGCGCAGCCCGCCGCGAAAGCAGTACAGGTATCCGTTTGGATTGGCCCGGGCAAAGGCAGCCCAGGCGGCAATGCGCTCGTCCTTGGTAGCACCGCAGACGAGTTGGTGACCCAGTTCAATGGCCGCCTGCTGGCCGCGTTGCTTGTAGCAGGTGCCGACTCGCTGACGTTCCTGATCATTCATCAACGGCAGGTTGACTACACCGGGAAAGGCACCTTTGTTGAATTCAACGGGGGCGCGAACGTCCATCAGCGGCACATTATCGATAAACAGTGTGCGGTAGTCGTGGGTGTTATCAGCCATTACAACACCTCTACCGCGTGTCGCTGTCGCTCGACCAGCTCACCGATCGGGGCCAGTGTCAGGCCCAGTTCGGCGGCTACAGACAGGAATTCGGCTTCACCCTCGGGGCTTACCGCAACTAAGAGGCCGCCGCTGGTCTGCGGATCGCAGAGCAGGTTTTTCTGTTCATCACTCAGGGCTGCGATCTTCTCGCCGTAACTGTCGAAGTTGCGTTGAGTGCCGCCAGGCACACAGCCTTCGGCCAGGTAGTAATCGACCCCGGGCAGGCGCGGTACGGCGCTGTAGGTGATGCGTGCGGTCAGGTTGCTGCCGTCGGCCATTTCCACAAGGTGGCCGAGCAGGCCGAAACCGGTAACGTCGGTCATTGCCTGAACACCTGGCAACTTGCCGAAACGGCTGCCGGGTGTGTTCAGTGTGCACATCCAGTCTCGGGCCAGGTGTTTGTCTTCCTCGCGCAACCGGGCTTTCTTTTCTGCCGTGGTGAGGATGCCAATCCCCAGCGGCTTGCTCAGGTAGAGGCGGCAGCCCTGTGTGGCGGTGTCGTTGCGTTTCATGTGGCGTTTTTCGACCACGCCGGTGACGGCCAGGCCGAAAATCGGCTCGGGTGCATCAATGGAGTGGCCACCGGCCAAGGGAATGCCTGCGGCATCGCATACGGCGCGGCCACCACGGATCACTTCGCGGGCCACTTCTGCGGGCAGCAGGTTCACTGGCCAGCCGAGAATCGCGATGGCCATCAGTGGGTCGCCACCCATCGCGTAGATATCGCTGATGGCGTTGGTGGCGGCAATACGGCCGAAATCATAGGGGTCATCGACAATCGGCATAAAGAAATCGGTGGTCGAGACCACGCCGCGCTCGTCATCGAGTGCGTAGACGGCGGCGTCATCGCGTGAGGCATTGCCGACCCAGAGTTTCGGGTCCAGATGCTGGGCGCCGCTACCGGCCAGGATCACGTCCAGCACCTTGGGGGAAATCTTGCAACCGCAGCCGGCACCGTGGCTGTACTGGGTCAGGCGAATGGGTTCGCTCATGTCACACCTCAAGGAGTTATAGCGCCGGATTCTAGCAAAGCTGGTCTTTGTGCTGCTAACTCCTATAATTCGGCACCTGTAAGCCCTACCTATTGCGCTGTCGAACCGGAGAACTCCCATGCTCAAAAACACCTTGGCACTGCTTGCCGGCCTGGTACTGAGTGGTTCCGCTTTTCTGGCTCAGGCCACTGAAACCTTGCGCGTCAGCGCGATTCCCGATGAAGCCCCAACCGAGCTGCTGCGCAAGTTCAAGCCGCTGGGCGCTTATCTTGAGCAGCAATTGGGCATGAAGGTGGAGTTTGTGCCGGTGGCCGACTACCCGGCGGTCGTCGAGGCTTTGGCCAGTGACCGTCTGGACCTCGCCTGGCTTGGCGGTTTCACCTTCGTTCAGGTTCACCTGAAAAGCCCTGGCGCCACGCCGCTGGTACAGCGCGAGCAGGATGCCCGGTTCACCAGCAAATTCATCACGGCCGACCCGCAGGTCAAACAGTTGTCTGATCTCAAGGGCAAGACCTTTGCCTTTGGCTCGGTATCGTCCACCTCCGGTAGCCTGATGCCGCGTTACTTCATGCTCAAGGACGGTATCAAGCCAGAAACCTTCTTCAGTCGCGTAGCGTATTCCGGTGCCCATGACGCCACGGCTGCCTGGGTGCAGGCGGGCAAGGTCGACGGCGGTGTGCTCAACGCCAGTGTGTGGGACAAACTGGTGGCCGCTGGCAAGGTCGATACCAGCAAGGTACACGTGTTCGCCACGACGCCTACGTACTTCGACTACAACTGGACCGTGCGTGGCAGCCTTGACCCGGCGCTGGCGCAGAAGATCAAGGCGGCGTTCCTGGCCCTTGATCCGGCCAACCCCGAGCACAAGGCCATTCTTGATCTGCAGGCGGCTACCCGTTTCATCGAAACGCGCCCGGAGAACTATGCGGGTATTGAAGAGGCCGCTCGGGCTGCTGAACTGCTGAAATGACGATCCGACTGACCGGGGCCTGCCTCAACCATGGTGCGCTGCAAGCGCTGCGTGACCTGAACCTGACCATCGAGGCCGGCGAGCAGGTGGCGATTATTGGCCCCTCGGGTGCTGGCAAGTCGAGCTTGCTGCACCTGATCGCCACCGCCATCAAACCAGGCAGCGGCGAGCTGGAGGTGCTCGGCCAGCGGCCCTGGCACCTTTCGGCGCGGCTGAGGCAAAAGCTGCGTACACGCCTGGGGCTGATTCATCAGGTGCCACCCTTGCCGCCGCGTCAGCGGGTGGTCACCACCGTACTGGCCGGCCGGCTGGGGCAGTGGGGGACCCTGCGTGGGCTGCTCAGCCTGTTGCGGCCCGTCGATGTGGCCGGCGCGCGCGCCGTGCTGTCGAGCCTGGACCTGGCGGACAAACTGTTCGTGCAGTGCCAACAACTCTCCGGCGGGCAATTGCAGCGAGTTGGCATCGCCCGGGTGCTGTACCAGCAGCCGGACCTGCTGCTGGCCGATGAGCCGGTCTCGGCGATGGACCCGGTGCTCGCTGCGCATAGCCTGGCGACCCTGTGCAGCTACGCCAGCGTACGGGGTATTACCCTGGTCGCCAGCCTGCATGCGGTAGACCTGGCATTGGCCCACTTCGCGCGAGTGATCGGCATTCGTGAAGGCCGTCTGGTGTTTGACAAGCCGGCGACTGAAGTGACCGAGGACTTGCTTGATGCCTTGTACGCCAATGAGCAACTGACGTCGCCGGTTCAGCCCGTTGCGCCGCTGACCCTGCAGATTCCCCGATGCTGAGTCGTGACCTGCGCGACCCGGCAACCGCGCCACGGCTGTTGCTGACCCTGCTGGCGCTGGCACTGCTCTGGCCGGGGCTGCACCTGAGCGAACTCGACCTCGGGGTGTTGTTTCAGGCCGACAGCCGTCGTCAGATCGGCAGCTTCGTCAGCGCTTTCTGGCCGCCGGCTCATGACCAGGCGTTCCTTGAGTTGCTATGGGGCGCCACGCTGCAAACCCTCGCCGTTGCCACGGCGGGCATGACCCTGGCCTTGCTCCTGGCGGTCCCGGCCAGCCTGCTGGCCAGCCGCGCGTTGTCGTTGTCCGCAGCCTCGCGGGGCGGGCGCCCCAGTGCCTTGGCTGTGGCACTGCGCTGGCCGGTACGTGCGCTCATGGTGTTCCTGCGCAGTGTGCCGGAAATCGTCTGGGCGTTGCTCTTCGTAAGGGCCGTGGGCCTGGGGCCGACCGCGGGCGTGCTGGCCATCGCCATTACCTACAGCGGCATGTTGGGCAAAGTCTATGCGGAGATTTTCGAGTCGGTCGATCAGCGACCTGCCCATGCGTTGCTGCAAGCTGGCAGCACGCGTCTTGGGGCCTTTTTCTACGGTATTTTGCCCTGTGCGGGTACAGAGCTGGTGTCGTACACCATCTACCGCTGGGAATGCGCGATTCGGGCTTCGGTGGTGATGGGGTTTGTTGGTGCCGGCGGGCTGGGCCAGCAGATCGATTTGTCGATGCGCATGTTTGCTGGCGCGGAAGTGGCCAGCATGTTGCTGACGTTCCTGGTGCTGGTCTGGCTGGCCGATCAACTCAGTGGCTTGCTGCGCAGGAGGCTGGCATGAGGCGCCTGATCAACCTGCTGGTGCTGTTTGCGGTATTGGCCGCGATCGTGTCGTCGTTTGCTTACTTGAGCCTGGATCTGTGGGCGCTGGTGGGTGAGGGTGGTTTGGGCAAGATGGGGGAGTACGCGGCGCGTTTCCTCAGCCCTGATACCAGCCGTGAGCACCTGCAGGCCGTGGCGCGGGGGGCGCTGGAAACACTGGCCATTTCGGGTGTAGGTACATTGTTGGCGGGTGTGCTGGGCCTGCTTCTGGCATTGCCTGCGGCCGGATTGTTTGGCGGGGCCCTGCGTGGGCTCGCCCGGCTGCTGCTCAATGCCTTGCGGGCGATACCCGAACTGGTCTGGGCAGTGTTGATGGTATTGGCCGCAGGGCTTGGGCCAAATGCCGGTACCCTGGCGCTGGCCTTGCACACGGCGGGTGTGCTGGGCCGGCTGTATGCTGAAGCCTTCGAGAACACACCCACTGCAGCGGCCCAGGCCATTCGCTTGCAGGGCGGCAGCCAGGTTTCGGCGTTCTGCTACGGCATGCTGCCCAACCTTTGGCCGCAACTGTTGGCCTACACCCTGTACCGCTGGGAAAACAACATCCGCATGGCTGCGGTACTGGGTTTCGTCGGTGCCGGAGGGCTGGGCCAGATGCTGTACATGACGCTCAGCCTGTTCCAGGAGTCGCGGGCCAGCACCGTGATCATCGCCATGCTGGCGCTGGTGTTGATCGTCGACGCGGTGAGTGACCGCATTCGCCAGCGTTGGGTGCTCAACTGATGTAGGGTGTTCTCCGTCGCCTTGGCCGTGTCGCGGCTAAATGTTTTCGCGTAGGCGCTTCAGCTAATGCCGTCACTGGCTTACCCTAGTGTCTTTTTGGCGCGGCACTGTGCCGAATGCCCTGCCGATGGAGTTCAAGCATGTACCAAGACACAGCCACCGTGACCGTCAGCGCTGAGCAAAGCGCGGGAGAGGTCGAGGCGGTCGACAATGAAAACGTAGCCATTGGCCTGGAAGCAGTGACGGACAACCTGAAGAAGGTGCATTTCACCGGCCAGTTGGCGGCGCCGGATGCACCGACGCATGTGTGCATTACCCTTAAGAACGGGCTGTCCTACTACGGCCCGATTGTTAACGGCCATGCCGAACCGAATGGCGGCTGGCTGGCCTTTGAGTGCGACATGATCGATCCGCAATTGCTGGTTTAATACCGCCTCGGCATCGCCGTGGGCCGACCATGGCGATGCTGTGCAATGGCCGCTAGAAATACTTGAGCCAGGCAATATCGCGGCGTTGAGCCTTCAAGGTCGCAAACCAGCGTACGGCAGGGTATAGCACCACCGCCAGCACCCCGGCGGTCAACCAGATGGCCCAGATGCCATCGAACCCGAAATAGTCCCCCTGGTTCAGCCCAAACAGCGCCACGGCGAGCACATACAGCCCTTTCAGCGCGTACAGATGCAGCAGGTAGAAGAACATTGGCGCCGACCCGAGCACGCTCAAAGGGCCGATGGCCTTGTGTTTCTGGAGGCGCTCGAACGTTAGCAGCAGCAACAGGCCAAGGCTCAGGGTCAGGGCAAGGAAGAGCAGGGATGGCGGGTACTTGGTGATGTTGAAGAAGCTCATCAACGTATGCAACGGAGCCTCGCCGGCCGTCCAGGGGCGTTCGCCGTAGCCATTGAGCAGGCGCAAGACAACAAAGCCAATTAAACCGAGGCTTGCCCAGCCTAGCAGTTTGCGTTGGCGTGCAGCCGGCGTTGCACTGCGTGCGAACCAGGGGCCGATGGCATAGCCCAGGCCGATGACGCCAATCCACGGCAGCACGGGATAAGAGGTGCGCAGCCGCAGGGTATCCGACAGCTCGATCCAGCCGCGATCATGCAAAATCGCCCACGGCACGTGCAGCGCCGTCCCATCCGGGAAGTGCAGCGGGTCGAGCAGGTTGTGGCCGACAATGATCAGCAGGCTCAAACCCAGCAGTATCTGCCGCGGCAGCCAGACCAGGGCTGACAAGGCGATCATGCTCAGGCCAATCGCCCAGATGACCTGCAGGTAGATAACCGTGGGTGGCAACTGGAACGTCCAGGCGAAGTTGACCAGGGTGAACTCCAGTACCAGCAGAAACAGCCCACGCTTGAACAGAAAACCGCTCACATCGCCTTTACCGGCGTACTTTTCACCGAACAGGTAAGCCGACAGCCCGGTCAGCAAGACAAACACAGGCGCACACAGGTGGGCCAGGGTCCGGCTGACGAACAGCGCAGGCTCTGTCACCGTTATGTCCATCGGGTCGGACACTTGTCGATGGAGCAGGAAGGTCTCCCGGACGTGGTCCAGCAACATGAAGAGCATGACCAGCCCCCTCAAGGCATCAATCGAGAGCAACCGGTTGGCAGTGGCAGTGGTCGTGGTGTGAGCAGGAGCAGGAGCAGGGGTCATGGGTCGTTCGCAATGCGGGGTTGTTAGGCATTTATCTGGTTACTCTATAACATTGCCTATGAGAATAAAAATCTTTACCTCGCCGGGTTTTCGCACTATTGGGACGTACGTGCCTTGATTTACGCGGCTTCATGGCCTTGAAGGGCGCCAGTAAACCCATTTTAAATATGGTTTTAGCTCAGGCCGCCTTATACAATGGCGACCGCCCGCAGCTGACGGTATCCATGCTGCTATCGGAAACACAGCCTGATTGTGCCTATGACCTATCCGAGCAGTTCTTCTCCGACACTCCCTGCTACAGACCGTCAGCCTCGTGACAGCAACCACCTGACCATGGTCGTTGTCCTCGGCGTTGCGCTGCTCGCCATATGGTTTGCGCCGCCGGCCGTGCATGGCAGTGCCGACTGGTTCCCGGTGGCGGTGCACGCGATTTGTGAGATCTTTGCGATCACGGTCGCGGTACTGGTGTTTGCGGTTACCTGGCATAGCTACCGGGCAGGGCAGCCCAGTAACCTGTTGCTGCTCGGTTGTGCGTTTCTCTCTATTGCGCTGCTTGATCTCGCCCATGTGCTGTCCTACAAGGGCATGCCCATGTTCGTTACCCCGGCGTCCCCTGAAAAAGCGATTGATTTCTGGTTGGTGTCGCGTCTACTGATCGCAGCGACATTATTGCTGATCTCGATTCGCCCATGGCGTCCGTTGACCAGCCGTACTCCGCGCTTGCCAATGCTGCTTGCGGCATTGACGATGGTGGCGATGGTTTATGTCCTCGGTCTGTTTTTTCCCGAAGTCTGGCCGAGTACCTTCATTGAGGGCAGCGGTCTCACACCGTTCAAGATCGCCATGGAGTGGGCCATCATCGGCTTGCTGGCCATTGCAGCAGCGCGCTTTTGGCAGGCGCGGTATAACCATTCCTTCGACGCTAATGGCCTGCTGGCCGCCGCGCTGATCTCCATTCTTGCGGAGCTGTGCTTCACCGCCTATCACAACGTCAACGGGCTCTACAGCCTGACCGGGCACCTGTACAAGGTCCTCTCGTACTGCCTGATCTACCGCATTGTTTTTGTTTCAAGCGTGCGCGAACCCTACGAGCGTCTTGCTGTAGAAATCGCCGACCGCCAGGCTGCCGAGAAGCGCATCGAGGTCATGTCGTTCTACGATACGCTGACCGGCCTGCCTAATCTGGCATTGCTGCAAGACCGGACGCTGCAGGCGCTGGTCAGTATGCGGGGTGACGACCACCCGGTCGTCTTGCTCTTTCTGGATGTCGATGCGTTCAAGCTGGTCAACGATTCCCTGGGCCACGCCCACGGCGATGATTTGCTGCGGGCAATAGGTGAGCGCTTGCGTGAAGGGTTGCCAGCGACGGCTACCGTGTGTCGCTATGGTGGTGATGAGTTTGCTGTACTGCTGACTGGCCCGGTGAATGCCGATGACATTGCCAAGGTACCGCAAACCATTCTCGACCTGCTGGCTGCGCCCTTCCGGATTGCCGGGCAGGCAATCTCAACCTCAGTGTCTATCGGCGTCGCCCTGGCCCCTCACGATGGCGAAGCACCGGCTGAATTGCTGCGTAATGCTGAAACAGCCATGTACAAGGCCAAGCAGGCCGGCCGCAAGACCTGGCGCTTCTACAGCGCTGCCATGAACCTGGAGGTCAGTGAGCGCCTGCAACTGCTCAACAGCCTGCGCCAGGCCATCGACCAGCATGAGTTGACGCTGCATTACCAGTTGCAGTTCGAACTCGGCAGCGGTCGTATTGTCGGTGCCGAAGCGCTGGTACGCTGGGAGCATCCAACCCAAGGGCTGATCTCGCCAGACCGTTTCATTACTGCGGCTGAAGAAAGCGGGTTGATCGTGCCAATGGGCGACTGGATTATCCAGCAGGCCTGTCGGCAGGCCGCACAATGGCGGGCCAGTGGGCTGGATATTCCAAGGGTCGCGGTCAACCTGTCGCCCGTGCAACTGCACCACCATTCGCTGGAAGCGGTAATCAAGCAGGCGCTGAGCGATGCCGGCTTGCCAGCGTCGGCACTGGAACTGGAGCTGACGGAGTCGAGCCTGATCGAAGACACTGAGCAGGTACTGGCGACGCTGATCAGCCTTAAATCCTATGGCATCAAGCTGTCTATCGACGATTTCGGCACCGGCTATTCCTCGCTGGCGTACTTGCGTCGGCTGCCGGTAGACACGCTCAAGATCGACCAGTCCTTTGTGCGCGGTATGACCAGCGCCGCCGATGGCCACGCCATCGTCGAAGCGATCATCCAGATGGCGCGCTCGCTGGGGCTGGAAACCCTGGCCGAAGGTATCGAAGATCAATGCACCGCCGACGAACTGCTACGGCTGGGCTGCGAGCTGGGCCAGGGGTACCTGTTGGCACGCCCGGTGCCAGCGATAGTGATACCGGCACTGGCAGGGCGCCTGCGCGGTTGAGCGTGGGTTTGCTCTGGTTCCCCTCATCATCGGTGAGCCGTGCAGCAGGTCAGCGGCGTAAAGACGGGTTATCATGTCGGCGCCCAGCGCCAACGTCTCAGGCCATGGGCATGCCTTAGTCCCGGAGTTCGAAACGCAATGTTCACTGTCACCCGCCTTGAAAGCCCACCCCCCGAGGCGATCAGAAGCCAGATCATGCAGATGGTCGTCGATTACGTCACGGACATCAGCGCGGTGGCCATTGCGCCGAGCAACCCGCTCTACCGGCTTTACCAATACGGCGTTGGCTACGAGGTTCATCTTTATCTAGAGGCGATGGACGGTTCCAGGGGAATGCCTGTCGAGCTGATCGTGGCCCTGGATGCCGACGACCCGGCAACGGTTGTCGGCTTTCTGCTGTACCTGCCCGCGACGGGTGATCCCGAGGCGTGCTCGGTCGCCTATATGGCCGTGCCGCTCAGCCACCGGCGTCAGGGGATTGCCCGGGCGATGGTGCAGGTCATGCTGAGTCGCTACCCACATGCCGAGTTGGCGTGCTTTACCGCTAAAGTGCCGTGCTTTGAGTCGATGGGGTTTCAGGTCATCGGCGTGCGTGGCCCGCAAGTACTGATGAACACCCGTGACCACAGCACCCACGGGCATGTGGCGGTGCTGGATGTAGCGCCGATTTACCGTTCCGTGGAGGTACGCCAGATACACACCTATCTGCTTCAGCAACAGGGCAAGAAAGCGATGGTGGAAGCGGAAAAGCAGCGTGACCGGCACCTCGATCAACTGACCCGCCAGGCGCGTGCCTTTGTGCAGCAGGCCGGGATATCCGTATAAACGCAAGCGGCTACAGGTAGGCGGCAATATCCACCTCGTCGATCAGCGCCGGGGGCATGTAGCGTTCGGCGTATTGACGATAGATACCCGAGCGCAGGAACAGCGCGAACAGCTCCGCGTCGATGTGCTGATCCTTGCGCATGAAGCCCATGATCCTGATCGCCTCGGACAGGGTCTTGCCCTGTTTGTAGGGGCGGTCGACGGCGGTGAGCGCCTCAAAGATATCGGCAATCGCCATCATCCTGGCAGGCACACTCATCTGCTCGCGTGTCAGGCCCTTGGGGTAGCCGGTACCGTCCATTTTCTCGTGATGGCCACCGGCGATCTCCGGCACGCGCCGCAGGTGCCGTGGGAACGGCAGCTTCTCCAGCATGATCAGGGTCTGGATGATGTGTTCGTTGATCTTGTAGCGTTCTTCCTCGACAAGGGTGCCTCGGCCAATGCTGAGGTTGTAGAGCTCGCCGCGGTTGTACAGATGTTCGGGCACCTTGACCTTGAAGCCCCAAGGGTTGTCGGCAGGCATCTGTTCGCGCGGCCCGCGAGGGAAAATGTGTTCGGGTTTGTCGGCCAGTAGCGGCTCGTCGACGGGCAGTGCCGGCTCCGGGTTGAGGTTCTTGCGCGCTTTCTCCTCATGGGAAATCCCAAGGCGATCGGACAGGGTACGCCGCCAGGTGCGCGCGGCGATGCGCTGTAGCCGCTCGACGCGCTCCGGGGCCATGAACTCGCCGCCTTCATTGCACTGGGCAACGAAGGCGAATTCCTCGTCCAGCTCATGCAACTGCTCAGCCAGTGCGGCCTGCAGCAAATCGCTATCGCCACCCGCCGCGATTGCCTGCCAGCAGGCCAGTTCTGCGTCGCGCTTGAGCACTTCAAAGCGCATGCGTATTTCATGGATACGATCGTGCAGGGTTTCCAGTTTGGTTGCCTTGTCCACCACGTACTCCGGCGTCGTGACTTTGCCGCAGTCGTGCAGCCAGGCGGCAATGTGCAGTTCCTCCCACTGTTCTTCAGTCAGGTTGAAGGTAGCGAAAGGCCCGCTGCGTTCGGCACAGGCGGCGCGTGCGAGCATCTTGGTCAGCTCAGGCACACGTTGGCAGTGCCCGCCGGTGTAGGGGCTCTTGGCATCAATGGCCCCGGCGATCAACTGAATGAAGGCTTCCAGCAGAACCTTCTGCTCATCGATCAGGCGCTGGGTGTTCAGCGCCACCGCCGAGGTTGTGGACAGTGCCTCGACAAAGGCCATCAATTCCGGGCTCAGCGGGTGATGCTGCTCGTTGACCAGCAGCGCCAGTGCGCCAAGCAGATCGCCTGCCCGGCTCTTCAGCGGTAGTACCCACAATGACAAGGGCTGATCGATGTTGCTGAACGGCGGAAAGTTGCGCTGCAACTCATCAGCCGACACTGCGCAGGGTGTGGCCGTGCGCATGGCCCGTACCACGGGATGATCATGGGCCACGGCAAGCTCGATATCACTGCCAGGCGCTGCGTCGAACGGGCCGTTTCGGCAGTGAACACGGGCCAGTTGCAGACGAGTGGCATCAGCATCTGCCAGGTAGATCAGGCTGACCTCGGCGCTGGTGATCTCCTGCATTTCACGTACCAGATGGGCCAGCAGCCGCTGGAAGTTGGTCTCGCTGGAGAGGGCAATCGATAACTCAAGGAAGCGGTGAATGGTGTTTTTCATGCTGCCCATGGCGCGAGACAGGTCGACCACCTCGGCAATCTGCGACTCTACCTCGATGGGCTCGTCGAAGTTGAAGTGCTCGATTTTTTCTGCTTCGGCGGTCAAGGCTTGCAGGGGTTTGGACGCCAGGCGCGCCATGGCCAGGGCCATCAGTACACCAAGGACCAGCAAGGCCAAGGCAATCAGCATGCCGCGGTTGCGCAGTGCGATGGCGTCTGCCAGCAGCTCACGGTAGGGCGCCGCCATCAACAGTGTCAGGGTCTGTCCGCCGACCGTGGGCAGGGCAATGCGGATACCTTGCCAGTCGTCGCCAGCAGCCTGAAAGCTCAGGCCGTCTTCTGTGCGCTCGTTCAGTGTGCTGACCAGGCGTTGCAGTATCGGCGCCTGCAACTCATCCAGGCGGGGTAAACGCAGTTTGCCAGCGCCGTCATCAAGCATCTGCGGTGCACCTTTTTGCCAGCTGAGCACTTCGCCCATGGCGTTGAGCAGGGCGATGCGGCTGTCCGGGGTGGCTTTAAGCTCCAGCATCAGTGCGTTCAGCGAGCTTAGGGTGATGTCTGCCCCCGCAACGCCGCTGCCATTCTCGGTGGGATGGGCAAAGGACACGCCGGGCTGTCCAGTGGAGAAAAACACGTACGGATCGGTGACGTAGAGATCACCGTGCTGTTTAGCGGCGATAAACCACTGACGGCCGCGCGGGTCGTAGCGGTAGTCCGGCCGTGCTCGTCGCTCTATCACCTGAAAGTCCTGACCGATGAACAGATGCTCACCCAATGGCTGACCGTCGATCACCTGAATACTCTGCACGATCCAGCGTGTCCCGGCGGGAGGGTTGAACAGCGGAACCAATGCGGCTTCATTGCGCCACGGACGAATCATGAAAAAATCACCGGTGTCGTAGCCCATGTACAAGGAAGTCAATGCGGGCTGACTATCCAGGGCGGCGGCCAGAAACTGCAGGCTATCCAAGCGTGCCTCGAGCGTCTGCGCACGCATCAGGCGCTGATGGGCCAGTAATGACACCGTACTCACCGTGGGCCGGTAGAGGGCGTCCAGTTCGGAAATGGCGAGCTGACGGACCAGTTCAAAGTGTTTTTTCGCGCCACTGACCATCTGTTCGCGGTTCTGCAGAAACTGATAGCCGTTGCTGAGAATGGCGAAGGTCAGCAGCAGGCCAACGAACAGGTAGGCAATGTGGACATAAAGTGGAATTCGACGCGATGGCATCGCACGCTTCCCTGTCAGCGATAGGAGATTGGACTATAGGCGCTGATGATCAAGGTTGCCGCCATGTCGCATAGAACAAGGTGAGCAGGTGGCGAAATCTGTGGCCCAATGCTTGATGTCTGTCATGGCGACATGGGCATAGAGCTGCGAGACTGAGGTGGATGAACGGCCTGCCTCCCGGAGAAACCATGCAGATTCTCGATAAACGCCAGGCCATGAGCACGTGGCCATTATTGCGCCTGGGTTTTCGGCCCTTTTTTCTGCTTGGCAGTACCTTGGCCGCCCTGGCCGTGCCCCTCTGGGTTTTCGCCTTGCTGGGGGATGGCATTACAGCGCAGCCCCTGGGCGGTTGGCTGGCCTGGCATCGACATGAACTGGTCTTCGGTTTTGCCGGAGCGATCATTGCCGGTTTTCTGCTGACTGCGGTACAGACCTGGACGGGGCGCCCCGGCCTGTCTGGCAAGTCCTTGGGCGTGCTGGTGGTGATCTGGTTGGCGGCTCGGCTGGCATGGTGGACGGGGTCGCCACCGTTGCTGATGACGGCCAACCTGATGTTCTTTGCCTGTGTGGCCCTGGTCATGGCGTATCAGTTGTGGGCGGTACGGCAAACCCGTAACTATCCGATTGTTGCGGTCCTGGTGTTGCTGTTGGGGGCCGACCTGTTGACGCAGCTCGGGCTGCAGCAGGCAAACGACGGTTGGCAGCGCCAAGGCGTCTGGGCGGCAGTGTGGCTGGTCGCCGCCATGATGGGGTTGATCGGCGGGCGGGTGATTCCATTCTTCACCCAACGGGGGCTCGGGCGTGCGGCTGCCGTTCAGCCTTGGGCCTGGCTGGACTGGGCGTTGCTGATTGTCACGGTTTCGCTGGCGATCCTGTATGCGTCGGGGCTTGCGCTGCAGGTGCACGCCTGGCTGGGGTTGGTCTTTATTGCCTTGGCCGCGGGGCATGGTATTCGTCTGTTGCGCTGGTTTGATCGTGGCCTGCTGAAGGAGCCGTTGTTGTGGTCACTGCATGTGGCGTATGCCTGGTTGGCAATGGCCTGCTTTGGCATGGCGCTCTGGCATTTCGGCCTGCTCGGCAGTGTAAGCCTGGCGTTGCATGCGTTCACGGTCGGCGCCTTGGGCGGGTTGATCCTGGCCATGTTGGCGCGTGTCTCGCTGGGGCATACCGGGCGTCCTCTGGTGCTGCCACAGGGGTTTGCCTGGGCATTCGTATTGCTCAACCTGGGCAGCCTGTTTCGCGTATTGGCGGTCAGTTTCTGGCACCAGCCGGCACTTTGGCTGGCGGCTGCCTGCTGGGCGGGGGCGTTTGCCCAGTACCTTTTCTGCTATGCGCCCATGCTCTGGCGCACGCGTGCTGATGGTCACCCAGGCTGATGGAGACGCTATGAGTTACCTGTTGTTGAAGTTTATCCACCTGACGGCGGCAGCCTTTTTCATTGGCGGTGTTTTTTTTGAGGTGATGATCCTCAGTCGGGTGACCCGACAACTGGAGCAGGCCCCGCGCGAGCAGTTGTCCAAAGCCTTGGGCCTGCGTGCGCGCAGTGTCATGCGCTGGGTGATACCGGTGCTTTACGGTGCAGGCCTGGGGTTGGCCTGGCAGTATCGCGCGGTGCTGCACAATCCCTTGGGCAGCAGCCTCGGGACCATGATGGCGCTGAAAATCGGCCTGGCCCTGAGTATCCTCGTGCAGTTCATCGGCGTGGTGTACCTGATGCGCACCGGCCGCATGACCGCATCACGATCACGGCGGCTCCATCTTAGTGTGCTGTTGCACATGCTCGGCATCCTGTTTCTGGCCAAGGCCATGTTCCTGCTGAACGTGTGATGCCTGGCCTCAGATCTGCTCAAACGCTGGTTTTACAGCGTTTCGAGAAAACGTATCAGTGCCCGGCGTTCATCCATGTCCAGCCCCAGCGGCTTCAGGCGATCACTGGTCTTGGGAAACAGCGGATCGTTTTTCTGTTGCTCGGCCGGTCGTGGTCGAGGCATGCCGCTGTTGTACAGGGCGATGGTGCCCTCCAGGTTGACGAACAGACCATTGTGCATCCACGGTGCGGTCTTGCTGAGCAGGCGCAGTGACGGTGTGCGGAAGGCACCGACATCGTCCACGTTGCCAGTCACTTCGTAGCGTCCGAGGTCTTGATACTTGCGGCCGTAATAGGTCAGCCCCAGGTTGTGGAACTGATCGTCGCTCAGGCTCGGGCCGAAGTGGCAGTTCATGCAGCGAGCCTGGGTACGGAACAGGTGCAGGCCATGCAGTTGCTCGTCGCTCATGCGTTGTGGTCGACCGCGCAGGAGTTGCTCGAACGCGGTGTTGCGGGTAGCGGTCACCAGTGTGCGCTGGTAGGTGGCGAGTGCCTGCGCAATGCGTTCAGCCGTGACCGTGCCTTTACTGGCGAAGGCCTGATCAAAGAGGCCGGGGTACTCGGCGTCAGCGTTCAGGCGTGAGAGCAGTTCGTCGGTGGTGAACGCCATCTCGACGTGGTCGTTGATGGGGCGTAGTGCCTGGGCCTCAAGGCTGCTGCTGCGACCGTCCCAGAACAAGTGCCGGGTAAAGCCGCTCATCACCACGCTGGGGGCGTTGCGCCGACCGCTTTGACGGTCGTGGCCGAAGGAAACCCGGCGTCCGTCTGCAAACGCCTCGTCGGGTTCGTGGCAGGAGGCGCAGGCGATCTGGCCGGAGCGGGACAGTTTCGGGTCGTTGAACAGACGCTCACCCAAGGCCGCATTGGCTTGCGTGTAGGGGTTCTCGGGCGGAGAGGGGGCCAGCTCAGGCAAGGGGCCCATTTCTTCCCAGGACACGTCCGGGTCAATCTGCGGCGCGGGCCATTGCGCGACAGGTTGACGGTACAGCTGGCCGATACAGGCTTGATAGGCGCGCAGTGTTCCTGCTACGGCTTCGCAGGGTTCGGCGGCATCGGCTGGGTCGGCAGCCAGCGGCAAGGCCATGAGCCAGGCCGCAGTCAGGAAGGTGCGCCTGAGCGGTCGCTTCATGTCAAACGGGCGTCCATCTGCAGGTGCGTTCAAAACCGGTACCCCACTTCAACCATGAACTGGCGGCCCACCTCGTAAGTGGCAATGTCGTCACTGTCTGTGTTGCTGACAATGGCTTTATCCAGCAGGTTGCTCACGTCCAGATTGACGAACAGAGCCTGATCCTTGGCAGTAGGCAGTTCCCAGGCCAGTCGGGTGTCCCAGGTCAGTGCGGCGGCATAATCGGTTTCTTCCCAGACGCGTACCTGCTGGCCGTTGTAAGCGACCGTTTCACCGGTGCCGGCAATGCGCCGGTAGCCATCGCGGTAACGCAGGAAGTTGCCCCATTTCAGGTTAAGTTGGGGGATCTCAGTGAGGGTAGTCAGGCGTACGGTCCAGGGCCGGTTGTAGTTCTCGGCAGGGCGGTCCGAATAGTTCATGAAGGTGCCCTGGTACTGAATGATGGGATCGTCGACATACAGCAGGCCAATGCTGGTGGTGTAATCGGACAACCCTGAGCTTTGCACTTCGGTCCAGTCGAGCGCCAGCTGGCCACTGCTGCGTGTGCCCCACAAGGCGAAGTCGCGCAGCGGGGTGATGGTCAGGGTGTAGATATCGGACTCGCTCTCACCGCCGTTGTAATAGGTGAAGTAGTTGCTGGCCAGTACCTGGGTATCGGTACTGGGTTGACCAATCTGGGCGCCCCAGGCCCGTGAAATCTGATCATGGCCTTTGCGGTTGACGTACTTCAGCGCGAACTCGGTGTTCCACTGGATGTGTGTCAGGCCCAGGGTCAGCTCATCGTCGTAGGGTACATCCAGTTCGTTGAATTTGGCGCCGTTGGCCACGCGGGACGTGTAGACCCAGTCCGACGTCTGGCTGGCACGTGTGTAGTTGCTCTGCAGGGCCGCAACGCCGTCGCGCAGTCTATAGGCGGAGAGGTTGCGCCCGTAATAACGGTTGGCACCACCGGTGAGTCGGGTCTGGCCGTCGCCAAATACGTCCAGCTCCACCGCCAGGCGAGGGGCAACCGTGGTCGCATTCATGTAGTCATCGGCGTCGACACGTACGCCAGGCCTGACTTTCAAGCGCCCCCAGCGCATGTCGTCCTGAAGGAAGACTGCCCAGGCGCGGGTATCGAAGTCAATTTTGCCTTGGGTGACGGTTTTGGTTTTTGCGTACTGCCCATCCCAGCCGTTGACGGTCTTGCCGATCGAGCACAGCGGGTCGTCGCCAACACAGGTCGAGGTCTTGGTCATCCCTGAAACGGCGTAGCTGGTATAGGGCGAAGAGCGGTCATAGGCTGTTGAACTGTGTGACAGCTCCAGGCCGGTTTGCAGCGTGTGCTCAAGGCTAAAGGTGCGGAAGCTGTTCCAGTCGGCCTTGAGCTTGTAGCTCAGGTTTTTCTGTTCCTGCTCGATGTCACCCAGGCCACCTTCACTGGCTGTGGTCGAGTTGCTCCAGTTCTTGGTGGTCGAAGAGCGCCAGGCGATGAGGTAGTCAGACTCGGACGAGCGGGAGTTTTCCAGTTGGCTCCAGCTCAGGTTCTGCTCGACCCTGGCCAGAGGGGCGTTCCATACCAAGCGTGCTGCGATGCTTTCGCCGCCTGCCGTGGTGTCCCTGGCCGAATACAAGGCATTGTTGCCATAGGTATGCGCTGTTTCCGGCGCGTGGGTCAGGCTGACGTCCAGGCCCCAGTCATCGTTGATCTGCCAGACCGACTTCAAGAAGTAGTTGTCGATGCGGCGCGTCTGCTCTTGCTCCTCACTGGCTTGAGCCGAGTTGTGGCTCAAGGCAAAGGTGCGGGTCGGGATGGTGGAGTCCTTGCGCGAAAAACTGCCCATCAAGCCAAACGTGTCGGTCAGGTGACCTTCCAGCGTGGCGCGGGTGATGACTTTGTCGAACTCCGGCTGATTGCCTGTGCCATATCCTGCCTCGAACTCATCCAGGTCCGGGTCGTCCTTGTCCAGGTGATAACGGGTCCAGGACGAGCGGGTCATTTGAGTCGACACTTTGCCGTGCAGTTCCTTGCTGGGGTTACGGGTATTGGCCTCAATCACCCCGCCATTGAAACCGCCATAGGCGGCCGGCACGTTGCTGTCATAAACCTTGATCTCATCCAGCAGATCAGTGTCCAGTGCCAGCCCCTGGCTGCGGCCTTCAACCTGGTCATAACTGTTGGTTGTCGAACCAGGGTCGATATCGTTGTTTATGCTCATGCCATCGACCACAAACAGGTTCTGCCAGTAACGGGCGCCGTTGATACTGACGTTGGCCGGGCTGATCTCTCCGGGGCTTTTGCCCGAGAGCTGGCCGTCGTCGAACTGCACGCTGGGATTGGTTCGTAGCAGGCTGGTGATGTCGCCGTTACCGCTGGGCAGTGATTCGATGGTTCGTCGGTCGATGGTCCTGTCCGCCTGATACTCAGCGGCCTGGCCATTGACGCGGGTGCTGTCCAACTGCAGCACATCGACCGCCTCGCGCCTATGGATCGAGACGGCGTTGTCTGCGCTGTGTTGCCAGGCAAGGTTACTGTCGGTGAGCAGTTGCGCCAGTGCCTGTTCGAGGCTGATTTGGCCCTTGACTCTCCCTGAGGATAGCCCTTGCAGCAATGCGCTTTCGACGCTGACCTGCACGCCCGATTGTTGGGCAAACAGCATCAGCGCGTTGCCCAGTGAGCCGGCAGGTATGTCGAACGAATAGGTGCGGTATGCCGAGGGTGCCAGCAGCTCCGTGGTGGCCGCTGTGGGCGCGCTGTGCGCCAGGTATGGCAGCGCCATCAGCAGGGCGAGCACACTGGATTTGGGCAAGAAAGACTGCGGCGTAGAGGAGACAGAGCGCTTCGAGCGGGACATTCGTGTACCTGTGACGTGAAATTCAGGTTCGCTAATGCGAATAGTTTTCAGTAGCCTTCAGGTTAATGACGCTCGACCTCTCGTAATTTCCAGAAATAAATAAAAAAATCGCCGATTCGATGAAACGGCGATTGTCAGGCTCAGGCTCAGGCTCAGGCTCAGGCTCAGGCTTGGCGCAGCGAGGGGAGTGCACCGACTCAGTCGGCGCCGGACACCATCAGTACGTAGGGGCTCAACGTTGTCACATGGCCGCCCAAGGGGGCGATGGCTGCCTGCAACGCTTGCCGTGGCGAGCGCAGGTCGAGCGCGGCGGTGATCCGGCGTTTGCCCAGCGCCTCGTCGTTGAGGACGATCAGCCCAGGTTGGTAAGGACGCAAGCGTGCAACGACGTCGCTCACTGGCTGATCGATCACCAACATCTGCCAGTGGCGCCAGGCCGCAATCTGCTCCACGGGGATGGAGGCGCGTTGAATACTCTGGTCCTGACGCAAGAAGCTGATGCGCTGGCCTGGCTTGAGCGGTTCCAGTGTGGCGCCATGACCACGTTGGTCTTCGACATTGACCGAGCCGTTTGCCACGCTCACATCAATGGTGTCGGGCGACACCTCGACGGCAAAGGCGGTGCCGGTGACGGTGACGGTTATCGCCTCGGCGGATACCTGGAACACGCGCTGAGGCTGGGACTTGACGGAAAAGAACGCTTGCCCGCGCAGTAAGGTTACCTGGCGTTTATCGGCGCTGAACTGGACATCGATAGCGCTGCCGCTGTCCAGTTCCACCACGCTGCCATCGCTCAGGATGACCTGGCGGTGCTCGCCGACAGGACTGCTGTAGTCGGCAGTGTTGCCTTGCCAGTCGGGGAGCACCAACAGCATCGCACAGGCGGCCACGGCGCCACTGACGACCATGCGGCGCAGCCAGCGACGTCGTGCGCCTGGTGGGGTGATCGGCGCAGGCAAAGGGCAATCGAGCAGGGGGCTGCTCATCAATTGCCCGCTTATCCGCCAGACTTTCTCGGCCTTGCGATAGGCTCGCAAATGCGCAGGGGACGCCTCAAGCCAGGCCTGCAGCTCATCGTGCAAGGCTTGGTCGGCAGGGTTTTCCTGCACGCGCAGGAACCAGTCCAGCGCCGTTTCCCAGACTGGATCCCCAGGACGACTGTTCACCGCCGCGGGTGTTTCGGCGCGAGGCTCAAGCACGGGCGTTGCAGGTCGTGTGGGCAACACCTGCTGCAATGGCATGCAGGCGTACCGCTGGCGTGTTGTCAGTCATCGCTCAATTGCTCCGCGCAGTAGGTGAGGGCGTCCCGAACGAGTTGATGGGCCAGGCTCAAGGAAATGCCCAGGCGTTGTGCGATGTCCTTGAAGGTCATGCCGTGCAAGCGGTGCATGACAAACGCTTGGCGAGATCGCTCGGGTAATTGGGCCAAGGCATTTTGAAGCTGCTGCAACTCATCGCTGTAGAGGGCTTCGCATTCTGGCGAAGGATTTTCAGAAGGCAACCCTTCGAGCTCGTCCTCACTGGCCGGGTGACGGTTTTCCCGGGAGAGGCGCCGATTCAGGTCAAGGGCGAGGTTACGCACAATACGGTAGAGGTAACCCACGGGCTGAGCCAAGGGTGTTCGATCGGCGTTGATGTCATTGAAACGCAGCCAGGCCTCTTGAACCACGTCTTCAGCCTTGGACCGACAGCCCACGATTGGCGACGCATACTCCACCAGCGCCTTGCGGTGTGAGAGGTAAAGTTCAAGTTTTTGACGGTGTTCTGACACAACGACCACGCTTGTTAAACACAATGACTGCCCGATCAGGCGTGGCGATAGTAGTCGTGTTGATAATCATTATCAAATATGATTTTGACGGATGATGTCTACAGGCTTCGCGGTCGAGCGTACGGGGCAGCGAGTGCCTGAGCCTTGCTGCCACCGTTGTTGCAGGAACGTCACAGTCTGGCTCGACACCCGTGTGAGCCGGATACCCTGACGAAACGAGGCATCCGGCCAACGGTTGCCACCTGCATTGCTAGGCGAATGATTGACCGTGGAAGCCCCTTGGAAGTCGCTGACGACCGGGCATCGCCGCGAGTTTTGCCCGCCAATCCGCGCGCCAGTCATTGATGGCGTGAGCCCCCTTTGCGTGTCGTGTGGAACGGCGCGTGGCGTTACGCAGGTCTCTGCGGGCTGCCTTGAAGGCATCGGTGTTACGGCAACTGCGGCATTTCACCTTTGAAAGCTCAAGTGTGGCGCTGAGGTTGTCGCCGTGATGGCCGCAGGCGAGATGCCCGGCGACCTTGAAATGAATGACCATGGTGTACGTCCTTTGTCGTGAGTGCAGGGCAGCGCAGGGCGTTTGCTCGCGCTACGCCTCGGAGCCAATCGGAACGCGGTGTCGAACCGGCACCGTGTCGTTCCGTTTCCTGAGTCTGAGGGATTGGCGACACAGGGTCTGTTCGCTGAAACACATAGGCCTACGTGTACTAGCGCACAGACGCTGGCGGACGGGCACGCGCATGCTGGGTCATAGGTAGATCCCTGCCAGTACTCCTCGGAGAACAGTATGAGCACCTTGCACAGATTCACGTATAGCGCCTTGATGGTGGCTTTGCTCGCCAGCCTGAGTGGCTGTCCGAGCATGTCGACACAGGGGCGTAACACGGCCATTGGCGCGGGCGTTGGCGCTGTCGGTGGTGCCGTTTTGACCGGGGGCAGCACCATGGGCACTGTCGGCGGCGCCGCGATTGGCGGAATCATCGGCCACGAAGCCAAGTAGTTGTCACCCCTATGCGCGCTAGCGCATCAAGGAGCACGTCATCATGATATTCACTCATAAACTGACACGTTCAAGGCTTGCCTTGGCGCTGCTGCTCGGGCTGTCTTCAGCGATGCTGTACGCGACGACTGAAGAAACAGTCGATAGCTCGGCGGTACAACTGGAACCTCAGGAGCAGAACGGAATCCGCTACCTCAGCGGAGGCATTGGCCTGGACGAGTCGACGGCCCTTCAGCAGACGAAGGGCTATAACCTGCACCTGACCTTTTCAACGGGGCCCGCTAACCAGTACGTCAGCAATGTCGATCTGGTGATTCAGACTGAAAGTGGCAAGCCTGTACTGTCGCTGAGTCAGGTAGGGCCGCTGGTGTATGTACAGTTGCCGGCAGACAAATACCTTGTGATTGCCCGCACCGATGGCCGTGAACAGCGGCGCAGCATTGCGCTCGCCGGCACGTCAACCGGCACGGTTAACTTCCACTGGAGTGAGTAGCGCAGGGGCAGCTATCGCGAAGCGTCCGCGCGGTGCCCTTGAGACCGTAGGTCCAGCCGTAGGGGTATGGTCGAGCTGTCGCGCTAGACTTCAATCCTCAGACCACGCTAAATGACAGTGGAGCCCTTATGAGAACCGCCCTTGTTCCCTGCGTAGCAACGCTCCTCTCGCTATTTTGCCTTGGCGCCACGGCCGAGACCGTTACACCGCTCAAGGGCCAGTCCCCGGAGACTGTCCAGCAGGACATCAGCGCCTGCCAGGCACAGGCTGGCAGCGTCAGCAGCACCAACACTACGCAATCGGGTGGTCGTGCCCGTGGTGCCGCTACCGGCGCGGTCGCGGGGGCGGCGGTTGCCGGGGCGCGTATGCGTCAGCATGACGAGGTGTATGACCGGGTCGACGATGATGTAAAGCAAGACTACCGGCAGAACCAGGCCAAGAATGCCGCGGTGGCCGGGATGGCGGTCGGTGGATCGCGGCAGCGCCAGGACCGGCGCCAAGACCGGCGCAATGCGGACCAGAACAGCGCCAGTACATCCTCTGCCTACAGCACGTGCATGCAGCAGCGCGGCTATCAAGTGACACCGTAAGCCTGAAGCGTCAGTGCCCCGCCAAATCAAACCAAAGTGGACACATGCAATGCCCATATCGGCACGGTCGCATTAGTTTTGGCCAAGATCAGTTATCCCGCCATGCGTCGCGAGGCGTGTTTGCCTGCGATAAAAGGCGTGAATAGCCCACACCACCCCTACGAATAACAATCCTGTCCCAACTGCTTCCATAGGAGAGGGCCATCGTTGGTCAATGAGAAGGCCCATCGTAGTTGCATAAATGGTTCCGCTGGCGATCAATTGCCCGCTTAGAGCTAGAGGTAGGCGCCGCGTTGCGATTGACCACGCCCAGGCACCTGCAAGGGTGGCACCTACTCCCTGAATTAACCCACATACGATTAGCGCCTGAGTACCTGCTAACCCGTTCGGATGGCTAGCGAAGTGGGAGAGTTTCAAGTACAGCCCAACTGGGATGAAGGCCAGCATTTCGACGCTGCACATGAAGATCAGCATGGCTGACCACAACATGGGCGACATGCGTGGGCGTTGAGCCAAAGCACTTTCATTCAGCAGGCCAAAACCTGTCCAAAATCCAATGGCCATTAACGATGCGAGCAGCCCGAGCAGTATCGAATTGGTCGGGAGCGCCACCTTTGCGGCGCTGAAATCAAACACGCTCAAGTTGACCAAACTGATGCCCAAAGCCGCGACCAGCAGCGGCCCGGCAATGGCGCGCCAGGGCACGCTGGAACTTCGCATGTTGCCGGCAATCGCGAGCACGATCGGTACTGACCCCATCATTACCGGAGGGATCACCGGCCCAGCTGCCAAGACCGCAGTGGTGATCAGAAAGAAGTAGCCGATGTAGCCCAAGAAGCCCAGCAATGCGGCAATGGCCCAGTCGCTCAGTTGCAATTGCCGCACTTCGCTACGGTAAACAAACAGCACGAGCAGGCTACCTAAACCGGCAAAGGCATAGCTCACCACGGCCAGATCAAAAAGGCTGTAATCGCCGACCAAACTCGGAAAGATATAGAGCAGCGACCATGAAAAAGTAGCGGCAATGGCTGCTAACAAGCCTAGGATCATACGCTCTGCTCCTGCTGGCCCTGCTGCTTCCGGATCCAGCAATGAGCTACGTGCCGGGCAGTGTCGAATACCCGCACGTCCTGGCCCATGGCGCCGCTGACAAAACTGCCCTCCAGCAAGACAAACAGCCCCTCAGCAACTACGTCAGGGTCGCTTATACCGGCGCTCATGGCCAAGGCAGTAAGATTTTCGCGTATCCCTTGCTTGTGTCTACTCACTGCCAAATGCACAGGGTGGCTAAACTGCGGGAATTCAGCCGCACTGTTGACGAACAGGCACCCACGCTCGCTATCTTGCAAAAGAAAGCGTTGATACAAATCGAAAAACGCGAGCATGCCACTGACCGGCTCAGGATGCCCTGCCAAGGTGCGCGCTACCTCTTCGCGCCAGCGTCGGTCACGTTCTTCAAGGCAAGCCACTATCAGCGCATCCTTGGAAGGGAAATGGCTGTAGAGCGTCATCTTGGTAACACCCGCCATCGCGGCAATGGCCATCACCCCCGTCATGTATATACCTTGTGACAGAAACAGCTTCATCGCCGCGTCAATCAAGCGCTCACGGGTATTGTCCAATTTAAGGTGCTCCGGCATAGGGATGGCGTTGACTATACTGACCGGTAAGATCGAGGCGCATCCAAATACGACCTGAATCACGGCCGTTACGACACTGGCCGCAGCATGCCTGCGCAGCGGTAAATCGCAGGATTGGCCAATCAGAAAATTCGCTACGCGAGTTCCTTGCTTTGCAACCAGCAAAATCGTCGCACTCTAGCTTGGCGCTCCACTGACCAAGGAAGTTGCGGGAATGTTCGTCCGCGCTTCTCGGACTGAAGTCGTAAACCACTGCCGTGATCGTTGAATATGGCGTAGTGCATCGACTGAGGGTTGGACTTGCACGCCGGTTTGGCCGACCCAATGCCCTGGGCTGACCGCTTGGTACTTTGCTGTCCCGCCGTATTTATCAGCGTATGAGCTGCAGGACTGCCTATGCGTCAACCCGCTGTTTGTGGGCCTGGATACACAGGAGCAAATCCGCCGCCCAATGTACGGAAGTTGGTTGTCTGGCCTTGGTATAGCCGTGCGGCCACTGACAGTACCTCGCCAGCATAGGCGTAGTTACGAACGTCGAACTTCAGCACTGAGACTGTCGTTTCGGCTGATAGGGTTCTTTGGCCTGGCAGGATCAAGGCTTGGGCTACATAACTACCTGCAATAATCTCCTGCCAGACCCGCTGGGTGAGCTTGTCACCACGGTAGGCTGCCCGGCTGCCAAATCCGGTGCAAGGTTTGAAGAACAGCCCCCGGCGCTCCTGCCAAAGGCGCTCAGCATTTTCTGCCGTGATGACTTCGGTATGCGGAATGCTGGTCAGTAATAGATCTTGGGTCGCTTGTGGAACCTTCCATGCGTTCAATCGTTGGGCATCACAGAGTAAGGCCAAATTGCGTTTGTCTGCGTATAAGGCATGGGCTTGCGGGTGTGGTGTGAGTAGCGTGGCTCGTTCAAGGTAGGCTTGGCGCAGTGTGGCATTGCCAACGGCCTCGAGGGAAAAGTCGGTTAAACGGTTGTAGACCATGTCGATGGCCAACTGTTCATGCCAAAGCTGTCCATCCCTCAGGCTCAGTTCGGAGGGGTCGACGATCACTGCTTCTATACCGTTGCGTTGGAACAACTGCTGGAACAGCAGGAACTCTGGGTACAGGTATTGTTGCTTGGGCGTCTCATCGACAATGGCAATACTGCGCAACGGTTTGTCCCGCCCATACTGTGACCACTCCTGACGAAACATTGCACTAATGCTGCTCTCAATTACCTCAGCTCTTCTTGATGGTGGCAGCAACTGCTCTATAGCCGGGCAGCAGGCGTGCTGCGCTCTTGATAACACTGCATTGAGCATCGCCCCACCCGCATTGGTGTTGATCTCGATCAGGCCGAAATTGTTCTGGGTGACATGGAAGTCATACCCAAAGAACACTCCCTTGGCCCCACCTGGGTCATGTCGTGCGATAGCAGGAGAGTGAGCCAGCACTTCCTCTCGGTAAGCCGGGAGTGCAACGACTGATTCGACCGCGCGCACGACCTGCGCCATTCGATCCAAGTGGGCCGGTGCGATAAAGACCGGATGGGCGGCAAATAGGTGGGGGCAGCGTTGCTGCACAAGCTCAAACAAGCCAGGCTGACCGAGAGTCGACTCCAGGGTCTCGCGCAGGGCGTCTTTATCCAGGCTGATGCAAAAACACTGACTGTTTAGGGTTTCGATAGGCACTCCTGCAAGAGCCGCCGCAGCGGCGGCCGTCGAAAGAAACGCTGCGTCATTGTCGGGCAAGGGTATAACCAACTTAGGCATCGCTGTTTCCCCCAAGGCTGGTCAATGACACGCCCCACCTGTCGCGCTGATTGCAACCTTGGTATCCCAATACTTGTCGTCAGAGTGTACTCGCAAGCCATGCGCTGTACGCTCCACAAGCATTCAGCGCTCGGGTGGCAGAAGTAAAGCACACTGGAGCTGCCAGCGCTGCGGCGTGGAAAGAGGATCAGTGGTCGTACGGTCAATGCTCGCGGCTGCTATGCCTTCACAAGGGAGCAGTGTTTCAGTTCACTCAGGAGCAATGTACAAACGGTACAAACGGTACAAACGGTACAAACGGTACAAACCGCAGCGTATCTGGGTTGTTAGGCGGGCTCGGTGCGCGAACCGAAAAACAGGTGCCAATCCCTGGCAGGAGGTGGCCGATGTTGTTCATTGTCAGTTGGTCAATTTCGTCGGAACGTCGTAACGCGGCAATCGAGCGGTTTCTCAAGACGGGAGGCGCTCCACCCGCAGGTGTGACCCTGCTGGGGCGCTGGCATGCCATCGGCCGCATGACCGGTGTCGGTATCGCAGAAGCCAGCGATGCCGCGCTGATGCAAAAGTGGGCACTTGAATGGACGGATCTCATGAGCATGGAGATTCACCCTGCACTGACCGATGAGCAGGCGGCGCCGTTACTCGCCGCAGTGATCGCCAACAAATAGCCCGTGACGGGCACAATGCCGCTGGCAAAGGTACCGTCGGGTCGCTGAAGCCCAGCGCTCCCTTTGCTGGCTGGCATGCAACCACAGTGCGACCCCATCGTTCCTGCTCACTGCTGCGACAGCGATTCCGGTACACAGACCCTTCCTTCGAACAACAGCCTGGCGGTACGGATCAGGCCGCAGCCGGCGATCTGGCCGTTGTGCAGGCGGATCTCGACGCTGAACTCGCCGGTTGGATGCTCCACCGATATTCGCTTTACCTCACCGCCCGGTAGGTGCGCGATGGAGTGTGCGACAGAACCTTCGATCAGGCAGGCGGTGGCCGCACTCACGGCCCCGAACACGCCGATAGCGGTATGGCAGCGGTGGGGGATGAACGAGCGGGTGCTGATGCTGCCACCCGACTGCGCCGGTGCGACCAGGCACATTTTCGGTACATTGCGCGCGCTCACGTCACCCAGGTTCATACGTGGCCCTGCCTGCAGCCGGATCGACTCAAGGCGGGCCTTCAGCAGCGTGTTTGCCTCCAGTTGCTCGGGGCTTTCCTCACCACTGCAGCCCAGGTCTGCGGCGCGCACCAGCACGACCGGCATGCCGTTGTCGATGCAGGTCACTTCGACGCCGTCGAAGACATCCCGCGCATTGCCGGTTGGCAGCAGCGCGCCGCAACTGGAACCGGCGACATCCGCGAACTCGATGAGTATGGGCGCGGCCTGACCAGGTACGCCATCGATCCGGGTTTCGCCGGCGTAGCAGATGGCGCCGTTCGGTGTCGGTACCTGCGCGACCGCGACTTGCCCGGTGTTTTCCATGAAGATCCGTACCGGGGTGATGGCTGCGTGAATCGCGACCAGCCCCTTTTCGATGGCGAACGGGCCGACACCCGCAAGAATGTTGCCGCAGTTCTGGCCGTAATCCACCCGTGGTTCATCCACCAGTACCTGAGCGAACAGGTAGTCAACGTCGGCATCGGGTCGGTCAGACGGCTTGATGATCGCGACCTTGCTGGTGAGCGGGTCGCTGCCGCCAATACCGTCGATCTGGCGTTTGTCCGGTGAGCCCATGACCGCGAGCAACAGGCGGTCGCGCTGTGTCGGTTGGCTGGGCAGGTCGCTGGCCAGGAAGTAGGCACCCTTGGAGGTGCCACCGCGCATCAGCAGGCAAGGTATACGTACCTGGCTCATGCTCAGCCCTCCAGTTCATCCAGGCTATCGACGTAGCGCAGGCCCTTTTCGGCCAGGCGCTGGCGCATGTTGTAGAGGTCCAGGCCGAGTTCGCCATTGGCCAGGCGTACACGCTTTTGCTCCTCCAGGTCGGCGCGTTTGCGCGTGGCCTCTACGACCTGATGCACCTCGTTGTGGCGTACGACCACGACGCCATCGTCGTCGCCCACCAGAACATCCCCGGGGTTGATCAACTGGCCGGCGCAGACCAGCGGCAGGTTGACCGAGCCCAGCACTTCTTTCACCGTGCCCTGGGCGTTGATGGCGCTGGACCAGACCGGGAAGCCCATCTGACGCAGTGTGTGGCTATCACGGATGCCGGCGTCGATCACCAGTGCGCGTACACCGCGTGCCTTGAGCGAGGTGGCGAGCAAGTCGCCGAAATAGCCGTCGGTGCAGGGTGAACTGGGTGCCACGACCAGGACATCGCCTGGCCGGCACTGTTCGACGGCGACATGAAACATCCAGTTGTCGCCCGGCGCCACCAGTACCGTGACGGCTGAGCCGCTGATCGACACCCCTTGCTGGATGGGCCGCAGCGACGCGCCGAGCAGCCCCTTGCGCCCTTGTGCTTCATGCACCGTGGCTACGCCGAAGCGCCCCAGTTCGTCGATCAGCGCGGCGTCGGCACGGGGGGCGTTGCGTACGACAATCCCGGTTTTTCCGATCAGTGCGCTCATGCCAGGTGCTCCGTAACCCGTGGAAAGAGGCTCTGGTAACCCTCGGCGTAGACAATGTTGCGACTAGAGGTGATGCCGACATTGCGTTTGGCCTGTACGCCCCGCTGCAGTGCCACGCGGGTGTAGTACTCCCAGAGGTGTTCCTGACCGGCCATGCACTGGATCGCAGCGTACTTCTTGTCCCAGACCTCCGTGATGTCGAGGAACACATCCGGGCGCCACTCGCACTGCTCTGGTTGGTGCGGCTCGAAGCTGTAGACCGGCGGTGCCCCGAGGATTTTCTCGCCGGGGTTGTAGCCTTCGGCCTGGGCGATGATGCGCGCCTCCTGGGTCAGGTTCATGGCCAAGGGGTGGTCATAGTTGTAGGGGTCCTTCAGCGAGTGGCTGAGGACAAAGGCCGGTTGCACGCGACGGAACACATCGGCCAGGCGAAACAGGGTGTCTGTATCGGCACGCATCGGGTAATCGCCGATGTCGAAAAACTCGACGCTGGCTCCCAACACCTCTGCTGCTGCCAGGGCTTCGTCACGGCGCACGGCCTTGACCCGCTCCTCGCTCATGTCGCCCTTGCGCCACAGCTTGGCGGACTCACCGCGTTCACCCATCGACAGGCAGACGATATGTACGGCATAGCCTTGTGCGGCATGCAGGGCGATGGCGCCGCCTGCGCGCCAGACGAAATCGGCGGAATGTGCGCTGACGACCAGTGCGGTTTTCTGTACATCGATCATGGCGAGGTGTCCTCCTGCTTTTTGAAAAGCATGTCACTCAGCGCCACTGGCGAATAATGCGTTCAGTTGTTCGAGGTATGCGTTTTTCTTATTGATGTCCTCAAGACGCAGGGGCATAGTTCCGCCAGTATGAGACTTCCAGAAGGTATGAGCACGAATGTTGGCTGATGAGCTTCCAAACCTGATGCAGGTGCGAGCGTTCGTTCGTGTGGCTGAACTGGGCAGCGTGTCGAAGGCCTCCGAGGCTGTTTACCGGGCGCAGTCCGTGGTCACGCGGGCAATCGCCGAGCTGGAGGCGCGCCTGGAGGTGCCGCTGTTTGAGCGGCATGTCAACGGCATGCGCCTGACCGACTATGGCGCCCGGGTGCTGCCCCGAGCACGGCGTGTCCTGGCGGAGCTGGAGACGGTGCCACGCCTGCTGGAGGGGGCAGCGGGCAAAGCGGTCGAGCCGCTCTACCTGTTCCAGGCCCGGCGCTTGCAGGTGTTCGTCAAACTCTGCGAGACCTGCCACATGCAGACGGTGGCGCGCCATTTTGGCTTGAGCCAACCTGCCGTCAGTGCGGCGCTGAAGGTGCTGGAGGGTGGTTGTGGGCAATCGCTGTTCGAGCGAACACCACGGGGCTTGCAACCGACGCGGGCCAGCCACGAGATTGTCTTTCCGATCCGTCGTGCGCTGAACGAACTGCGGCATATTCAGGCCGATATCACCGCAATGCGCGGCACATTGCAGGGTGTGGTGCATGTCGGCGCGCTGCCGTTGGGGCGTACCCGCATACTGCCGGACGCCATCGTTCGGCTCACGGCCGCGCACCCCGGCATTCGCGTGATCACCAACGAGAGCCCGTTCGACCTGCTGGCCACCGAACTGCGGGCCGGCGATGTCGATTTCATTCTGGGGGCCTTGCGTTCGGCCGACTATGCCTCGGACCTGGTCGGCGAGGCCTTGCTGACGGAGGAAATGGTCATACTGGCGCGCCGTGACCACCCGCTGTGCAGCGTGCCGGTTGGACGCGAAGCGCTCAGTGAGGCGCACTGGGTGTTGCCACGGGCCGGCTCGCCGGCGCGGCAATTGTTGGACGCGTGGTTCACCGACTCGGGCCTGGCCGTGCCCTGGCCGGTGGTGGAAAGTGGCGACTTGGCGATCATTCGCGGGCTGTTGCTGCGCTCGGACATGCTGGCCATTGTGTCCGCCCACCAACTGGAGCAGGACATTGCCTCGGGGGCGCTGTGCATCCTGCCGGTGCAGTTGAAGCAGACTACCCGTGCCATTGGCCTGACTTACCGCAGTGGTTGCCTGCATTCGCCCGCCGCGCAGGTCATGATGACGATCATTCGCCAGGCGATTCGCGAGCAGGTGGATGGCTAACAGGCCGGCCGAACGTTCGGCCAGCCTGTTGCGGGTGGATCAGAGCAGGCTGAGCGGATAACTGATGATCAGACGGTTCTCGTCGAAGCTGTTGGTGCTGCCCCAGTCACGGCGGATGCTGGAGTTGCGCCATTTGACGTTGAGGGCCTTGAAGCTGCCACTTTGCACGGTGTAGGTCAGTTCGCTCTCGCGGCCCCATTCGGTGCCATCCGTGGTGCTGCTGTTATGCACGTCGGTGCCGTGAATGTAGCGGGTCATGAAGGTCAGGCCCGGTACGCCGAAACCGGCGAAATCGTGGTCGTAGCGCAGTTGCCAGGAGCGCTCCCTGGCGTTTTCGTAGCTGGAGTTGAAGCTGTCGTTGGCCAGCACGCCGCCACTGGTGCCGTTGACGCGGAACCACTCGTCTTTACCCATGACTTTCTGCAGCCCGACATAGAAGGTGCTGGCGCCGTACTTGGCGGAGAACAACCCGGAAGCGGTGCGGTTGTCCAGTTCGCCAGCCCGCGCGCTGCCGTCTTCCTTGCCCCAGAAATAGCCGAGGTTGGCGCCCAATACCCAGCGCCCCAGCAGTTGTGAGTGCTGCAGTTGCAAGTATTGTTGCTGGTAGATGTCCTTGAGTTCGGCGTTCCACAGGCCAATCAACGTGCGGTCCTGATTCAGCCGGTATTCGCCGCCTGCAAAGTTGAACCGGTCAGTGGTGTACGCGGTACGGGTGAACAGCGACAGGTCTTCCATGCTGGCGTCGTTGCGCGGGCTGTTGCCGCGGATTTGCCCGCCGTAGAGGGTCAGGTGGTCGATTTCCCGCGAGCTGATCTGGGCGCCCTGGAAGGTCTGCGGCAGTGACCGTGCATCATCGGCGCGCAGGATCGGCAGCACAGGCATCCACTCGCCGACTTTCAGTTCGGTTTTCGATACGCGGGCCTTCGCCGCAAGGGCCAGGCGTCCATAGTCGTCTGCAGGCCGACCGTCGTCATGTACCGGCAGTAGCTGGGTGTTGGTGGTGCCTTTGCCGCCATCGAGCTTGAGGCTGTAAAGGCCGAGTACATCCAGGCCAAAGCCGACGGTGCCTTGGGTGAAGCCAGACTTGGCGTCGAGAATGAAGCTCTGCGTCCATTCTTCGGCCTTGCCCTGTCTGGTCTGATCGACGAAGTTTCGATTCAGATAGAAATTTCGAAGGGTCAGTGTCGCACTGGCGTCATCGCTGAAACCCTCTGCGAACCCCTCCAGTGGCAGTGCAGATGCAATCGCCAGGGTGCAGAGCAAGCGAGGGGTGACGGTTGTTTTCATTGTTGTTGTTCTCCGTTTTTTGAGCAAAGCGTGGCCCGCCGCCCCGTTGCAGGGCAGGTCGAATGGGGCTGTTGCAGGGTGGCCTGGGCGGGCGCTGGTGCAGCGGGTGGGGGTAGGGGCCTTCGCCTTTTCGCGCGGGCCCCGCCCATGGATCAGCGTGCGGTTTTACCTGCGACCGAGTACAGCACTTGCTGGTTGCGGGTTTTCATGAAGTCTTCCAGGCTTTGCCCGCGCATGGCTGCATAGACGTGCAGGTTGGGGATGCCGAGGACGGCGGCGAGCTTCTCCAGGACGAAGAAGATCGCGCCGTAGTGAATCAATCCCCGCCAATCACGTCGGCGCAGCAGGTCGCGTTCTTCTTCGCTCAGCCCGGCTTCCTCGAACAGGGTTTCGGGTGCGTCCAGAAAGCGCTGGCGCCAGTTCGGTTCGATCATGCGGTGCAGGAACTTGTTCAGGCGATAACCCTTGGCACTGCGTTCCAGTGTGAACGGGTAGGTGCCTTCCAGCTTCTCGATACCGGCCAGTTGACGGCCCATGTGTTGCAGATGACGTGCGTTCAGTTCGGCCGGCACTGGGCGCGCCTGGTTTTCCAGCAGCAGCGTGGCGATGCCGGTCATGGAGGGCAGGTAGTAGTCGTAGTGCAGTTGCTTCACCGTCGATGACAGCGCGCCGCGCATGATCAGCCAGGTGATCACTTCTGCACCCTCCATGCCGCCGAGTGTGGCGTATTCGGCCAGGGTCATTTCACTCAGGCGCACCGGGTCGTTGACGAACAGGTCAATGAACTGGGCATCCCACTGCGGGTTATTGAAGCCGCAGCGCTCACCATGCACCTGATGCGACACACCGCCGGTTGCCACGATCGCAACCTTGAGGTCTTGCGGGTAGCTCTCGATGGCGCGGCGCAGGGCCTGGCCCAGTTTGTAGCAACGCGCTGCGCTGGGAACCGGGAACTGCAGGACGCCGACCTGAAGGGGGACGATTTCCACTGGCCAGTCGGGTTCACAGGGTAGCAGGGCCGACATGGGCGAGAAGAAACCGTGATCCAGCGGTTTGTCGCGGAAAAAGCCCATGTCGAACTCATCGCTCATCAGGCTTTCGCCGATGTGCCGTGACAGTGCCGCATGGCCCCTGATGGGCGGCAGCGCACGTGGGTTGCCACCTTCATCAGCCACGTCGTAGCGCTCGTCGACACCCAGGGTGAAGGCGCCGTAATGGTCAAAGAAGAATGATGTGACATGGTCATTGAAGATGTAGAACAGCACATCGGGTTGCTGTTCCTTCAGCCAGGCCTTGATTGGCTCGAAGCCTTGGAAAATCGGCGCCCAGGCTGCCTCGTCCTGTTTATCGTGATCGACTGCGAAGCCGATGGTTGGGGTGTGCGAGACCGCAAGACCACCAATAATACGTGCCATGTGAGTTTCCTTTAAACGAAGCGGATCATTGCGCGATCAACGTCTGGTTGGCGCGGCGCCTTGCCTGACCGTTGGCCAGAATCGCCAGGGCCGCGATGAAGGCCGGCAAGCCAAGGAGGGTGAACAGGGTGGGCAGGCCCAGCCCCAAGCTTAGAATCACGCCACCGATCAGCGAGCCGAAAATCGCCCCGAAGCGACCGATGCCGAGCATCCAGCTGACGCCAGTGGCGCGAAAATCCGTTGGGTAGTAGTTGGGCGCAAAGGCATTCAGGCCGGTTTGCGCACCGCTCATGAAGAAGCCTGCGGCAATCACGCCTACGGCCAGCAAGTTCGACTCCAGGCTCAAGGCCCCAAGCAAGAGGATGAAGGTGCCTCCCAGGGCATAGGATGTGGCGATGACGCCGTTCGGGTTGCGGCGGTCCATGATCCAGCCGACGACGATGGCGCCGACGGTGCCGCCGATCTGGAACAGGCCGGTCAGGGTGGCTGCCCGCTCGATACTCAGGCCGCTGTCACGCAGCAGTGTTGGCAGCCAGCCCATAGTCAGGTAGATCACCAGCAGGCCCATGAAGTAGGTCATCCAGAGTGCCAGGGTACCGAGGCGATAGCGCTCACTGAACAGCATGCGTACAGGTGCTTTATGCTGGGCCTTGGGTTCGGCAACGGTAAAGCAGGTGTTCGCATCGAAGGTGCCGCCCAGCCGGTTCAAGACCTTGGCGATCTGGCTCGCGGGTGCATTGCGCGCCGCCAGGAAACGCGCCGACTCAGGCAGCAGGAACCAAAGAGCGGGCAGGAGCAGCAAGGGCAGAATACCGCCGGCCATCAGTACCGATTGCCAGCCATGCAGAGGGATCAGCCAGGCGGCCAGCAGCCCACCGGCACCCGAGCCCAGGTTGAACCCGGTGAACATGAGGGTGATCAGCAGTGAACGATTGCGCTCGGGGAGGTATTCCGAGAGCAGGGTCGTGGTGTTTGGCAATGCCGCGCCCAGCGCGATACCGATCAGCAGGCGCAAGGCCGCCAGCTCATAAGGGTTGCGGGCAAATGCACAGCCCAGGCTGAGGAGGCTGAAGCCGGTCACGGCGAAAACCAGTACCCGCTTGCGCCCGAAGCGGTCGGCGTAGGGGCCGGCGGTCAGGGCACCTATTGCCAGGCCCACCATGCCGGCACTCATCACTGGGCCGAAGGCCGCACGGGACAACCCCCATTCCTGCATCAGCGAAGGGGCGATGAAGCCCATGACCGCGACGTCGAAGCCGTCGAACAGGACAATGAGGAAGCACAAACCGAGAATAAGCCACTGGTAGCCTGTCATGGGCCGGTTGTCGATCCACGCTTTCACATCGACAGTTTGATTGAGCATGCGCATTCACCTTTTGTTTTTGTAGTGGTGAAAATTCCGCCGGGCATTCGAAAACACTGATGACCGGCAGGAATCACCTGACCGCATCGCGGAGTGGGGTGAGTCTACGGCTGCAGGCCGTGGGACGGCCTCTTGGAAATCTTTAAGCGGGTATCGCTTTTGTTTATCGCGGGGGTTTTCTGCGTAGCAGGACGCTGATTCCTGGCGAACTGTTCGCCAGGCAACAGGCACCCAACACTTTGTTGCTTTTTACACTGCTTGGATTTCAAAAATAATCATAAGCTACTGAAATATAAGGATAAAAATACTGGCATGGCTCCTGCACTGCCTCATCAAAAGGCCGCCGAAGGTGGTGGCCGACGATGAGTAAGCCGTGAGGAACCTATGCCGAACACCCTGACCAGCGCGCACTACCCACTTTCCGAGCCGGATGCGCATGTGATCCGCAGCGATGCCGAAGCCATTGCCGTTGCGCACAAGGTTGCAGCTTTCCTGCTGGAGGGCGACGCCGAGCGTGATCGCCAGCGCCAGGTGCCCGCCGAGGTGGTGGATGTGTTCTCCAACAGCGGCCTGTGGGGTATTACCGTGCCCAAGGCCTTCGGTGGCGCTGAGGTGTCCTACGCCACCCTGGCCGAAGTGATTGCGATTATTTCCGCGGCCGATGCGTCGCTGGGGCAGATTCCACAAAACCACTATTGCTTGCTCGAAGACATCCGCCTGCAGGGCAGTGAGGCGCAAAAGCGCTTTTTCTTCGGCCTGGCGCTCAAGGGCAATCGTTTCGCCAACGCACTGTCCGAGACGGGCGGCAAGACGGTACAGGACATCCAGACGCGCTTTACCCACGATGGCGAGTCCATCGTCATCAATGGGCGCAAGGGTTACTGCACCGGTTCGCTCTACGCTCACTGGCTGGGCGTCTTGGCGCTGGATGCCGAGGGCAGGGCGCACCTGGCCTTTGTGCCACGCCACACCGATGGGCTGACCGTGGTCGATGATTGGGCCAGTATCGGGCAGCGTAATACCGCCAGCGGTACGGTACTGGCGCAGAACCTGCGGGTACCGGCGTTCAATGTGTTCCAGACTTACCGCTCTTACGAGAACCCGACCCTGGCCGGGCCGTTTGCGCAGATCACCACCGCCGCCATCGATGCCGGTATTGCCCAGGCTGCGCTGCGCGACACCGTGCGCTTTGTGCGTGAGCATGCGCGGCCATGGATCGACGCCGGGCTGGCCAAGGCCAGTGAAGACCCGCTGACTATCGTCCAGGTCGGCAACCTGAGCATCCGCCTGGAGGCTGCAGAAGCATTGCTGGAGCGCGCCGGCAAGGTCATGGACAGCGTGCGGGCGGCGCCGGACGAAGACGGGGTGGCACGGGCTTCGGTGGCCGTCGCCAAGGCCAAGGTACTGACAACGGAAATCGCCCTGGAAGCCAGTAACCGTCTGTTCGAACTGGGCGGCACGCGTTCCTCACTGGCCCTGCACAACCATGACCGGCATTGGCGCAACGCCCGCGTGCATACCCTGCACGACCCGGTGCGCTGGAAGTACCACGTGGTGGGCAACTGGTTGCTCAATGGGGTTAAACCGCCACGCCATGACTGGTCGTAGGGCGGACTGCACTGGGGAGTGAAGGGATGAACGAACTGTTCGCCAATCTCAATGGTGGGGAAATCGCTCAGGCCTGCCTCGATACCCTGACCATGCTCGGCGCTGCGCTGAGCTTTACCGTGCTGTTGGGCTTGCCGTTGGGGGTGTGGCTGTACCTCACCGGCAAACAGCAGCTGCACGAAACCCCGGGTGTGTACCGCGGCCTGTCGGTGCTGGTGAACACCCTGCGTTCGTTGCCGTTCATTATTCTTCTGATTGTTCTGGTACCGGTAACCACGCTGTTGACCGGTACTTCGCTGGGCGTGGCAGGCGCCATTCCGCCGCTGGTGGTGGGCTGCACGCCGTTCTTCGCCCGGCTGGTGGAAACCGCCCTGCGCGAGGTCGACCGAGGCCTGGTTGAGGCAACCCAATCCATGGGCGGCAGCACCTGGCAGATCATCTGGCACACCTTGCTGCCTGAAGCACGCACCGGGCTGATCGCTGCCGTGACCGTCACCGCCATTGTCCTGGTGGATTACACCGCGATGGCCGGGGTGATCGGTGGCGGTGGCCTGGGCGATCTGGCCATTCGTTTTGGTTATCAGCGTTTCCAGACCGATGTGATGGTGGTCACCGTGCTCTTGCTGATTGTCCTGGTGCAGGTCCTGCAGGTCAGCGGTGACCGGTTGGTGGTGCGTTACAGCCGACGCTGAAAAATGCCCTCCCGAGTGGCAGCCGGGTAGTGCTGCCAACTGTGGCCCCACGTCCACCCCACGACGGCCAATCTTCTATTGTTCAAGGAGTCACTGTAATGAAAAAGGCTATTGTCATGCTGGCTGCCGTGGTCGCATTCAGCGTACAGGCGGGTGAAAAACTGATCGTGGGTGCTACCCCGGTTCCCCATGCGGAAATTCTCGAATTCGTGAAACCGGCACTGGCCAAGGAAGGCGTCGATCTGGACATCAAGGTGTTCTCCGACTTCATCCAGCCCAACCTGCAACTGGCAGAAAAGAACCTCGACGCCAACTACTACCAGTACCGGCCGTTCCTCGACGAGTTCAACAAGACCCGCCACACCAACCTGGTGCCGGTGGTCGGCGTGCATATCGAGCCCTTTGGCGCCTATTCAACCAAGATCAAGGACTTGTCGGAACTCAAGGACGGCGCCTCGGTGGCAATTCCCAACGACCCGGTCAACACAGGCCGGGCATTGGTACTGCTGCATGAAGCTGGCCTGATCAAACTGAAAGACCCAAGCAACACCCTGGCGACCCAGCGCGATATCGCCGAGAACCCGAAGAAACTGAAGATTCGTGAGCTGGAAGGCGCACTGTTGGCGCGCTCGGTAAGCCAGGTCGACCTGGCTTTCGTGTTTGCCAACTACGCCCTTGAAGCCGGTATCGACACCCGCAGTGCGCTGATTGTCGAGAAGGGCAAGGACCTCTACGTCGAGTACCTGGTCGCCCGTCCGGACAACCTGCAGAGCCCGGCCGTGCAGAAACTGGCCAAAGCGCTGAACTCGCCACAGGTGCGTGAATTCATCCTTGCCCGTTACAAAGGCCAGATTGCCCCGGGGTTCTAAGCCCTGTCGGCATCGTGGCTGTCAGGAAGCCCATTCAGATGACCCAGCACACTGCACTCCAGGTTGTACCTGATGATCTGGCGCCGGCGCCCTCCGCCCGTCGCGAGGCACAGGTGAGCACCCTGCATGAACCGGCGCATATCCGCCTGCAAGGGGTAGGCAAGCACTACCCGGGCAATCCCCAGCCAGCGTTGAGCAACCTGAACCTGGCAATTCGTCACGGTGAGGTATTTGGCATCATTGGCCGTAGCGGTGCTGGCAAGTCATCGCTGATTCGCACCCTCAATCGCCTCGAGCAGCCGAGCAGCGGTCGGGTGCTGATCGACGATCAGGATATCGGCCTGTACAACGCCGCGCAGCTGGTGCAGTTGCGGCGGCGAGTGGGCATGATTTTTCAGCACTTCAACCTGATGTCGGCGAAAACCGTCTGGGACAACGTGGCACTGCCCTTGCGCATGGCCGGGGTGGACAAGACGCAGATTGCCAGCAAGGTCAGCGAACTGCTGGCTCTGGTGGGGTTGCAGGACAAGCATCAGGCCTACCCGGCGCAACTGTCCGGAGGGCAGAAGCAGCGCGTCGGCATTGCCCGTGCCCTGGTGCACCAGCCGCAGATCCTGCTTTGTGACGAGGCTACCTCAGCCCTTGACCCGGAAAGTACTCAGGCAATCCTGGCCCTGCTGCGCGATATCAACCGCCGTCTGGGCCTGACCATTGTATTGATCACTCACGAAATGGAAGTCATCCGGGCGATCTGCGACCGGGTGATGGTGCTGGAGCGCGGTGAGGTAGTGGAGCAGGGCGAGGTCTGGCAACTGTTCGGTGACCCACAGCATGAGGTCACCCGCACCCTGCTGGGCCATCAGCTCAGTGACGTACCTGCCGATCTGCAACAGCGATTGCACGCCGGGCCGGGGGCCGTGACGGATGAACGGTTGTTGAGCCTGCAGTTCAGCGGCCACCGGCATGAGGTGGACCTGCTGGCGATTGCCCGGGCTCTGGGGCCCCAGAGCCGTTTGCTGCACGGTGGTGTCGAGCGTATTCAGGGGCGCGCCCAAGGGCGCTTGCTGGTCGGCGTGCCGGTTCAGGGCGATGCCGAGGCGCTGATCGCAAAAGCGGCGACGCTGGCCGACCGGGTGCAGTTGCTGGGGTACCTCGCGCCACGCTGAAGGGGCTTGCGCTGTTGAAGCTGAAAAGCCCGGGGCTATCGATGGGATAGCCCCGGGCTTCTTTGTACTGATCACGGGTGTTCAGATTGAAAGGTTGAATGCCCTGGCACCGGTCTCGCGTGGTGCGGGTTGGCGTTTATTGACCACCAGCTCGCCGCTTTTGATCAGCATTGCCCGGGTGATGTTGCGGCTCAGGCCGAGCAGGTTGGCGGTGTGCACCTGGTTGTAGTGGGAGAAACGGTAGGCGGCGCGCAGCAGCAGTGCCTCGACCCGTTCATGCAAGGCACCGCTTTCCTCTTCGAACAATTTCTGGAAGGCCTGTTCCAGCAAGGCTTCGGCGCTGTCGTTGTGGTTGCTGCTCTCCTGGCGCTCTATGCGCAAATTGGACAGGTGCAGGTCATGTGCGCGTATCAGGTTGTCACGGCAGATCAACAACGTGTGGTGAATGACGTTTTCCAGCTCGCGAATGTTACCCGGCCAGGAATAGTTCACCAGTTTCTGCTGGGCCTCGGCATCCATCACAATCTCGCCGTAGCCCAGGCGTCGGCTGTACTCGGCAATGAAGTGGCGAATCAGCGGCAGGATATCGCCTGGTCGTTCACGCAGAGGGTTGAGTTCCAGGCTGACGACGTTCAGGCGGTAGTAGAGGTCCTCGCGGAAATGTCCGGCATTGATCGCCTTTTCCAGTTGTACGTTGGTGGCGGCCAGTACCCGCACATTGATCGGGATGCTCTTGCGTGAGCCCAGGCGCACCACTTCCCGCTCCTGCAGCACGCGCAACAGTTTGACCTGGATGGGCATTGGCAAATCGCCGATCTCGTCAAGGAACAGCGTGCCGCCGTTGGCCTCTTCAAACCAGCCGGCCTTGGCGCTCAGGGCGCCGGTGAAGGCGCCTTTCTCGTGACCGAACAACTCGGCTTCCACCAGCGTTTCAGAGAAGGCGCCGCAGTTCACCGCGATAAACGGCTTGTTGCGCCGGGCACTGAGGTTGTGCAGGTGACGCGCCACCAACTCCTTGCCGGTACCGGTTTCACCAATGATCAACACGCTGGCGTCACTGGGCGCGATCTGTTGCAGGTGCGCCAGCAGCGCTTGCGATTTAGGGTCTTCGAAAACCTGCGCAGTGGCGCGGATCGACGTGGCCAGTGCGGGTGAGGGCGGCAGCGTGAGTAGTTGCATGATCGGGCCTATGAGTAAAAAGACGGTGTTTGTAGCGCCCCGTTTGGCGCCCAGCCGTTCAGTCGTAGACGGGCTGTTGGGCTGGCAACACTGCTGAGCTGCGTAAGGCACAACAGTATCGGTGTGTGCGGTGTTGAATGTAATTGATCTAACAAAAATTAAATAAAGACATTTTAGTTATTAGCTTAAGGCGTTGCCGTGACGTGCCGGGCGGCTCTGGATCGCGACCTGTGGAATTTTCTGTGGGTTCCCGGTGCAGGTGTTTTCCTGGCAACAGCCAATCAACAGTGTTGTTGGCTGGGCAATAGTTGCCACGCCGTCAGCGGGCTATGAGCGCTGGTCGCCCTGCTGGTTTTCTCCGGCCCGAGAGGCTTTGAGCCAGGCCTGGCAGCAACTGGTACAGCTCTTGCTCACCGCTGTCCCATACAGCCACGTTGCTGCTCAGCGCGCCGCAGAGCGCGCGCAACATACCGACGGCACGGATGCCGCGCGCCTTGCGCCAGAACGGGTTGCCCTGTCAGCCGCGCATTTATTATTGAGGCCTGTACCTATGAGCTTGGAGATTTTCTGGTTTCTACCCACCTCTGGTGACACCCGCTACCTGGGCAAGTCGTCGTCCGGTCGCCCGGCGACCAACGCCTACATGCGCCAGATTGCAGTGACCGCTGAAAGCCTGGGCTACGACGGTTTGTTGATTCCAACCGGCAGCAGTTGCCTGGACCCGTGGGTCACCGCTGCGAGCCTGGTGCCGGTGACCCAGCGGATCAAACTGCTGGTCGCATTGCGCACCTCGGTGAGCGGCCCGACGGTGGCGGCGCGGCAAGCCGCCACCCTCGACCAGGCGCTGAACGGCCGCCTGCTGCTCAATGTCGTACCCGGTGGCGATGCCACTGAGCTGGCGGCAGAGGGCGTCTACCTCGATCACGACCAGCGCTACGAAGCAGCAGACGAATTCCTCACCGTGTGGCGCCAACTGCTGGCCGGCAAGACCCTGGATTTCCAAGGCAAACACGTCAACGTCAAACAGGCTTCGAACGTCTTCCCTCCAGTGCAGACACCCTATCCACCGCTGTACTTCGGTGGCTCCTCGGCAGCCGCCCATGAGCTGGCGGCCAAGCACGTGGATGCTTACCTGACCTGGGGCGAACCGCCGGCCGCGGTGGCCGAAAAAATTGCCGATGTGCGTGAACGTGCGGCGAAATACGGGCGTACAGTGCGTTTTGGCGTGCGTCTGCATGTGATCGTGCGCGAGACCACCGAGCAAGCCTGGGCTGCCGCCGAACGGCTGATCAGCCACCTCGATGACGACACCATTGCCAGCGCCCAAGCCAACTACGCCCGCATGGACTCCGAAGGCCAACGACGCATGGCCGCCTTGCACGGCGGGCGGCGCGACCAACTGGAAGTCAGTCCGAACCTCTGGGCCGGGGTCGGTCTGGTGCGTGGCGGCGCGGGCACGGCATTGGTCGGCGACCCACAAACGGTTGCGGCGCGCTTGCAGGAGTACGCCGAACTGGGTGTCGACAGTTTCGTACTGTCGGGTTACCCGCATTTGGAGGAGTCGATTCGCTTTGCCGAACTGGTATTCCCGCTGTTGCCCGGGAAAAAACCGGTGACGCTAGCAGACCAAGTACTGACGGGTGGCGCTTTCGACGCCCGTGCGACGGTAAAACCTGCGGTGAACGAGCCAGAGGTCCTGGCGTAATCCCAAACATGACGATGGCCAAGGCGCAGGAGGCGGGCAGGGCGATCGACTATGCTCTGGTTGCATCAGCGGCGGGTGTGTAGTTCCCGCCGGCCAAGGTCATCGTCAGGGGGCTACTCGATGAACAGGGGGGCCGATCGTTCGCTTCCACGTATCCCGCGAACGGTCTGGACGCTGGGTTTTGTCAGCCTGTTCATGGACCTGTCGTCCGAGCTGGTGCATAGCCTGTTACCACTGTATCTGGTGGGTGAGCTCGGCATCAGCATCCTGGCGGTAGGTATCATCGAAGGGGTGGCAGAAGCCACCGCCCTGATCGTGAAAGTGTTTTCCGGGGCGTTCAGCGACTTCATCGGGCGGCGCAAGGAATTGTTGTTGCTTGGCTATGGCCTCGCGGCCCTGACCAAGCCACTGTTCCCGCTGGCCAGTTCGGCAGGCGTGGTATTTACCGCACGTATTCTGGACCGGATCGGCAAAGGTATACGCGGCGCACCACGCGACGCACTGGTCGCCGATGTGGCGCCCGCCGCCATTCGCGGTGCCTGCTTTGGCTTGCGCCAGGCGATGGACACCGTGGGCGCCGTTCTCGGGCCGCTGCTGGCCATTCTACTGATGAGCGTGTTTGCCGGGGCGATTTCGTCGGTTCTGTGGTTTGCCGTGATTCCAGCAGCGCTGGCCGTTGGGTTGTTACTGGTGGGGATCCGCGAGCCTGTCCATGAGGCTGGCGAGCGGCACTTCCGTGCGCCGTTGCGAGTGGCCTCGTTGAAGCAGTTTTCCGCCGAGTACTGGTGGGTCGTGGCCATTGGTGCGGCATTTTCACTGGCACGTTTCAGTGAGGCGTTTTTGATCCTGCGTGCGCAGCAGGCAGGTTTCGCGGCCACCTGGGTGCCTGTGGTCATGGTGGTGATGGCGGGTTTCTACATGGTGTCGGCATACCCGGTCGGTAAGTGGTCTGACCGCGTGAGCCGCACGTCGCTGTTGTCCATGAGCCTGGTGTTGCTGATACTGACGGACGTTGTTCTGGCGCATGCCCAAAGCGCCTGGGCGATGATGGTCGGCGTTGCGCTGTGGGGGCTGCACATGGGCTTTAGCCAGGGCACGCTGGCCACACTGGTCGCCGATACCACGCCCGCCGCTCTGAAAGGCACGGCATTCGGGGTGTTCAACCTGGTCAGTGGGCTGGCCTTGCTGCTGGCGAGTGTGATTGCCGGCTGGCTTTGGCAAGCCTATGGTGCGGCGATGGCGTTCTACGCCGGTGCCGTGTTTTCGGCGCTGTCATTGCTCCTGCTGTTGGGCAAAACGCGCGCTGACTGACCTGGCCCGTACCCGCGCTGTTGGTGCACAAGCACCTTAAGGAACCCTTAAGCACCGCTGAAAGCCTGTTCAGCTTCCATTAAGTAATGGCCGTTATCGTGAAGCCATCTTTTCCTCTGCCTGAGGGCTTCTCGATGAAAAAGGCTGTCTTTTCCCTTGCACTCGCGGGTGTCGCCGCTGCCCCAGCATTTGCTCACGCTCGGGAAGTCACCCTCACCAGCACCCTGCAATCCTATCGGGGCAACGGTGCCTATGTTGCCATTTACCTGACCGATGCCCAGGGCAAGTACGAACGGACCCTGTGGGTGGCCGGCAAGAAGGCCAAGTACTACAAGCACCTGCGTGACTGGGCCCGTGGTAGCGGCCTGAATGCTGCCGAATTCGACGGCGTCAGTGGCGCCAGCGTCGGCAGTGGTGAAACGCTGAAAGTGTCGGTGGACATTGCTGATGCATTGATCGACGCCGGCTATCAAATCCGCATCGATACCGCGGTGGAAGACAAGCGCGAAAACAGCGCCGAAGTTCAGGTGCCGCTGACCCGCGAAGGTTCAGGCAAGGCCATGTCGGGCAACGGTTACGTCGATAGCTTCCGTTACGATCTCTGATACCGGTGAGGTACAGGCTAATGCTGCGCAAACTTCATTCATGGCCAGGTGTGGCGCTGAGTGTGCTGGTCATGGTCGTCGCCCTGAGTGGTGTGACCCTGGCACTGCAACCGACACTCACGCGTCTGGATGTCGGCAGCCCGCTGCAGGGGGTCAGCGCCGCCGTCGTCGCCTCGCGGATCACCCAGCAGGTTGCCGGTGTCGAACTGATCGAGCGCGCGCCGTCAGGCGAAGTTCGGGTGACCGTCGATTCGAAGCACGGCGGCGACACCTTGCGTGTCGATCCGCGCACAGGGGCAGCGCTTGGGTCCTATGAGCCGGGTGCCTTCATGGCCTGGATGCGGGACTTGCACCGTTCGTTTTTCTCGGGCGATGTGGGGCGCGGCGTCAGTGGTGTCGTCGCCCTGGCGATGGCGCTGCTGTCACTGTCTGGTGTGGTGCTGTTGGCCCGAAAAATGGGCGGGTGGCGCATGCTGCTGTCCCGGTCAACGGGCGAACGTTCTCAGCGCTGGCACTCGGCCGCTGGCCGCCTGAGCCTGCCGGGGCTGATACTGCTGTCGGTGACAGGCCTGTACATGTCCGGTGTCACCTTTGGCCTGATCGACGATGGCATGGCGCTTGAGCCGGCCTATCCCAGCCAGGTTGCACAAGGCCCGCATGCGGCCGTTGCTGACCTCAAGGCACTCAAGGCGGTTGATATCGCTGACCTGCGTGAGCTGGAGTTTCCCAAGCCCAATGACAGCAACGGAGTCATCACCCTTAGAACTGCGTCTGGCGATGGCTACGTCGACCCGGCAACAGGCGAACTGCTGAATTATCGGGCCCACACGCTGACGCGTCAGGTGTATGAGACGGTCTATCAATTGCACACCGGCGAAGGCTACTGGTGGTTGAGCCTGCTGTGTGGTCTGTGTGTGTCGGCAGTGCCGTTGTTGGCCATTACCGGCACACTGATCTGGTGGCAACGGCGCAGGCTGATGCCGACACTGCGTGCCAACGTCGGCGCGCAACAGGCGGATACCGTGGTGTTGGTCGGCAGTCAGTCGGCGACCACCTGGGCATTCGCCAGTGCCGTGCATGATGCGCTGACGAACGCTGGCCATGCCGTGCATACCGCCACCATGAACAGCTTGCAACCGCGCTATCGCCAGGCCAAGCGCCTGCTGGTACTGACCTCGACCTACGGCGACGGCCACGCCCCGGACTCCGCCAGTGCGTTCATGGCGCGTCTGCAACAGGCACAGTTGGGCCCGGACCTGAGCGTTGCGGTGCTGGGCTTTGGTGACTCGCGTTTCAAACAGTTCTGCGCCTATGCCCACCGGGTACAGGATGCCTTGCAGGGCGCGGGTTGCTCGATGTTGCTGCCCTTGGCAACGGTTGACCGTGGCGATGCCGAGGCCTTCAGCCAGTGGGGCAGTGCCCTTGCCGAACAATTGGGGGTCGAATTGCTGCTGAAACCGGCACGCGTCTCGGTGCCGACACGCAGCCTCGAATTGATCGAGCGGGTGGTCTATGGCGAAACCGAGGCAACCAGTACCGCCGTCTTGCGTTTTGCACCGGTACCCGGCAGCGGTCGTAACCTGCTGTCCCGATTACTGGGCAAAGACCGCTTGCCAGCGTTCGAGCCCGGTGACTTGTTGGGTGTGGTACCGAGCCGCGGGGAAGAGGCGAGGTTCTACTCGATTGCCACCAGCCGTAGCGATGGGGTGGTGGAGATCTGTGTGCGCCGGCATGCGCAGGGGCTGTGCTCGGGATACCTGCATACGCTGCCGCTTGGCGGTCGCATCGAAGCGTTTGTTCAGCAACACCCGCATTTCCGCCCCAGTGCCGGGCAGGCACCGGTCATTCTGGTGGGTGCGGGTACCGGGATCGGACCTTTGGTAGGTTTTATCCGCAAGAACCACCGGGCGCGCCCGATCAACCTGTACTGGGGTGGGCGTTCGGCCACAACGGAGTTCCTCTATGAGGACGAACTGGGTACCTACCTGGAGGACGGACGGCTCCACCACTTGAGCACGGCGTTTTCTCGCGGTGCGGAGCGTGCTTATGTTCAAGACCGTATTCGCGCCGATGCGCTGAAGTTGCAGGCGCTCATCCAGAGCGGTGCGCAGGTGCTGGTCTGCGGTGGGCGTGAAATGGCAGAAAGCGTCAGGCAGGTGTTTGATGGGCTGTTGGCACCCATTTGCCTGAACGTCGAAACCCTTAACGTACAGGGGCGATACCGTGAAGATGTGTTCTGAAGCGGCGGCGCTTGAGCGCTACAGCCTGAATGGCGAAACCATGGGAACCCGCTACAGCGCCGTCTTCTATGCGCCAGAGGGCCAGGACTTGGCGGTGTTGGGTGCGCAGTTGTTTCAGGCGGTCGATGTCGTGGACCAGCAGATGTCCACCTGGAAGCCCGAGTCCGTGTTGATGCAGTTCAACGCCTTGCCGGTGGGGGCGTGGAGGGTGATTCCCGACACCTTGCTGTGGGTCTTGTCGACTGCGCTGCGTATTGAGCATGAGTCACAGGGGGCCTTCGATATCGGCGTGGGCGACCTGGTCAACGCCTGGGGGTTTGGTGCGGGCGGCCAATCCGCCGAACTGCCGCTGGTGAAGGGTAGCCAGAAGCGAAACCGCGCCTCTGCGGCCCTTGAACTCGACTTCAGCGCTCAGCGTGTACGTAAACGCTTGCCCATTACCCTGGACTTGAACGGCATCGCCAAAGGCTTTGCTGTCGACCAACTGGCTCACTGCCTGGAACAGGCGGGCATCAGGCATTACCTGGTCGGCATCGATGGCGAGATGCGTGCCGCCGGGCACAAGCCCTCGGGCGAACCCTGGAACATCGCGATTGAAAAGCCGCTGCGTGGCCGGCGAGAGGTGATGGGGGTCATGGAACTCAGCGATGCCTCCATCGCCACCTCCGGTGACTACCGGCATTGGGTCGAGCGCGACGGCGTAGTGTATTCACACACCATGGACCCGGCCCGTGGCCGCGCACTCAGCTCGCCGCTGGCGGCGGTTTCGGTGGTTGCCACCAGCTGCATGTACGCGGATGCCTGGGCCACCGCGTTGATGGTGCTGGGCCCGGATAAAGGCGTTGCCTTGGCGCAGCAGCGGGGTATGGATGCGGTGTTTTTGCTGCGTGACGGCTATGGATTCAAGCAGATCGCTGTATTGGATGGCCAACTGCAATAGTTGGCACCTTGGTATTTACCCCCGCCAATACCGTCGTAGGCAAGTCACTTCACAGGGGGCTTGCCTGCGATATCCCGCGCCAAGACGCCCGCGCTTGGCGCTCTGAGTGAGCTTCAGAAATTTCCTACTCGGTTTGCTGAAACGGATGAGCGCGTATTGGCTTACTGTTGAATGAATAGGAAAAAGTACTGCGGCCTGTCCGACACGTTAACTGGATACCCCACTCACTGTCCTCTCACGGAGCGAGAAATGATTGTTCGACTGATTACAGGCGACCTCTGCGGATTCACGACAAAGCCTGGGACAGGCGTTGCGCCTGCGCGTTTGTCCTCTAAACGTCCTATGGCTCTGTAGGAAACATCTATGGCCACCTTCATTCTTCTTCCCGACCTGCTCTCGCGGTCGAACACGGTCGTCAGCTTTTCCGGTACAGCAGGTAAGCACTATGAGTAGCGTTCATGACCAGGCCATGCAGTATGTCTATCGACAAGTTCTTCAGCGGCTGATGGAGCGCTTTTCCCCGGCTCAGCGCGCTTCATTGCAACTGTTGATCCAGCGCGTGATCGTCGCCGCGGGCGGCTATGAGCGGGTCGGTAGCTTCAAAGTGATGTATGCCCATGGGGGTGGCAAAGACAGTGTTCATGCCCTGGCATTTCTGCGGGCTGCGCAATTGAGCATTGCGGCTCGCGCTCAGGCGACCTTCAACCTGCGAATTGCCACTGCCCGGCATGCCGGCATGACCGCTGACGTCATTGCGAACATCGAGCGTGGTTACTCGGCACTGTTTGTCCAGGATGATCCGCGTGTTGAAGTGCTGGTGCTCGATGATGGTGTCATGCAGCCGTTCGACAGTGCTCAGCTCTCGTCGCCGAACCAGCGTCAGGCAGACCGCAACGATCTGTTGTTGGCCGGGCATCTGGCGGGCGGGGTGGCTTGCCCCCCATTCTGTGGGTGCTGTTACGCGGGCCTGGCCGACCTGTACCGGCATGCAATGGCATGGGACGGCGGTGTGGATGCGGTCATCAGCGCCGACCCCTTGCCTGAGCGCAAGCGCTACCTGGCCTGGGGGCGGCGCAAGCTGAGGCGAGCGGGTGTTGGCCTCAGTGCCCAGGTTGCGACATTTCCCCGGGCGATGATCGACGCGCTGAGCGCGGTGCGGCGTCAACACCTGCAACGGTTGCTGGGCCTGCCGCTGCAAACCCAGTACTTCTCCGGCAATCAACGTCCTTTGCGGTTCATTGCGATCGATGATCTGGTTCACCAGCCGTTTGACGCGGAGTGTGAGGTGTTAAGCGCGTTTCTTGGTTTCCAGTGCAGTGAGCATTCGTGCGTGCTCAGCGAATCGGATTGCGTCACGCCACTGCTGAGCGCGCACCTGTGGGGCCTTCGGCGCGAGCATGTGCACGGGCAGTGCTACGCGGACGGCGTGAGCGATTACCTCAAGCGAGCCGGTATTCGGATGCAGCGCAAGCAGATGTCGCCGCTACTGCAGCGCGAGGTCCTGGTAGCGTGGCAGGGCGCCGATCAGTTGGCACAGCGTCGCCAGCAGGCCGCTGATCTTGCCTCTCAGGCCTATGGCTTGAGTGAGGCTCAGTTGATCTGTCTGCTGTTTGCGCCCTTTATCGAAGGCGGCAAGCGGCTGGAGCCGTTTTTGCGCCAGTGTCACCCCGGTATGCTGGTTGCATTGCCCTACATGCACAAGGCGCTGCGTGAGCAGCGGGCACCTGAGCCGGTTGTTCAGTGGCTGGTGAATATCAGTGGCTTGCCGCTGTCGACCTTGCAGACGTTGTACTGGCTTGAAGCCGAGACGTTGAGTAAAACGCTCTGTCACCCGGTAAGCGATCTGTCGCCTGGCAGGGCCATGGCAAGCCGCTGATCACGGGAAGTTGCCAAGAGAGCTGATCTGTATGTATAACCAGTGCCTGGACATTCTGGTTGCCTGCCTGCTGTGATCGCTCACCCTGTTTCTGATCCGTTTTACTACCTCCACAACTTCCAGCAGGTACTGGACTGGTTGCTGCTGCGTTATGCCGATCTGCTCTCGGAGCAGGAGCATGATTTCATTCACCAGTTCGGCCAACAACCGCAGGCCGCCCGGGCGATGCTGGTGCGCATGGTGATGCGCAAGGGGCAGTTGTTCCGCGAAAGCAAGTTGGAATACGCCGAAATTGGCCCGTCAGCCGAGGCCCTGGCGCCGTTGGTGGCCCTGGCGTGGGTCGACGATGATGCCGTGCTGAGCCTGGAACAGCTGTTTCAGATGCTGCGCAAGGATGAAATCGTTGACTGTTTCGCCACGGCATTGACGCGCCCGCGTGCGGCCAAACCCGAGCTTTTTGAACAACTGGCACCTCTGTACCCAGAGCCACGTCGTTTGTCCGAGTGGTATCCGGGGTTTGCCGAGGTTGTCTACGCGTGGCGCTTGCAAGCCCTGTGCGACCGCTTGCGCCTGCTGTTCTTTGGCAATCTGCACCAGGACTGGTCCGAATTCGTGTTGGCTGACCTTGGCGTACTGCGCTACGAGCAAGTGGCGTTCAGTGCCGATTCCCGGGCGATGCGTGAGCGCAACGATGTCGAGGTCGCCTTGGCCCTGCATGAGTGTGCCGAGCAGTTGGCTGCAGGGGTTACCGTCGAGCAGGTGCTGGCGCGCGCCGAGTGTCTGCACAGCCTTAACCCCTGGCTGGAACGCCGTCGCGCTCGTTTGCTGTTCCACCTGGGCCAGCAGTGTGAGCGCGAGGGTAACTGGGCGCTGGCCCAGCAGATCTATCCGCTCAGTGCGCACCCGCAGGCGCCATTACGCCACATACGGGTGTTGGAGCGCGACGAACAGTGGGCGGCTGCGCTGAATCTGGCCGAGGCGGTCAGTGAACAGCCGCTCAATGCACTGCAAGCGCAGGCGTTGGACCGCGTACTGCCGCGCCTGCGGCGCAAGTTGGGTGGGCCCGCGCAGCCGAGGCGCAGCGCACCTGACGTACACCGGGTCGACCTCTGCCTGCCTCGCGAGCATTCGACGCTGGGTGTCGAGCGGGCAGTCCAGCAGCACCTGGAGGAAGAGGGCGGTCAGGTGTTCTACGTCGAGAACTGCCTGTTCAATGGCCTGTTCGGCCTGCTTTGCTGGGACGCGATTTTCGCGCCGCTGCCGGGTGCGTTCTTCCACCCTTTCCAACGTGGCCCTCAGGACCTTCATGATCCCGGTTTCCACGCACGTCGTGAGGCGCTGTTTGGCGATTGCCTGGCGCAGTTGGAAGACGGTCGCTATCACCAGACGATTCGCGCCAACCATGCGGCGAAGCGCGGCTTGCAGTCGCCTTTCGTGGTGTGGGAGGTGCTTGACGAAACGCTGTTGGAGCAGGCCTTGGCGTGCCTTCCCGCTGAGCATCTGTCCGCGTGTTTCCGGCGCTTGCTGGAAGATATCAAACATAACCGCGCCGGCATGCCAGACCTGATTCAACTGTGGCCCGAGGCGCGGCGTTACCGAATGATCGAGGTCAAGGGGCCTGGCGACCGTCTGCAGGACAACCAGCTGCGCTGGATAGCGTTCTGCAGTGAGCATGGCCTGCCGGTCGAGGTCTGCCATGTGCAATGGGCGCCGCAGGCGTCATGAGCTACGTAGTCGCGGTGCGTGCCCTCTGCGAATTCACCGCAAAACAGGGCGATCTTGACCTGCGCTTCACCCCGTCGCCCACGGCGCAGGAAGGAATGGCCGGGCATCGCCGGGTGGTTGCTCGGCGCGGGCCCGACTATGAAGCAGAAGTCACCCTGGAGGGCTGTTACGAGCAACTGCGCGTGCGCGGCCGCGCCGACGGTTACGCGCCATCAGCCAACCGCCTGGAGGAAATCAAGACCTACCGAGGCGACCTTGCCAGCCAACCGCATAACCACCGCGAGCTGCATTGGGCGCAGGCGCGTATTTATGGCTGGCTGCTGTGCAGCGCGCGGCAACTGACCGACATTCACCTGGCGCTGGTCTACCTTGATGTCGACAGTGACCGCGAGACGCGTATCGAGCAGCACTACCAGGCCGAGGCATTGGAGCAGTACTTCAAGCAGCAATGTGCGGTGTTTCTGGGTTGGGCGATCCCGCAGATGCAGCGCCTGAGCGAGCGTAACAGCGGGTTGCAGGCATTGAGCTTTCCCTATGCGCAGATGCGCAGCGGCCAGCGCGATCTGGCCGAAACGGTGTACAAGGCGGTCAGCACCGGCCGTTGTCTGATGGCCCAGGCCACAACGGGTATCGGCAAGACCCTGGGCACGTTGTTCCCGATGCTCAAGGCTGTCGTGCCGCAACAGCTGGACAAAGTGCTGTTCCTGACCGCCAAGACGCCGGGCCGGGCTTTGGCGCTGGAGGCGGTGCGCCAGGTCATGACCAGTGCCCCGACGTTGGCGCTGCGCAGCCTTGAGCTGGTGGCCAGGGACAAGGCCTGCGAGTATCCGCAGAGCGCCTGCCATGGCGAATCCTGCCCGTTGGCGAAGGGCTTTTATGACCGATTGCCGGCGGCTCGCCAGGCGGCCCGGGAAGTCGCCTTGCTGGATAAAGCCGCGTTGCGCGAGGTGGCGCTGACGCATCAGGTCTGTCCCTACTACTTGAGCCAGGAGATGGCGCGCTGGGTCGATGTGGTGGTCGCCGACTACAACTATTACTTTGATCAAAGCGCCTTGTTGTACGGCCTGGCCCAGGTCAACCAATGGCGGCTGGCGGTGTTGGTGGACGAGGCACACAACCTGGTCGAGCGCGCCCGTCAGATGTACAGCGCGAGCCTCGATCAGTGGTTATTGCAGAGCCTGCGTCGCAGCAAGCCTGTCGGCATGAGCAGTGCCCTGCAGCAACTCAATCGTCAATGGAATGCCCTGCACAATCACCAGGTTGCGCCCTACAGGGCCAGTGCCGAGTTGCCGACGGCCTTTCTCAAGGCCTTGCAGCGCTGCCTGACGCTGATTCAGGAACAGATGAATCAGGCCCCGTCGGGGCTGGACCCTGCACTGATGGACTTCTATTTCCGTGCGCTGCAGTTCATCCGCTTGAGCGAGGTCTTTGATGAGAACTTCCTGTTCGACATCAGTAAGCGCGAGGGGCAGGGGCGGCGCAGCCTGTCCACCCTGTGCCTGCGCAACGTGCTGCCCGCGGCATTGATCGCGCCGAAAATGGCGGCGGCGCGCAGCGTTGTGCTGTTTTCCGCCACCCTCGGCCCCCGGCAGTTCTATGCCGACCTGCTGGGGATGCCAGGCGACACTGCCTGGCTGGAAGTGGCATCGCCCTTTGTCGCAGAGCAGCTGCAGGTGCGCGTGGTGAGCAATGTGTCGACGCGCTACCAGCACCGTCAGGCATCTATTGCGCCTATCAGCGAGCTGATTGCCGAGCAGTACGTCCGGCAACCAGGCAACTACCTGGCGTTTTTCAGCAGCTTCGAGTACCTGCAGCAGGTGGCTGAAATGCTGGCAACGCGGTACCCGGCCATTCCCCAATGGCGTCAGTCGCAAGGGATGGCGGAGGAGGCACGCCAGGCGTTTCTCGAACGCTTTGTCGAAGGTGGGCAAGGGGTTGGTTTCGCGGTGTTGGGCGGGGCGTTCGCCGAAGGGGTCGATCTACCGGGAACCCGCCTGATCGGCGCATTCGTCGCCACCTTGGGCCTGCCACAAGTCAACCCGGTCAACGAGCAGATCAAGCAGCGCATGGTCGAGCGGTTTGGCGCGGGCTTCGATTACACCTACCTGTACCCGGGCGTGCGCAAGGTTATCCAGGCCGCAGGGCGCGTCATTCGTGGCCCGCAGGACCGTGGGGTGGTCATGCTGATTGATGATCGATTCGCCGAGCAGAAGGTACAGCAGATGTTTCCAGGCTGGTGGGCACCGCAAAAAAAATAGTCGTCAGGGCAGGGAGCTTCCTCGTCGCCTTAAGGTCAAACTGCCAGTAAACTGTGTCCTTTCATTACCCTGAACACCCATTCTTGAGGTTTTGCATGAAGCTCAGTCCCCTGGCGGGCAAACCGGCACCTGCGTCGATCCTGGTCGATATCCCTCGACTGCTGACCGCCTATTACTCTGGCCGGCCGGACGCCGGCATCGCCACCCAACGCGTGGCGTTTGGTACCTCCGGGCATCGCGGCAGTTCGCTGGAGTTGAGTTTCAACGAAGACCACGTACTGGCTATCAGCCAGGCCATCTGCCTGTATCGCAAGGTCAAAGGCATCGATGGTCCGCTGTTCGTCGGCATCGATACCCATGCACTGTCCACCCCGGCAGCGGCTACCGCACTGCAGGTGCTGGCGGCCAATGGCGTCGAAGTGATGCTGGCCAAGGACGATGAGTACACGCCAACGCCAGCAGTGTCCCACGCGATTCTCTGTTACAACCGTGGTCGCAGCCGCGGGCTGGCCGATGGTGTGGTCATCACGCCGTCGCACAACCCACCACAGAGTGGCGGTTTCAAGTACAACCCGCCCAATGGCGGCCCGGCTGACAGCGACGTCACCAAGTGGATCGAGGCCAAGGCCAACGAACTGCTGGCCGATGGCCTGAAAGACGTGAAACGCATGGACTACGAGCAGGCGCTCAAGGCCAGCACGACCCATCGTCATGACTACCTGGGCAACTACGTCAGCGATCTGATCAATGTGATTGATTTCGATGCTATTCGTGGTGCCAACCTGCGTCTGGGCGTTGACCCGCTGGGCGGTGCCGGTGTGCGCTACTGGTCGGCCATTGCCGATCACTATCGCCTGAACCTGGAGGTGGTCAACACTGAGGTCGACCCGACCTTCCGCTTCATGAGCGTGGACTGGGACGGCCAGATCCGCATGGACCCGTCCTCGCCTTATGCCATGCAGGGCCTGATCGGCCTGCGTGAGCGTTTTGACGTTGCCTTTGCCTGCGACCCCGACCATGACCGCCACGGCATCGTCACGCCGAACGGCCTGCTGGCACCGAACAACTACCTGGCGGTTGCCATTGACTACCTGTTCCAGAACCGTCCGCAGTGGCGCGCCGATGCAGCCGTCGGCAAGACGGTGGTCAGCAGCGGCCTGATCGACCGGGTGACGGCACGCTTGGGGCGTCGCCTCTACGAAGTACCGGTGGGTTTCAAGTTCTTCGCCGAAGGGTTGTTCGACGGTTCACTCGGTTTTGGTGGCGAAGAGAGTGCAGGCGCTTCGTTCCTGCGCAAGGATGGCAGTGTCTGGGCCACCGACAAGGACGGCCTGATCCCGGCGTTGCTGGCGGCGGAAATCACTGCACGTACCGGGCGTAACCCGAGCCAGGCCTATGCGGCACTGACTGCCGAGCTGGGTGAGCCATTCGCAACGCGTGTCGAGGCCAAGGCCAACCCGCAACAGAAAGCCTTGTTGAGCAAACTGGCGCCGGAGCAGGTGAAGTCCACTGAGCTGGCCGGTGAGCCGATTCAGCAGATCCTCAGCCATGCCCCAGGCAATGGCCAGGCCATTGGTGGTTTGAAAGTGATGACTGCCAACGGCTGGTTTGCGGCGCGTCCGTCGGGTACCGAGGACATCTACAAGATCTACGCCGAAAGCTTTATCGATGATGCGCATTTGCAGCGCCTGGTAAGCGAAGCCCAGGAATTGGTCGACAACGCCATTTCTTGATCATCGGTCGCGCACAAGCCCCGCGCCTACAGCTTGCGCGGGCCCTGTTGGAGCAGGCTTGCCTGCGATAGCGTCGGTGGGGTGTCCGTGAGTTCGCGGCGTCTGCATCGCGGGCAAGCCCGGCTCCTACAGGCTGCGCGGGCTTTGTTGGAGCTGGCTTGCCTGCGATGGCGTCGGTGGGGTGTCAGTGAGTGCGCGGTGCCTGCATCGCGGGCAAGACCCGCTCCTACAGCTGGCGCGGGCTTTGTTGGAGCTGGCTTGCCTGCGATAGCGTCGGTGGGGTATCCGTGAGTTCGCGGCGTGTGCATCGCGGGCAAGCCCGGCTCCTACAGGCTGGCGCGGGCTCTGTTGGAGCTGGCTTGCCTGCGATGACGTCGGTGGGGTATCCGTGAGTTCGCGGCGTTTGCATCGCGGGCAAGCCCAGCTCCTACAGGCTGGCGCGGGCCCTGTTGGAGCTGGCTTGCCTGCGATGGCGTCGGTGGGGTATCCGTGAGTTCGCGGCGTCTGCATCGCGGGCAAGCCCGGCTCCTACAGGTTCTATGGGAGCAGGCTTGGCGGGGGCGGTCAGGCGACATCCACCAGAACGATTTCGCTGTCCTCCAGCGCAGTCACCCGCAACAACGATTCATCTTCAATCGCCAGGCCGTCACGGGCAGCGGCGCGCACACCGTTGACCTCGACCAGCCCTTTGGCCGGCACCAGATAGCCGCGACGTCCGCTGTCCAGCACGTACTCGGCGCTTTCTCCGGCTTTCAGGGTAGCCGCGACCAGCCGTGCGTCAGCCCGAATGCGCAAGCTCTGCTCATCACCGTCACGGCCACTGGCCAAGGTCACGAAGCCTTCACCGCGCTCACCCTTGGGAAACGGACGGGTGCCCCACGAGGGTGCTTCGCCGCTGCGCTCTGGAATGATCCAGATCTGGAAGATGCGTGTATCAACCTTCTCCAGGTTGTACTCACTGTGGACGATCCCGGTCCCAGCGCTCATCACTTGCACATCGCCCGCTTCCGTACGGCCTTTGTTGCCCAGGTTGTCCTGGTGGCTGATAGCGCCTTCGCGGACATAGGTGATGATTTCCATGTCGCGGTGTGGGTGCGGTGGGAAACCGCTACCTGCGGCGATCAGGTCATCGTTCCAGACCCGCAGGGTGCCCCAGTGCATGCGCTCGGGGTCGTAGTATTCGGCGAATGAAAAGTGATGATGGGCATCCAGCCAGCCGTGGTTGGCATGGCCCAGTGTGGCGAACGGGCGAAGTTGCAGCATGATTCATCTCCTCGGCAAGGTTTATGTGAACGATGATCGCCCAATTAATGATCGAAATTAAGCGTAAATAATGGCTGATTCTAATCGGTTTATTAGATGCTTAAGGTGCAGTGATTGATTCACTTCATCGCCTAATTGACTGATCTGTAAGCATTCGGCTGGTGCTTTGCGGTCAATGGAGCGAACATGGCGGCAGAGCCCTTTTCAGTTGGAGTCGGTGTGTCACACGAGCGCCCCAAGCACCCCCCGGAATTAACCCCGCCGGCCCAGTTACCCTGGGTCAGACGGCTGCTGGCCCGTGTACTGGGTCGAGGCCTGAGCCGGCTGCAGGCTCAGCACCGCGACTCGTGGTTTCAGGGGCATGCCAGCGGTCAACGTACCGGCCATGCCGAGGGCCTGCGCGAGGGTTATGAGGAGGGCCGTGTCGACGGCTTCGAGGCTGGCCGCCAGGTTCTGGTGATTCGTGATACCCGCCCCGATGCCCACGTAGTGCCGGGGCAGGACGACAGCCTGTTCGACGATTGGCGCCTGCCGCTCACCACGGAACTTAAAAAACGCTTCAAGGCCGACGTTGCGCAGCGCTTGCCAGCCCAGGCGCAGCCAAGCACCGCGCAATGGAAAATGATCTTCAGTGAGACGCCTTCGACCTGCGTGATTGCCGGTGCCGGTGCCGGCAAGTCGACGTCCCTGGTGCTGCGTATTCTGCTGTTGCGTCACTACCTGGGCTATGAACTGGACGCCATGACCGTGGTCACGTTCACGCGCGAGTCGCGCAAGGACTTCATCGCACGACTGACCCAGGTGTTTGCCCTGTGGGGCATCAACCTGAGCCCGGTAGAGGCCCGCGAGTTGGTGCGCACCTTCCATTCGCGGATTCTGCCACTGGTGCGCAGCCTGCCGGGCTTCAGCCAGCTGCGGGCCTTTGAGACGCTGGGCAGTGAGGTACCGGGTGGCAGCGAGTCGAATGCCGAGACCAACCCGTTCGACCTGCGTATCAATGATGCCCAGCGTCAGCAACTGAACCTGTGCTACCGCGACCTGATGCAGGGCAGCCCACGCTTTGCCGAGTTGATCACGTCCCTGCGGCGCCAGGCCTTGCAGCTCAAGGCACTGGACCGTGATCATCCCGACGTGCAGAAGCGTGTGGCCGTGACGCAACTGTCCGCCGAACGCGACGAGGAGTTGTGCGACACGATTGAAGACCTCTGGTTCAGGGCGGGCGCGTGGCCGATCAAGGGCATTGAGCCACGCCGGGAAACCCTGGAGATCAATGGCAGCCGTTTTCACGTCCATGGCTATATTGCCGAACTCGATGCCTGGGTGGTACTGGGCTTCGATCCCGGGGAAAACAAGGACTACAAGCGTCCGAACGCCAAGTTACCGGTGTGGGCCGAATGGGTTATCAAGCGCACACTGTTTCAAGCTTTCTGCGATAAACCATTGATATGGCTAGAAAACTATTCGGCAGCCAAGCGCTTGACCGCCTCCCTTGCGACGGATGCCGTGGCCGGGCCGGGCTTTGACTACAAGGTCAAGGGCGAGCTCTCGTCGGTGCCGCTCCTGGATGCTTTCGTCAGTGCTGCCGGGTTCATCGAGAACCTCGGGCTGGACGTGGGCGCGGCAGTTGCAAGCATGAGTTTTCCGGCAGGTGACAGCGATGCACTGTTCTTCGAGGCGTTGAGCCTGTACTGGCGGGCGCTGGAGAACCACCTGTTGGCGCAGTCGCCGCCGATCATGAGCTATAACCGGATGTTCGCCCTGTTCTCGGAGAACAACCCCGAGAACCTGCGCTTGTTGCCCGATACCTTGCTCAGGCCTTTGGCGCACTTGATGATCGACGAGTTTCAGGATGTCTCGCCGCAGATCGTTTCCTGGCTAAGGGCCAGCCTGCGTGAAATCCGTCGGCGCGGGCCGGCATTGCATGTGGGGCGCACCGCCCAGCATTCGTCGCTGCTGTGTGTGGGCGATGACTGGCAATCGATCTATGGCTGGCGGGGTAGCTCACCCAAGTACTTCATGGAGTTCGCCAAGGAATTCGTCTCGCCGGCCAATACGCGGGTGATGCTCAGCGACAATTACCGCAGCCACCAGCACATCATCGATGCGGCCGAGCACATCGTTAAGCCGGCGCCGGCGATCAATGGCAAGAAAGCCAAGGCCTGCGGCCTGGCGGCCGAGGATGCGGTGCCTGTCACGGTACAGCCGCGTGACGAGGCTGCGCTTGCCCAGCAGTTGATGGCGCATTACCGGCAGGGCGATTCGGTGATGATGTTGTATCGAAAAAGCAGTGATAAGTCATTGATTTCAGAGCATTTGCGGCCACTGATCAATCATGAGAAAAGCCTTGCGCCGGGGCAGCGCCGGTTCCGTCAATTGACCTACCACAGCGCCAAGGGGCTGCAGGCGGATGCGGTGTTCATGCTTGGCGATTGCCAGCACGTGACCCGTTCTCCGTATAAGAACCAGGTCTATCGCCAGGCGGGGCTTGGCCGTAGCGGTGACCCTGAAGCCTACGACAACGCGCAGAAGGACGAAGTCCTGCGCCTGGCCTATGTCGCGGTTACCCGCGCCGTCAGGCATTGTTACTGGCATGTCGAGACGCCGACCGGGGAGGCGCAGAACCTGCCCCGGGCATCGTCTCAGGTTGATGGCAGTAAAGTGTTCTTCGATGACCTCAGGCCTTGAGCGCGGTTGCTATATCGCGTTTCCGTGTCCGGTTCGCGCTTGCTGACAGTCATGGCACCAGGTGCTCTGGCGAGTTGAAGTTGCTGAGGCGTGGATCGTCCAGCGGATAGTCCAGCGCCTGCAGTGGCTGCGCCAGCAGGGCTCGCAGCAGGCTGCGCTCACCCTGGCTCCAGCGCTGGCGAAGGTCGTCGAGCAGACTGCTCGGCAGCAGGCAGAACATCGGTTGCCAGTGGCCATCCTGTCGAATCATCGCCGGTCGCCCCTGATCGTTCGCCTGGCTCAGCAGGTCAAGAACCAGTGTGCGGTCGATCAGCGGTGCATCGCAGGCGAGCACCAGTAGCCACGGGTGACGCGCCTGGGCCAACCCGCTGAGCACACCGGCCAACGGGCCTGGATAGTCGCCTGATTCGTCACTGACCAGATGATCGGCATAGGGCCGGTACTGCTCGGCGTGGCGGTTACAGGAAATGATCAGGTCGTCGGTCAGTGGACGCACCACGGCCTGGGCGTGGGCAATCAGGGGCTGCCCGCGCCAGGGAATCAGGCCCTTGTCGCGTCCGCCCATACGCTGGCCACGACCGCCCGCCAAGAGGAGGATGGAGCAGGGCGACGGAAGCTGGATCATGATGTTTACCTGTAGCGCCAAAGCCGCTCACGATCCCATGACCGGCTTTGGCTGTCCATCAGCTTTCCAGGCTGACCGTGCCCTCAGGCTGGCGTCGTCGCGTGCCCGCCAGGCGCATGACCACCACGAAAAACACCGGTACGAATACCACGGCCAGCGTTGCGCTGAGCATGCCGCCAATTACCCCGGTGCCGATCGCCTGCTGGCTGGCCGAACTGGCGCCAGTGGCGATGGCCAGCGGCACGACGCCAAGGATGAACGCCAGTGAGGTCATGACGATGGGCCGCAGGCGCAGGCGCGCGGCCTGTACCGTCGCGTCTATCAGGTCGTGGCCTTCGTCCACCAGATGCTTGGCGAATTCGATGATCAGGATCGCGTTCTTCGCCGACAGGCCGATCAAGGTGATCAGGCCGACCTTGAAGAACACGTCGTTGGGCATGCCTCGCAGGGTCACTGCCAGTACCGCGCCCAGCACGCCCAGGGGCACCACCAACAGCACGGCGGTCGGGATCGACCAGCTTTCATAGAGCGCCGCCAGGCACAAGAACACCACCAGCAGCGAGAGCGCCATCAGCATGGGCGCCTGGCTGCCGGACAGCCGTTCCTGCAGCGACAGGCCGGTCCACTCCAGGCCCATGCCCAGTGGTAACTGGCTGACCAGGCGCTCGATCTCTGCCATGGCCTCGCCCGAACTGTAGCCGGGCGCTGGTTCACCGGACACCGCGATCGCCGGATAGCCGTTGTAGCGCGTCAACTGCACCGGCCCGGAAAGCCAATGGGCGCGGGTAAACGCCGACAGTGGCACCATCTTGCCGCTGCTGTTGCGGACATGGATTTTCATCAGGTCTTCGACTTGGCTGCGGCTGTCGCCCTCGGCTTGTACCACCACCCGCTGCATCCGGCCCTGGTTGGGGAAGTCGTTGACGTAGGTCGAACCGATGGCGGTGTTGAGCACGGTGCCGATGTCGGCAAAGGAAACGCCCAGGGCGTTGGCCTGCTTGCGGTCTACCTCCAGTTGCACCTGGGGGCTTTCGGCCAGGGCGCTTTCACGTACGTTGATCAGCACCGGGCTTTTCTCGGCAGCGGCCAGTAGCTGATCGCGTGCGGCCATCAGGTTGGTGTGGCCGAGACCGCCACGGTCTTGCAGGCGAAACTCAAAGCCGCTGGACGTGCCAAGCCCGTCGACCGGCGGTGGCAGCACCGAGTAGGCAATTGCGTTCTTGAACCGGCTGAAAGCGGCGGTGGCGCGCTCGGCGATGGCCGCTGCACTGTCCTCGGTGCTTCGCTCGGACCAGTCCTTGAGTGTGGTGAAGACCAGCGCCGCGTTCTGCCCGGTGCCGGAAAAGCTGAAGCCCATGATCACCGTGGTGTTGCCGACACCGGCTTCTTCAGCGTTGTGCGCTTCGATCTGCGCCGCAACCTGCTCGGTACGTGGCTTGCTGGCACCAGGCGGGAGCTGGACGTCAGTGATGGTGTAGCCCTGGTCCTCGGTCGGCAGGAACGAGGAGGGCAGTTGGCTGAACAGGTAGCCCAGGCCGGCCAGCAGCAGGCCGTACACCAGCAGGTAGCGTCCGCTGCGCTTGAGGGCATGGGTCACCCAGGATTGATAGCCGTCGGTGAGGCGCTCGAAGCGCCGGTTGAACGCGCCAAAGAAACCGCGCTTTTGCGCATGACCGCTTTCGATGGGCTTGAGCAAGGTGGCGCACAGGGCGGGTGTCAGGCTCAAGGCGAGGAAGGCCGAGAACAGGATCGACACCGCCATCGCCAACGAGAACTGCTGATAGATCACTCCCACGGAGCCTGGCATGAAGGCCATCGGCAGGAACACCGCGACCAGCACCAGGGTTATCCCGACGATGGCCCCACTGATCTGGCCCATGGCCTTGCGGGTAGCCTCACGGGGTGGCAGGCCTTCCTCGGCCATGATCCGTTCGACGTTTTCCACCACCACGATGGCGTCATCGACCAGGATGCCGATGGCCAGCACCATCCCGAACAGGGTCAGTACGTTGATCGAGAACCCCATGCCGAGCATTACTGCAAAGGTCCCCATCAGCGCCACAGGCACCACCAGGGTCGGGATCAGGGTGTAGCGGATATTCTGCAGGAACAGAAACATCACCGCGAACACCAGCAGCATCGCTTCGAGCAGGGTGTTGATGACCTGTTCGATGGAGACTTTCACGAACGGCGAGGTGTCATAGGGGATGTCGTAGCGGGCGCCTGCCGGAAAGTAGCGCGACAACTCGTCCATCTTGGCGCGGACCAGGGTCGCGGTTTGCATGGCGTTGGCACCCGGTGACAGTTGCACGCTGAAGGCGGTCGACGGCTTGCCGTTCAGGCGTGTGCCGAACTGGTACTCCTGGCTGCCAATCTCTACCCGTGCGACGTCGCCGAGGGTTACCCGCGAGCCATCCGGGTTGGCCCGCAAGACGATGTCGGCGAACGCCTCCGGTGTCGACAGTTGGCCTTCGACTACCACGTTGGCGGTTATTTCCTGGGTCGCCCGGCCTGGCAGGTCACCGATACTGCCGGGGGCTACCTGGGTGTTTTGTGCGGCAATGGCCAGGTTGACGTCTTCGGGGGTCAGGTTGAAGCCGATCAGTTTCTGCGGGTCGATCCAGATGCGCATGGCACGCTCAGCGCCGTACAGCTGCGCCTTGCCGACACCGTTGAGGCGGCGGATCTCGTTCATGACGTTGCGCGCCAGGAAGTCGCTGAGGGCGACCTCGTCCAGAGACTCGTTTTCAGCCGTCAGGGTCACCAGCATCAGGAACCCGGTGGAAACTTTCTCCACTTGCAGGCCTTGCTGAGTGACCGCGCGCGGCAAACGCGACTCGACGATCTTCAGGCGGTTCTGCACATCCACCTGAGCCAGTTCAGGGTTGGTGCCCGGCTCGAAGGTGGCGGTGATGGTAGCGCTGCCCAGGCTGCTTTGCGACTGGAAGTACAGCAGGTGGTCGGCACCGTTGAGCTCCTGCTCGATCAGGCTGACGACGCTCTCATCGATTGTCTGTGCCGATGCACCCGGGTAGACGGCATAGATCTCCACCTGTGGCGGCGCTACGTTAGGGTATTGAGCCACCGGTAGTTGCGAGATGGCCAGCGCGCCGGCCAGCAGAATGAACAGCGCGACCACCCAGGCGAACACCGGGCGGTCAATGAAAAATTGCGGCATTGATCAGGCCCTCATTGGCCAGTGGTCTGTACGACAGAAGTGGCTTCCTTGGCGGCGGGGGTGACGTGTACCTGATCACCTACCCGCACATGTTGCAGGCCTTCGATGACTACGCGCTCGCCCGGAGCCAGGCCTTCGCTGACGATCCAGCGGTCCTGTTGCGCGCTGCCCAGCACGATCGGGCGCTCGCTGATGCGTTGCTCGGCATCCACCAGCAGCACACGCGGTTGGCCCGCGCTGTCACGCAGGATGGCGCGCTGCGGCACGCTGATTGCCTGTTGCTTGATGGCCTGTTCCAGGCGAACGCGGATAAAACTGCCCGGCAGCAGGTCAAGATCAGGGTTGGGGAACTCGCTGCGCAGGGTAATCTGCCCGGTGCTCGGGTCGACACTGATGTCCGAAAACAGCAACTTGCCGGGCAACGGGTAAGCCGTGCCGTCGTCCTGGATCAACGTGGCACGTGCCTGGTCCTGGCCGACCTGTTGCAACTCGCCGGCGCGCAGTGCCCGGCGCAGGGCGTTCAGCTCCCGGGTGGACTGGGTCAGGTCGGCGTGGATCGGGTCCAGTTGCTGGATCGTCGCCAGAGGGGTCGACTCGTTCTGCCCGACCAGTGCGCCCTCGGTGACCAAGGCGCGGCCAATGCGCCCGGAAATCGGCGCGGTGACGGTGGCATACCCCAGGTTCAAGCGCGCACGCTCAAGTGCCGCCTTGGCAGCGGCGACGTCCGCATTGGCCTGGAGGGCGGCGGCGCGGGCGTTGTCGTAGTCCTGGCGGCTGATCGCATTGATGGCGATCAACTCGCTGTAGCGCTGGTCCTGCAGGCGCGCCTGGAACTGGTTGGCCTCGGCTTTGGCCAGGGCGGCACGGGCGCTGTCGTAGTCGGCTTGAAACGGTGCCGGGTCGATGCGGAACAAGACCTCCCCCTGTTTGACGTCGCTGCCTTCGCGGTACACCCGCTTGAGCACCACGCCGGCGACTCGCGCGCGTACCTCTGCGGTGCGCGGGGCCAGAATGCGCCCGGACAACTCGCTGCTGATGGCCAAGGGTTCGACACGCACGGTTTCCACCGAAACAGGACGTGGCGGTGCTTTTTCTTCGACCGGGGCTTGCTTGTCGCAGGCCGCCAGCGTGAGGCCGAGCAGGACAAGGGCGGGCAGGGTGCGTAGACGGGAGGGGCTTGGGCTGGACATGCGGATCTTCCGAAAATGACCCGGCCATGCTAAGGCAGGCACCCCCGGCGCAACTGTTAAGCTCTGTAGGCGGTCTGTGAAAAAGTGTGAAGATTACCGCCTCGCGTGTGCGAGGTTCGATATCCTGCCGAACTCATTTGCGCTTACGCACTTTCCATGACAAATATTCTTTTGGTCGAAGACGACAGCGCGCTGTCCGAATTGATCGCCAGCTACCTGCAACGCAACGGTTTTTTCGTCCGGGTGATCGCTCGCGGCGACCACGTGCTTGAGGAAGCGCGCCGTAACAAGCCCGACCTGGTCATCCTCGACCTGATGCTGCCGGGCCTGGACGGTTTGCAGGTGTGTCGCCTGCTGCGTGCCGAGTCGGCCTTGTTGCCCATCCTGATGCTCACCGCGCGTGATGACAGTCATGACCAGGTGCTGGGCCTGGAAATGGGGGCCGACGATTATGTCAGCAAACCCTGTGAACCTCGGGTGCTGCTGGCGCGGGTGCGCACGTTGCTACGGCGCAGTAGTGTCAATGAACCTCAAGTGGCTTCGGACCTGATCCAGATCGGGGGCCTGCAGATCGACCTTACCGAGCGCACTGTGCACTGGGACGCGCAACCAGTGGAGTTGTCCAGCGGCGAGTTCAACCTGTTGGTGGTGCTGGCGCGTAATGCCGGCACGGTACTCAGCCGGGATTGCATCCTGCAGCACCTGCGCGGTATCGAGTTCAACGGCACTGACCGCTCGGTGGATGTCGCTATCTCCAAGTTGCGCCGCAAGTTTGACGACAATGCGGGCGAAGCACGCAAGATCAAGACGGTGTGGGGCAAGGGTTACTTGTTCAGCCGAGTCGAATGGGAATGCTGAAGGCGCTGCCCGAACCATGCTGAAAATCCTTGTCCGCCTGTACCTGATCACCATCGTCAGCTACGCCGGGGCCATCTTCCTGATTCCCGAGCTGATCCTGAGCGTGTTCCACGAGCGCTACGAAGCCTACAACCTGCAGCAGGCCCAAGGTGTGCAGCGCTTGATGCTCAAGCAGTTCCAGCACGTGCCCTCGACCCAGTGGCCTGAAGTGGCGCAAGCGTTGGCAGCTGACTTTGCACCGCTGGAAGTCGAATTGCGCCGCCAGGACGAGACTGAACTGAGCCCTGTCGAGCGTGCGCGCCTGGGCGCCGGGCAGTTTGTCGTTCGGGTGGGCGAATGGGGCTACTACAGCACCGCCATTGCCCCCTTGGACGACCAGTGGTTGGTTGAGTTGCGCAACCCGCCGGACCCCCTGGAGATCAACCTGTTGTCCTGGGGGATTACCGTATTGATCGGCGCGGCCTTGCTCAGTTGCCTGTTGCTTTGGGTCTGGCCGCACTGGCGAGACCTGAAACGGCTGCAGGCGACGGCCCAGCGCCTGGGCCAAGGGCAGTTGTCGGAGCGTACGCACATTTCGCCGCGCTCGGATATCGGCGACCTGGCGACGGTCTTCGACACCATGGCCCAGGATATTGAGCACTTGTTGACCCAACAGCGTGAATTGCTTAATGCCGTCTCCCATGAACTGCGCACTCCACTGACCCGGCTCGACTTCGGGCTGGTGTTGCTGTTCGACGAAGTGCCGCCGGCCAGTCGCAAGCGCCTGCTGGAGCTGGTTGGCCATGTGCGGGAACTGGATGAGCTGGTCCTGGAACTGCTGTCCTACAGCCGCTTGCAGACACCAGGGCAGTTGGCTGAACGCGTCGAGGTGTCGTTGACCGAGTATGTCGACAGTATCCTCGGCAGTTTCGCCGAGGAACTGGATGGCCGTGGCATTGAGTGGGAGGTGCGAGCCGAAGCCGGCTTGCCGCGTTTCGTGCTCGACCCGAGGCTCACGGCGCGGGCGGTTCAGAATCTGATACGAAACGCCATGCGCTACTGTCACCGCAGTTTGCTGTTGCGCGTGGACATGGACGAGCAGGGTGCCTGCCTGTTGACGGTGGAAGACGACGGCATTGGCATTCCACCTGAGGAGCGTCAGCGGATTTTCCAGCCGTTCTACCGCCTGGACCGTAGCCGCGATCGCACCACCGGTGGTTTTGGGCTTGGCCTGGCGATCAGCCGACGGGCGATCGAGAGCCAGGGTGGAAGCCTGACGGCGGAGCAGTCGGCGCTGGGCGGTGCGCAGTTCAGGATTCGCTTGCCCCGTGGCTAGTCGGCGGGCGCCATCACGCAGGTTCGGTACAGCGCAGGTGTAGTGCACTATTTTCCGGTAACTGTATGGCTGTTGCCGCTGCGGGCTCCGTTAGTGTCGTGACACAACGACTCCAAGGATGCCGCCGCCATGTTTGCCTCCCTCGATCTGCTTCTAGCCTTTGTGCTCTTTGCCTTTGTGTCCTCGATTACGCCGGGGCCGAACAACACCATGCTGCTGGCCTCCGGGGTGAATTTTGGCGTGCGTCGTTCGATTCCTCACGCCGTCGGCATCAGTGTCGGATTCATGGTCATGGTGCTGGCGGTAGGCTTTGGACTGGGTGAAGTATTCAAGACGTTTCCTCCCCTCTACACCCTGTTGCGTTACGTGGGTGCCGCGTACCTGTTGTACCTGGCCTGGAAGATCGCAACGTCCGGCCCGCTGTCGGCGACCCGCTCGGAAACGCCCAGACCACTGGGGTTCTGGGGCGCGGCGGCGTTTCAATGGGTTAATCCGAAGGCCTGGGTGATGGCGGTTGGTGCGATTACCACCTACACCCCGGCGCAGGGTTATCTGACCAATGTCATGGTCATTGCCACTCTGTTTGCGTTGGTCAACCTGCCCAGCGTCTGTGTCTGGGTCATGTTTGGCAGTGCGTTGCGCCAGGTGTTGCAGAACCCGCGCTGGTTGATGGCATTCAATTGGCTGATGGCGGCATTGCTGGTGATTTCGCTGTACCCGTTGTTGTTTGCCTCGCACAGTTTTCAGTAAGCGTGCCAGGTGTGGAACCGGCGATTTCAGACAAACACGCCGACTAAATCGCAAGGTGCTTGAACTTGCCAGGGGGCGACGTTGTAATCAGCCTCCCTGGCTATTGTGCCGCCCTGTATTCAGTGACCTGCATGCACCTCGTTCCGTGGTCTTTTCCGTCTTCAGCCGGTTTCACCGTGCGTGGCTGGCGTTCGCCGCCCAGTGGCAAGCCGTTGTTGCATTTTCTGCACGGCACCGGTTTCTGCTGCCTGGCCTACCGGCCCATGCTGGAGGTGCTCAGTGAGTCCTTCGATCTGTGGCTGAGCGATGTCCAGGGCCATGGCGACAGCGACCACGGCGGGGCGTTTCTTGGTTGGAACCGTACCGCCGAGTTGGCTGTTGAGGCCTTTGAGGCCGGGCGTGGCGCCTATGCCGACGTGCCCTGTTTTGCGCTGGGGCACAGCTTCGGTGGGGTATTGACCAGTTTGATCCTGGCCCATGAACCGACGCTGTTTCAACGGGCGGTGCTGCTTGATCCGGTGCTGTTCAGCCGCTCGATGATCGCCGTGTTGGGCGTGGCGTCGATGGTGGGCATGCACCGTCGGCATACCTTGGCGCGCAAGGCGGCCACGCGCCGCAGCCACTGGCCGGACCGTGCCGCTGCCCATGCAGGGCTTCAGGGGCGGGGAACCTTCAAGGGCTGGAGCGATGCGGCGCTGCAGGCTTATGTGGAGCATGCCTTGACGGATTGTGGCGAAGGGGTGGCGTTGAAGTGTCGGCCCAGCCGCGAGATGGAATTGTTCAGTTCCTTTCCACGGCGGTTGTGGGCATCACTGGCCAAGGTCAGGACGCCAACGCTGGTTTTGCACGGCGAGCAGACCTACCCCTTCGTACCGCCCTCGGTCGCGCGCTGGGTAAGCATCAACCGTTGCGTCACCTCGGCAGTGGTGCCCGGTGGGCATTGCTTCATGCAGGAGCATCCTGCTGACAGCGCCAAGCGCGTCGAGGCTTTTCTCTTGCACGGTCCTGCTCGGACTGTTCTGTAGATGGAACGCTGAGGGCGTTTTTGCGGGTCTACCGCCACTGTCGTTGCATACGTATTGTTATAGCCATGCACGAGAGGAGGTATCCCATGAAAACGATCCAAGGCATCTACCGCAGCCCCCAGCCCCATTGGGTGGGTGACGGCTTTCCGGTTCGCAGCCTGTTCACCTACGACAACCTGGCGCGGCACATCAGCCCGTTTTTGTTGCTGGACTACGCCGGCCCATACACCTTTACCCCGACCGCTGCCCGGCGTGGGGTCGGGCAGCACCCCCACCGGGGGTTCGAAACGGTGACCATTGTGTATCAGGGCGAGTTGGAGCACCGCGATTCAACGGGTGCAGGCGGCATGATCGGCCCGGGCGATGTGCAGTGGATGACCGCGGCCAAAGGCATTCTCCACGAAGAATTTCACGCTGCGACGTTTGCGGCCACCGGCGGTACCCTGGAAATGGTGCAGTTGTGGGTCAACCTTCCGGCACGCGACAAGCTCGCAGCGCCGGGCTACCAGACCCTGCTCAATGGCGATATCCCGCGTGTGCCATTGGCCAACGATGGGGGAAGCCTGCGGGTGATCGCCGGTGAGTACCTTAGCCATAAAGGCCCGGCCCGGACCTTCACGCCCATGAACGTCTGGGACATCCACCTGAACGCCGGGGCGTCATTGTCGCTGCCGCTCGAGGTGGGCCATAGCGCGGCGTTGGTAGTGTTGCGCGGCGAGGTGAGGGTCAACGGCGAGCAGGGCGCTGGTGCGGCACAACTGGTGCTGTTTGAGCGTGACGGCGATGAGGTGCTGCTGGAGGCAACTCAGGATGCCAGCGTGCTGCTGCTCAGTGGCGAGCCGATTGACGAGCCGATCGTCGGTTACGGCCCGTTCGTGATGAACAGCGAGGCCGAGATTGCCGAGGCGTTTGACGACTTTCATGCCGGTCGCTTCGGCCAGATGACCAAAGGCAAGGCCGGCGACCACAACGCCGACTAGTCTGGTGTATCCGTATTGCGATCCGCACGCCGTACCTCAACGACAAGGAGCAAGACCATGAGCGTCCCTTACACCCGTCTGGACAAGCACAATGCAGCGGTTTTGTTGGTTGACCATCAGGCTGGGCTGCTGTCGTTGGTACGTGACATCGAACCGGACAAGTTCAAGAACAATGTGCTGGCGCTGGGTGATCTGGCAAAGTATTTCAACCTCCCGACCATCCTCACCACCAGTTTTGAAAGCGGCCCCAACGGCCCTTTGGTGCCGGAACTCAAGGCTCAGTTTCCCGAGGCGCCGTACATCGCCCGGCCAGGACAGATCAATGCCTGGGACAACGAAGACTTCGTCAAGGCTGTCAAGGCTACCGGCAAGAAGCAACTGATCATTGCCGGTGTCGTGACCGAGGTGTGTGTGGCATTCCCGGCCCTGTCGGCGATTGCCGAAGGCTTCGAGGTGTTCGTGGTGACCGATGCGTCCGGCACCTTCAATGAGATCACCCGGCAGTCGGCCTGGGACCGTATGTCGGCTGCCGGTGCGCAGTTGATGACCTGGTTCGGTGTCGCCTGTGAACTGCACCGAGACTGGCGCAACGACATCGAAGGGCTGGGTACCCTGTTCTCCAACCATATTCCGGATTACCGCAACCTGATCACCAGTTACACCACCTTGACCGCAGGCAAGTGAGTTTTACGCTGGGCGACCCTTTGGGGGCGCCCGGCCATTGGCCTTTTCGCGGCGCTGTGTCGGCGCTGTACAGGGTTGTACAAAACAGTGAGTCAATGCTGTTGTTGTACAAGAATAATGGCGGTGCATGACGCTCCTGCCAGGCATCGTATTTATCAATTTGAAATGCGCGGAAAACAGGGGGATTACTGCGTTTTCAACCACCTTGTACGCAGGAGTTGATCATGTCATTACACGGCATTTGCAGCCTGGAATTACGTCAGGTCATCGAACAGGCTTTTTTGCCTTCTCACTGCGTGGTGTCCTGCCTTGATGACGGCTCGCTGACCATCCAGTTGGAGCAGGATGCGCACGGTCGTGCATTGACCGTCGCCGGTATTCGCGCCGATGAATTGTCCAGCAGTCGGGCCTTGGCGGAGCTGGTCGCTCATGTACAGGCAGAGCGGCAGCATTCGGCTCAACCGGTTGAAGCCGTACCGAAGATACACCCGTAGCGCACATCTGGGTGCGGTTGCTCCCGGGAAGGCACCACAGTGCCCGAACAAGTGTCCGCTGCGCGTGTTGCTGCGGGTAGCTGAGGGCTCATAAGGTCAGGAAGCTGTCAGGAACTGAGGCTCACATGCAGCAATGGGCTATCCCTTGTGCACACCTGATGAGGAGTGCCGGGTTATCGATAGGGGTTGGCCAGTGCCTTGGACAGGCTTTTTTCAGCTGTTGACAGTTTCATCTCGTTTTCTGTCCGGCGTAACAGCTGGGTGGCCTTGTTCAGGTCGCTGGTCAGGCAGGCTAATACTGTTTGCAAACCATTGATTTTCGCCTCACGCGATTTTATCGGCAGCATGTGATCATTCATCACGGCTTTGAGCTCATCCATCGTCTTGTTGATCCGCTCCTGGATTTCCCGAACCGACTTCAACACCTTCTTCACGTTATCGGGCAGGTTGCTGGCGTCGATATCAGCGTTCTTGCCATTCGCTTGTGCCGACTTGTTCGTGCCCGCTTCTGACAGGTTGACCTGCACACTTTCCAGCGTTGCGGGCGTTGCCGGGCTGGCAGCCAATCCGGCACGTACCGGTTGTGGAGTGATTTTCCCGTGGGCGATGGGGGGCAAGACGGCGGCGTTGATGGAAGCCATGTTCTCTCCTGTGATCAGTTGGCAGCATGAGTGCTGGTCGGTGCAGGAGGAAAGCATACCCTCGTGATTGGGCACATTCGGTCACGTCAGGCGGATTGGGAAAAATCCTACGCAGATTCAGGAATGCGTTACCGTTCGCTTGTGGCGGGGCTGTGTGAGTGTCCCGTGTATGTTGCAGCAGCACCCAAGGCTGCTGGGCGTCGTAAAAAGATGGCGATCAGCCAATCACCGGTTCATGGCTACGCCTTAATCGCGTTCGCGCATGAAAAAGCCCGCCACGTACTTGCGGAAGGTGTCCAGGCTCTTGAAGTCGGCGTAACGCTTGAAGTGTTCGACATCCGGTTCCGGGCCCAGGGGTTGTTCGGTCAGTGATACGGACAACACGCGGTCCTGGTCGGAGCTGAGCACCAGCTCATCCATGACCTCGGCGCCGATGACCGGTCGGCGCATGATGACCTTGACCCCCTTGCTGGCCATCCAGTCGATCAGCGACTGCAGCATCTTCAATGGCTCGCGCTCTTCGTCGCGGTAGATCGGAAACAACTGCCCGCGCGAGAGTACGGGTACGCTGGCGACATGGATCAGTTCGTAAAAGTGGCTGCCTGCCCGGATCGGGGAATAGATCGCCAGCGCCAACAACGGCCCCGGGGTCTTGCTGCCACCCCAGAGCAGGTGATGCCCCTGGAAGTCGAAGCCGTCTTCGCTACGGTCGTTGAATACCTTGCGTGCCTTGATCTGGTTGACGCAATCGAGGATCAAACCATAGCGCCGGTGGTTGCCAAAGGCCGATGATTCTCGCAGACGCGCCTTGAGCATCATCATGTGTTTCATGTCCAGGCGGGTTTCCAGGTAGTTGCTCGCCGGTACCCGCTCGACCAACGGGTAGCGGCTGGCGACTCCGCGCAGCTCGGCGAACTGTCCGCTCAGGTCTTTCTTCAGGTGTGTGGCATAGACGTTCAGGCCGCTGGCTTCGATCAGGGTCAGCAGCAGGGACAGCAGCTTTTGCTGTTCGCGTTTTTCGCCCGTGCCGCTTGCAGTGCTGGTGTCCTCGTCGCGAGGAAAGTCCCCGATCAAGCGCAGTGGCGTATCAGGGGGCAGCCATGCTGCTGGAAACTGAGTATGTCCGCTACGTGTGCTTTCACCCTCGCGTGCTGCCTTGCCGAATGGACAGTCGACAGCATGTTCGGGGGTGCCTGGGTTGTTCTTCAGAAACAGCGTGCCAGTGTTGCTATTGAGGGTGACATTGAGTATCGGCATCACCTGTTGCTGGCATTCGCATGCCAACCAATGGCCAGCGGCGCGCACCTTCATCAGGAACTGGTTGGCCTGTAACAGGCGATGACCTTCCAGGCTGCCTTCGACAAAGCGACAAACCAGGTCGTGCTCGGCGGCGGTAAGGGTGCGCACCAGCGTAGTGTTTTTATCGATGATTCTCATGCACGGTCCTGGCCAGAAATCCTTTGTCGGCAAGGTAAGCGAAATGCACCGCAACGTCACCTGTCACCCACGCAAGGCAGTGATTCTCACGATGGGCAACGGGATTGTCAGCGGTGCTGCTGTCGTTCAGAAAATATAGTCGGTAGTGAGGAAGCTCGACTCGCGGTTACGGATAATGTCGCTGATCAGTTGCTTGTTGCTTTCCTGGAATCGGGTTGCAACCAGTGTACGGATCGAGAACACGCGTAGCGCGTCATGGACCGACAAGGTGCCCTCGGCAGAATTTTTTCGGCCATTGAACGGGTAGGTGTCCGGGCCGCGCTGGCACTGGGCATTGAGATTGATACGGCCCACCTGGTTGGCAAAGGTATCGACCAGGCTGCCAATCTGCGCAGAATTATTGCCGAACAGGCTCAGTTGTTGGCCGAAGTCCGAGTCCAGTACATAGTCGATCACGGTCTGTAGATCACGGTAGGGCACAACCGGTACTACCGGGCCGAATTGCTCCTCGTGGTACACGCGCATGTTGGCGTTTACCGGGTAGAGCAGGGCCGGGTAGAAGAACGAACCGCGGCTGTCGCCACCATTGGGGTTGATCACCTCGGCGCCTTTGGCGAGGGCATCGGCAACCAGGCCATCGAGGTACTCGATTTTTCCCGGCTCAGGCAGCGGCGTCAGGCTGACACCGGCTTCCCAGGGCATGCCGGGCTTGAGCGCAGCCAGCTTCTGCTGGAATTTATCAAGGAACTGCTCGACCACCTGTTCGTGCACAAAGAGGATCTTCAGTGCGGTGCACCGCTGGCCGTTGAATGACAGCGCACCAGTCACTGCCTCGCTGACGGCGTTGTCCAGATCGACGTCCGGCAGCACGATCCCCGGGTTTTTCGCATCCAGACCCAGGGCTGCGCGCAGACGGTGCGGGCGCGGGTGGAGCTTTTTCAGGTCGCTGGCGGCCTTGTTGGTGCCGATGAACGCGAAGACATCAATCTTGCCGCTGGCCATCAGGGCGCTGACGGTATCGCGGCCACGGCCATAGATCACGTTGATGACCCCGGCAGGGAAGCTGTCGCGGAACGCCTCAAGTAATGGACGGATCAACAGCACACCGAACTTGGCCGGTTTGAACACCACGGTGTTGCCCATGATCAGCGCTGGAATCAGGGTCGTGAAGGTTTCGTTCAAGGGGTAGTTGTAAGGCCCCATGCACAGCGCAACGCCCAAGGGCGCACGGCGTATCTGCCCGAGGGTGTCCTGCTCCAGTTCAAAGCGGCTGGAGCGGCGGTCCAGTTCCTTGAGCGCGTTGATGGTGTCGACGATGTAGTCGCAGGTGCGATCGAACTCTTTCTCCGAGTCCTTCAGGTTCTTGCCGATTTCCCACATCAGCAGTTTGACCACGGCTGAACGCTGTTCGCGCATGCGTGCCAGGAACGCCTCGACGTGCTGGATACGTTCAGCTACACGCAGCGTGGGCCAGGCGCCGCGACCCTTGTCGTAGGCACGTACGGCGGCATCCAGCGCAGTCAGCGCGGTCTCGGCATCCAGTAGTGGCGCGCTGCCCAGAATCACCTGCTGTTCGCCGTCAGGGCCTTTCAGCCAGATCGGGCTGCGCACGGTCGCCAGCGGGCCATGCCATTGTTGCAGTTGGCCGTCGACCAGGTAATCGCGCTGCTCCAGCGGTTCACTCAAACGCCAGGCTTCAGGCACTTTGGTGGCGTTGGGGAACAGTGAATCAAGCAGATGGTTCATGCGTAGCACCTCTTGTTGGAATATGGGTGAAACGATTCAGTTGCAGCATAGCGCCAGCCTGTAAAAAAAAGCCAGCACCGCTCAATGTTGTTCGAAAAAGGTCGATAAACTGTCGCCCCGTCAGTGAAAAGCAGGCGTATGACAACCAGAACCGTAACGTTTGCTCGTATCTGGAATTGGCCCCGCAGCATGCGCACGCCTTTGTTCAGGCTATTACCGATCGGTTTCGCGGTGGTGGGCATCGGTTTGTCGGTGACATTGGGCCATCTGGATGTGCAGCGCCAGGAAAGCGAGTTGATGGGCAATGCCAGTGCGCGGCTTTCAGGCTTGCGTGCCGGCCTTGAGGCTCAACTACGTTCTGCGTTCGGCGAAACCGAAGGAATTGCTCAGCTCATCAGCGCTGATGGCACCATCACGCCTCAGCATTTCCGCGACATGGCCCGTCAGGCCATTGCTTCAGTGCCCTATATACGGCACATCGCTGTGGCACCTGCGGACGTTGTCGCTGATGTCTTCCCGCTAGAGGGCAATCAACGTGTGCTCGGGCTGGACTATCGGACATTGCCGACGCAATACCCGATGCTACAGCGTGCGCGGGACAGTCATCATGCGGTGCTGGCCGGGCCCGTTGACCTTTATCAAGGCGGGCGAGGGCTGATCTACCGGCGTCCCGTGTTTGTCGGTGGTCCGTCGGGCAATACCTATTGGGGCAACCTTTCGATCGTTGCCGATACCGACCGCCTGCTCAAGGCTGCTGGCCTGGATCAAGACGGCGCGTTTGAACTGGCTTTGCGGGGCGCCGACGGTCGCGGGGATCAAGGCGCGGTCATTTGGGGGCAGGCTACGTTGTTCAACGAGCCTGGCGTGACGCTCAACGTTGATGTGCCGGGTGGGCATTGGCAGTTGGCTGCAACCCCTCATGGCGGTTGGCCGACGATGAGCCTGTTCGCTTCGCCGCTGTTTATGTTCTCTCTGGCCTGCACAGGCGTGTTCTGCTTGTTCGTAGCGCAGTTGATCCGTAGCAACCAGGTGATTCATCAGCGTAACGATGAGCTGAAACGCTCGCAGGCTCGGCTGGAACAGTCGGCGCATTATGATGCCGTGACGGGGCTGCCCAATCGGCTGTTGTTCCAGCGGCGTCTTGAACTCGCCATGGCCAACGGCGAGCGCTTGGGCGTGTTGATACTGGATATCGACGGTTTCAAACTGGTCAACGACAGCCTCGGTCACCCGTTGGGCGATCTCCTTCTTCAGCAGACCACCCAGCGTTTCGTCGAGCTGCTCACGGCCCAGGACACGGCGTGCCGTTTGGGCGGCGATGAGTTTGCATTTGTATTGTGTTGCCCGCAGGACGATCAGGTCATCGCGCAGGTACAAGGGTTGCTGCTGGCCATGCAGCAGCCCTTCGATCTCAAGGGCACGGCCGCGCTGGTCACCGGTAGTATAGGTGTCGCCTTCTACCCCGAGCACGGGCATACCTGTGACAGCTTGCTGCGCCATGCCGATACGGCGATGTATGCAGCAAAGGAAGGCGGCCGTAATACCTATCGCACCTACCATCCCGACATGACCCAGCAGTTGCAGCAGCGGATCTTTCTTGAAGGCGCGTTGCGCCGGGCGTTGCAGCAGAATGAATTCGAACTGTGGTACCAACCCAAGATCGACCTGTTCAGTGGCCGTGTCGAAGGCGCGGAAGCGTTGTTGCGTTGGCGTGATCCAGAGCACGGCCTGGTGTCTCCGGCAGATTTCATTCCGCTGGCCGAACGTACTGGTCTGATCATTCCGCTCGGCGAGAAAGTGCTCGATCTTGCGTGCGCTCAGCTTGCCTGCTGGCGTGCGCGTGAACGCTTGCCCGGGCCGTTGGCAATCAACGTGGCGGCGTTGCAGATTGAGCGCAGCGACTTTGTCGAGAGCCTGTCTCGTGCGTTGCAACGTTACGATCTTCCCGCAACATTGCTGGAGGTGGAAATTACCGAGAGCTTGCTCATGGAGAGCCCGCAGCACGCCTGTGAGATTCTTGCGCAGTTGCAGCAGATGGGCGTGGCAACGGCCGTCGACGACTTCGGTACAGGCTACTCTTCGCTGGCCTACCTGAAAGTGCTGCCGATTGATCACCTGAAAATCGACCGCACGTTCATCAAGGATCTGCCTGATGACGACGACGGGGTTGCGATTACCCAGTCGATCATTGATCTGGGGCACGCGTTGGGCTTTCGCATTACGGCAGAAGGTATCGAGACACATGCCCAGCATGCATTTTTACGCAATGCCGGGTGTGACCAGGGGCAAGGGTACCTGATTGGTCGACCCATGCCGGCCGACACCTTTGAGCGCTGGTTGGCCGAGCAGCCGCACAGTCAGCAACCGATGCTTCATTTTTGACTGCCGGGTGTAGGTTGGCCTTGTGGACGCTACCTGCAGGCGGCCACAAGGCGTGCTTGATGCTTAGAAGTAGTACGGGAATTTCAGGCTGAAGGTAAAGTCCGGGGCGTCGTCGGTCAGGCCGATCGACAGGTTGGGGACGATGGTCAGCTTATCGGTGGCAGCCAGGGTCATGCCAACGTTGAAGTAGGCGGCGTTGGCATCGCTGCTGGGCACAGTGACCCAGCCATCATTGGTATCCGTTTGGTTGATTTTTGATTTTTTGACAATCAGGTCGGACACCGAGAACGACATACTCATCTTTTCGTTAAGCGCAAACGCGATCCCCGCACCCAGCTGGAAACTGTCCCCCAGCCTGACCTTGCCCGGATGGCTCTGGCCGACGGTAGAGCTGATATCGCTGAACGACTCTTCCAGGTTGTGGGTGTAACTCAGGCTGCCGAACAGCACCGCCGGGTCGAACGTCTTGACCAGCGAGATGCCCGGTGTGATCGACCAGACGCCGTTGCCGGTCGGCAGGTCCTCGGGGTAGAACAGGCTGTCGTTGTTGGGGTCCTGGAGCAGCTTGATACCGAAGGGTTCCTGGCCGGTCGGCGCTTTGACCCGAAGGGTAAAGACCGTATCTGGCAGGCTTTCCGATTCGTCGAGGAACTTGTACGCCACGCCAAAGTTGACATCACCGATAGTGGGGTCACGGGTAACGGTTTGTTCAGTAATACCTTGAGCGTTGTTTTGAGCACCACCGGATTGGTAGGTGGACTCGCGGTAGATCACGGGTACGTTTATGTCGAATTGCCAACGCTGATTGAGGTTGTAGCGCCCGGTAACGTCGAGGGTCCAGTTGTCGGCCTTGATCCGGTCGAGGTTGATATTACCGAGGAAGATCGAGTCCAGTGCCAGGAAACCGTTGAGAATCAACTGCCGGGTATCGTAGCGTGCGTAGGTAATACCGGTTTCAACGCTGAACTTGCCGCCACCAAAAAAGCCGCTGGCTTCGTCATAGAGGTTGGAGACACTTTGCGCCGGTTGCGAGTCGTCTTTCAGCGACTCACCGTAGGAGCTGCCAGTACCTGATGCGGCAACGGTTTGGCCCGTGCGCGGTTGCGAGGCAGGTGAGCGTGTCAAGCGCTTGGGCGGCGGCGCCGCAGGTTGCTCTTCGACTTGGCGAACGCGTTGCTCCAGAACCATCAGCGCCTGCTGCTGTGCGTCATAGCGCTGGCGCAGTGCCTGCAGTTCCTGTTTCAACGCTTCCACCTGAGGGTCCGGCGCCGCTTGGAGGAACGTCGCCGGGATTAATGTGCTTAAACATACGGCAGCTTTCAGTGAAAACGAACGATGCATGGGTTAGCCGTCCCTTTCAACTACGAATGTTGAGACAGAGCGTAGTTCAATATCCTGAGATGCGAAGGCCCTTGAGTTGATCAAGGTTGCAGTTCAGCGCGCCAGCGGTGGGCATGTTGTCACGCAGCACCACATTGAGCTGGGTCATGTTGCTGACAACGTTGTTCCCGCCCAGCAGCACTGCTGCCTGTGACAGGCCGCCTTGGGCCAGGCTCTGCACGGTATAGCCCTGATTGTTGCTGGCGTTGATGCCCATCTTGATGCCATTGGCGCCTGCCGAGATGTTCAGGGTGCCAGCGCCGTTGCTGCCGCTGATACTTGAGCCGCCTGCCAGCACCTGCCCTGAAGGGGTTCCATTGGCTGTTGCGGTCTTGCCCTCTTTCACGTTGATGGATACGTTGTTGTACGCGGTGTTGTAGTCACCGGCAGCCTGCAATGTCTGGGTAACGCCCTGGGTGTTGTTTAGCCCTGAACCGCCCGACACGCTACCGGTGCCTGGTGGCGTGGCGTTGCCATTACCTTTGTCGTTGATCAGCGAGACATAGAACTGCGGCTTGAAGGTGTTTTGCTGAACATGCATTGTGGCCGTTGCACCGATGCGGTCGCCATTGGCATTCTGCCAGGTGCTGTTCATCACAACACCAAAGCTGATGATTCGCCCCGGCATCACATAGCGCCCGCGCAGATCGGCCAATTCGCTGTCTTTTACCTCGATCGGTTTAAATACCTGCGCCTGGGCAGGCAAACTGGCTGCCAGGCAGGCGGCAACCAGCAAGGTTGAAGTCTTCATCGGGTATCTCCCCAGAGCTTCATGCCCCTTGTCATTAGAAAAAGTCACTCTGAATGAAGCCGAACTCCATCAATTCCGCATCCTGGACGGGATGGAAATTGTTGATTTTGTTCTTGGCGCTCAGAGGTACGGGCGGGTCGAGCAGGGCATTGGCCTTGTCGTACCCAGGGCCGATCACGGCGAAAATGATCCCGTTCCAGCCTTTGATGAAGTCGTCGAATGCATAACGTTTGTGGCCAAGTACCGGGTCACCAACGTATACCCAGTCTTTTTCGGTGCGCTGTAGCACCACAAAATGCTTGTAGCCACGAATGTCCATCAGCACCACAACCGGAATGCTGACGCTTGAAAGGTTCTCTGGTGCGATGCGGTAACCACGGGCGCGCATGCCAATGCTCTCGACGTAGCGTTTCATGTCGAGCATCGAGAAACCTTGGGTTTTCACCAGTTCCTGATCGGAGTTGGCCAGCATGCCCTCAATGATGTGGGCCTCGTCCACGTCCAGCCAGTAGGCTTGCTTGAGTACGGTTGCCAGCGCTGCAGCGCCGCAGCTGAAATCGGTTTTCTGTTGCACCAGGTCCGCGAAGCGTCGCTCGCGCAGGCTTTGAACTGGCTTGTAAATGACCGTACCGCCAGGCAGGGCGGCGATGGGCATCTGTGCAGCTTCGGCCACGCTGGCCAAACCTATCAGCGCCGCTAGCAGGGCTATTCGCATGGTATTCACACCCTGTGAAAGCAAGGAAAGGGGCCCCGAAGGGCCCCGTTCACTGTTGCGTCTACAGGCAAGCCTTGCAGCCTGCGGCGATGGACAGCGAGTTGCTTTGTTGGTTGCCCGAGCCAGCCGAGACGTTGGCACCGACGTTGCCCGACACGCCGTTCAGCGAGTTGGTCAGCGAGGCGCTGTTGGTCACAGGGTTGATCCAGCCACTTGGGGTCAGCACTTGATAGGTGGCTACGCCGCTCAGCACAAAGGTGCCTTCTTCGTGGAATTTGAGCGGTTGTTTGTCGTCGTCATGACCACCGCCACCACCACGACGGTCGTCGTTGTTGTGGCCGCCACCACCATGGTGATCGTCGCCGCCGACCCAGCCTTTGCCGTCGCCTTGGTAGGAACCCGAAGCGTAGAAGGAGGAGCGGAGTGTTTTGGTGTCGTAGGTGCGGTCAGCTTTGTTGGTGACGTCCAGGCCAGAGGTGGTCTGAGTGGCATTCGCTGTGGCTGAGGCCACACGGCCACCGGATACGGCGATCGCCATGTTGTTTTTCTGTTGGTTGAAGTCGCCAGCGGTAACGTTAATACCAATGTTACCCGAGCTGCCGTTGGCCGAGTTGTTGAGGGTGGCAGCGTTTTGGGTCGAGTAGTTTTTAACGGTGTTGCCGGTGTTATTTTGAGTTGCGGTGGAGTCGGCGATAGCGCTACCGAAGATGAAACGCTCATCGGCTGTGGCGATAGCGGCAACGTTGTCTTGTTGGTTACCGTCACCAGCGGCCACGTTAACGCCCAGGTTGCCCTGAGAGTTGTTGGCCGAGTTGTCCATCGTGGCGGTATTTTCAGTGGCTTGGTTGGTGACACTGTTCCCATAGTTGTTTTGGGTGTCGCCAACTTTGGCCAGGGAGCCTGCATTGATCAGCAGGCCCAGCAGAACGCTATCATGACCACCGTGGCCGCCATTGTGGCCGCCATTGTGACCACCGTTATGGCCGCCGTGGTTGTCATTACGTCCGCCAGCGTGTGCAGCAACAGCCATGACCGCTGCGAGTGCGAAAACCAGAGGCTTAAGTGCCATTTGAGGTTTCATGGTGTTTCTCCGCATTTTTTTAGGTAGTTAAGTGTTGTTGTTACTCGGTTACCTGTCGGGTCAGTCCGCAACCCGTACGCTCAGGGTGTTTGCCATTCGGTTGCCCACCCCGGCACTCTGATTCAACTGGATCACTCCACGGCTGCCGGTGAAGGCCCTATCGCTGTTCGCGATCTGGCGGCTGCCGGGTGCTTGATCAGTTGGGTCGGAGCCTTTTGCCAGCGCCACGTTCTGTTGATCGAGGACGCTGTCGTCGATGCGCTGCGGGACGGCACTGATGCTGACCCGAACGGCATTGACTTGTTGTGTATTGGCACCGGCTGACTGGTTGATACCCAGCGCGCCGCTGCCATTGCTGAATGAGTTGCCGCCAATACCGGCCCGAGCATCACGTGCCTGGCTGGTGGCAGTGTCGATGTGCTGACGAATCTGGGTTGAGGCATTGGCGTTGGTGCCGATGGCAATAGCCCGGCTATTGTTCTGTTGCTGCTGATCGCCCGCTGCCTGGTTGATCGCGATATTGCCCCGGTAGCCTTGGCCGCTGGTGTTGATACTGGCATTGTCCTTGACTGGGGATCCGGCCAGCGCGAGGCCGCTGCTGCACAGGGCCAGAAACAGGAGTGAGTACCTCATTTCAGCGGCCTCCAGTCAGGATCTGCAGCGGCGCCATGCCACGCTGAACGTTTTGATTGACCTGATTGGAGATGCTGTTACCGCCACCGCTGCCCGCCCCGGAGCCGCCGGCCATGCCAGGCAGACGCACCTGTTGCGCTGCGCCCAGGCCGCGAACAGTGCCGGAGTTGTCTGGGGTCAGTACGCGCGTCATCAGCGATGAACCGCTGGCAACACTGGCGAAGTCGCCGTCACTGAGTTCATTATTGGTTTGGGCGATTACGCGTTTGGACGGATTGGCGCTGACGGTGGTCGGGTGCGGGTCTGGTGTACCGGTGGGGCGCACCGCGGGGCGAGGTTGTACATCGCGTTGCAGAACGATTACCCCATTCCCGGCAGCCTGGACGGGCAGGCAGAAGGTGGCGCTCAATGCGCATCCCATCAGCAGAAGATGAAGCAGCTTGCTGTTCTGATTCCCCACGGCGGCGGTTCCTTCTTCAAGTTCGCTGGCCCTATCAGCGTTGCGAGAAGGAGAGCAGAAGGCGTGCCGCTTTTGGTTTATCCAGAAATATCAACGGCTTGCGGATAAGCGCGGACGGCGAGGGCAGAGCGTTGTAACGTTGGCGAGACAGATCTTGCCCTGCTGGGCACCCTATACCCTGTTACGCCAGGTTTACACTGTTAGGCAATCATGGAGGCAACCCATCAAGAACGGGGTTTAGCGCAGGTGGGACTGTATCGCTGATGTAACAACCCAAGGGCTTAGCGGGACAACAAACCTGCAACCGCATCAAAAACCGCGTTTTTTCGTCGGTTCCAGTCACCGTCGATGGCGATGAACGGTTGTTGATGTTGCTCCAGCCAGGCGCGGCTTTCCTCGAAAAATGCCAGGCGCTGGGCCAGTTCCGGTTGGCAGCGCTGTCCGTCATCTACCCATTCAACTGACGTTGGGCTGAGCAGCAGGTGCAGATCGTAGCGGCGCTCAAGCAACGCTGATTCGACCCAGTGTGGGCAGTCACCGAACAGCGTGCGGCTCCAGAGCAGATTGCTCAGCAGGTGGGTGTCGAGGATCAACAGCTCAGGCGCTCTACCGCGCGCTGCATCCTCCCAGGCCAACTGGCCACGGGCGATGGTCGGGATGTCGGCGTAGCAGGTGTCACGTTGCTCGCGGTCAATGAAGTGGCGTACGTATTCGCCAACCAGTTCGCCACCGAAACAAGCCTGGATTTCGCTGCCAAGCCAGCTCTTGCCGCTGGACTCGGGGCCGCTCAGCACCAACACTTTCACGCGTTCACCAAGGCAGGGTCGCGTTGCCACTCACGCCAGCCCTGGACAGCTATCAGGGTGAACAGGGCGTAGAGTGCTGCCGTCAGGTAAAGCGCCTTGTACACAAACAAACCGACGAAGACGACGTCAAGGACAATCCATAGCGCCCAACATTGCAGGCGCTTTTGCGCCATCCATAATTGCGCCACCAGGCTGAAGGCCGTCAGCGTGGCATCCAGCCAGGGTTGCGCCGCATCTGTCCAGGTGGCCATGGCCGCACCCAACCCCAGGCTTGCCAGTGCGCCCAGGCCCAGGCCAAACAGCAGTGGTGCAGGTTGCAGGGAGCTGACCTGGCGTGCCTCGGCGAGGCGCTCGGGGCGTGTCCATTGCCACCAGCCGTAGACCTGCAACAGTGCATACACCAGTTGCAGCAGCATGTCGGAGTACAGTTTCACCTCGTAAAAGACCACGCTGTACAGCAGCACCATCACCAGGCCAATCGGCCAGCACCAGGGGTTCTGTTTGACGGTGAGCCAAACGGCAATGACGCCGAGCACGGCGGCGAACAGTTCGAGGCCGGACATCGGCATTCCTTGAGGCAGGTTCGAAAGAGGCGGGGATTGTAACCTGTGGCGCAGAACACGCCACAGGTGCGCGGGGTTTTAGACGTGGAACTGGCGCAACAATTGTTCAAGGCGCTCGCTGAGCTGGCGCAATGCCAGGCCGGCACTGCTGGACTGTTGTGCTGCACTGGCGGTTTGCCGAGACAGGTCGGCAGTTTCGGTCACGTTGCGATTGATCTCTTCAACCACATGGGATTGTTGCAAGGTGGCGCTGGCAATCGAGGCGTTCAGGGCATTGAGGTTGAGTAGCACCTGGCTGATTGCATCGAGGCTGGCACCAGCTTCACTGGCCTGCTCAACCGTTTGGCGCGAAGCGGTGCTGCTGGCACCGATGGCCTTGACTGCCGCTTCGGACTGCCCCTGCAGGTGTTCGATCATGGTCTGGATTTCGGCGGTGGACTGCTGAGTGCGCTGCGCCAGCAGGCGTACCTCATCGGCAACCACCGCGAACCCGCGGCCTTGCTCACCTGCGCGGGCCGCCTCGATGGCCGCGTTGAGCGCCAACAGGTTGGTCTGCTCGGCAATGGCCCGGATCACTTCCAGAACGCTGCCAATCTTCGTGCTCTGGTTGGCCAAGGCCTGAATGACTTCAACGGCTTCATCAATGGTGCCGGAGAGTTCACCGATACGTTGCAGGCTGCCCTGGATGCTCTGCTGCCCCTGTTCTGCACGGTGCTGGGCGTCTTGCATCTCGGTGGACGCTTGTTCGGCGTTCTTCGCCACATCCTGTACCGCGTAGGTGACCTCGTTGATGGCGGTGGCGACCAGTTCCATCTGCTGCGACTGTTGTTCACTGCGCAGCTCGGCCTGGTTGGCGTTGTCGCCCATCTCGACTGCCGAGTGGCCCAGCGCACGTGCAGCGTCATGCAATTGGCCGACCACCTGCTGCAACTGTGCCGTGAAGCTGTTGAAGTGTGTCCCCAATTGCGTAATCTCGTCGCGGCCATGGGTGTCCAGGCGGCGGGTCAGGTCGCTTTCGCCGCTGGCGATGGTGGCCATGGCATCGACCGCCTCCTGCAAGGGGCGGGAAATGCTGCGCGCGATCACTACGACCAGCAGTCCCATGATCAGCGCAATAGCCAACCCCAGCAGCGAGGCATCACGCAGTTGCCGGTTGAACTCGGCTTTCATGTCATCGATATAGATGCCTGAACCAATGATCCAGCCCCAAGGCTTGAACAGTTGGATATACGACGTTTTCTGTACCGGATCGCTCGCCCCGGGTTTAGGCCAGCGGTAATCGATGCTGCCAGCCCCCTTGTCCTTGGCCAGCGCAACCATGGCATTGAACAAGGTGAAGCCGTCTGGGTCCTTGATGCCTGAGAGTACCTGGCCGTCGAGCTTGGGGTTGGCCGGGTGCATGATCATCTTCGGCTCGAGGTCGTTGATCCAGAAGTACTCGTTCTGGTTGTAGCGCAAGCCGCGTACAGCGTTCAGCGCCTGTTGCTGAGCCGCATCGCGGGTCAGGCTACCGCTTGCCTCAAGCCCTTGGTAGTAGGTCAGGATGCCCGCAGCAGTTTCGACCACATGGCGGGTTTTTTCGGCCTTGGCCTGGTAAAGGTCACCGTGAATCTGGCGCAGCATCAACAGCCCCAGGGCAAACAACATCACCACTGCCACCACCAGGATGAGCCAAAGCCTGCGGCTGATCGACATATTCCGTAGAGTCTTCATGTAGGTCACTCAGGTATTTTTATTGTCTTGTGCATCCAAGCACGTTTTTACTGCCCTTACCTAGTCGACCAAGGGCTAAGTGCTTGATCCAGAGGCATCTGTTGCGTAGATCAGCAGCGTTTATCCGGCAGGTCTGCTAGCATTTCGGCGCCAAAGCGATAAACCTTGAGGGGCGTGAACCTTTTCCGTGGTTTCACAATCCACTGTCGCTGTGATTTACCGTGCATACACCACTTTAGAAAACATGAAGGGGCCTGCCTTGAGCAGCGCTTCACGGGGGAATGATGGATTTTTGGACCGCCATGCAGGCTGTAATACTTGGGATTGTCGAGGGCTTGACGGAATTTCTGCCCATCTCCAGTACCGGCCACCAGATCGTTGTTGCCGATCTGATCAATTTCGGCGGTGAACGGGCCATGGCCTTCAACATCATCATCCAGTTGGGGGCGATCCTGGCAGTGGTCTGGGAATTTCGGCGCAAGATCTTTGACGTGGTCGTTGGGCTGCCGCGCCAACGCCAGGCGCAACGCTTCACTGCCAACCTGCTGATCGCATTCACGCCGGCAGTGGTCCTGGGGGTGCTGTTTGCCGACCTGATTCATCACTACCTGTTCAACCCGATTACCGTTGCGACGGCGTTGGTGGTGGGCGGCGTGATCATGCTGTGGGCCGAGCGTCGGGAGCATGTGGTGTCTGTCGAGCATGTAGACGACATGCGCTGGAGCGATGCCTTGAAGATCGGTGTAGCCCAATGTCTGGCGATGATTCCAGGCACTTCGCGTTCAGGCTCCACCATCATTGGTGGTTTGCTGTTCGGGCTGTCACGCAAGGCTGCGACCGAGTTCTCGTTCTTCCTGGCCATGCCGACCATGGTGGGTGCAGCGGTGTATTCGGGCTACAAGTACCGTGCACTGTTCCAGGCCGGTGACTTCCCGGTGTTCGCGATTGGCTTTGTGGTCTCGTTCATTTTTGCCATGATCTCGGTGCGTGCGCTGCTGCGGTTCATTGCCAGCCACAGCTATGCCGTTTTTGCCTGGTACCGGATTGCCTTCGGCCTGATCATTCTGGCCACCTGGCAATTCGGGCTGGTCGACTGGGCAACGGCGCAGAGCTGACCGGGTGCGTCAGGCTGCTGTCAAGCCGCGCCCGGCCCCAGTCCGAGGCGCGGTTCAACACCTCAAGCTCAAACTGTCGCTGTTTGCCGGTATCTGCCTGTTTCCGTCCTGGGGTGTGCTGCAGATGCTGCAGGGCGGGCATTCCTGGTTGCCAGCAGTGCTCTACCCGATAGCCAGCCTGCTCAGCGTCTTCCTTTATTGGAACGACAAACGCAAGGCGCGCAACAATACCTGGCGGACTCCGGAAAAATGGCTTCACGTCGTTGAGCTGTGTGGCGGTTGGCCAGGCGCCCTGGTGGCTCAGCAGGCCTTTCGGCACAAGACCCGCAAACTGTCGTTTCAGTTGATCTTCTGGGCAATCGTCGCCGCGCATCAGGTGTTCTGGCTCGACTATCTGGTGCTGGCGGGGCGTGGGCTGGGCAGGCTGTTTCAGTAAGCGCTGAGCCTGCCTGCGCCAATCAGAGCAACAAGCCCGCTTGCAAACGCCTCGGTAAGCGTCGTACCACCAGTTGGTGCGACCGTTGCAACAGATCGCACAGTTCTTCACGACCCATGGGGTAGGGCTGCTCCATGCTGACCCAGTGCGCGCGAGCCAGATACGGTGCCGGGCGAATACCGGGCCTGTCCACATAGCCAAGGAACAGCTCGTTGTCGACCTTGAAGGCCAGGTCGGCTCGGCCCAGGTTGATCAGGGCGAACATCTTGTTGCCGGCCACAGAGAACACCCGGACGCCCCCCCATTTGTAATCGTCCTGTACGCCCGGCAGGCTCAGGCAAAACTGCACCACGTCGTCTTCAGACATAACGCTCTCCACAGGCTTCAAATGAAATGACCAGGTGATCAATCCAGGCGCGTACGGCAGGTAGTACACCTCGCCTGTGCGGGTAGACCGCCTGCAGATAGCCGCTGGGTAGCGACCACTCGGGCAATAGACGGATCAGTTCGCCGCGGGCGAGTTCTTCCTCGCAATGCATGATCGGCAGGGCCGTGAACCCCAGGCCGGCAACGGCGGCGGATTTTCGTACGACAAAGTCATCAATTCCAAGCCTCGCCTCCAGCGCCAGGTCTTCGCGATTGCCCTTGGCATCCAGCAGGCGCAGGTGAACCAGGCGGTCAGCCTCCAGCGCGCCCAGCACGGGGAGATTGATCAAGTCCTGTGGTTGCTCGATGACATGCTCGGCGGCGAAGTTCGGTGCTGCGACCAACAGCATTTGTGCCTGGCGCAAGCGCCGCGTGACCAGGGTAGGGTCTTCGTCGCCTTGGTCGCGTACGCGCAACGCAACGTCAATACCCTCGGTTATCACATCAACCCGACGATTGAGTAGCACCATGTCCAGCTGTACCTGTGGGTAGCGTGCCAGGAAGCTGCTGATGACGTCCGGCAAGAATGCATGGGCCAACGCAACTGGTGAGGACACGCGCAAGCGCCCGCGTGGTTCGCTGACCATGCTTGCAACCGCTTCGTCGGCCATCTCCGCCTCCAGCAGCATGGCCTGGCAATGACGCAGGTAGCGCTCACCAACTCCGGTCAGCTTCAGTTGTCGGGTCGTGCGTTGCAGCAGGCGAGTCCCCAGGCGTTCTTCTAGTTCGGCAATGCGTCGGGATAACCGGGACTTGGGTATACCAAGCAGGCGCCCGGCCGCAGAGAAGCCTCCGGCCTCAACCACCCGGGCAAAGTAATAGAGATCATTGAGGTCTTGCATAGCTTGCCCTGCACTGTTCTGTATGTAGGACAAACTAACGCATTTTTGCCGACTAATCCTCTATTCGCTGTTTGGGTAGGATTCTCTCCATCGTGATCGCCGCCTCGCGGTCTTCAAAATCCAGGAGAACACCCATGAAACTGTTGCACATCGATTCCAGTATCCTCGGCGACAATTCGGCTTCCCGTCAGTTGAGCCGTGAAGTCGTGCAGGCCTGGCAGGCTGCTGATGCCAGTGTTGAAGTGACTTACCGCGACCTGGCCAGTGACGCCATCAGCCATTTTTCCGCGGCCACCCTGGTCAGTGCTGGTACGCCAGAAGAACTGCGCGATGCCGCCCAGAAGCACGAAGCTCAACTGAGCAGCGAAACACTGCAAGAGTTTCTGGATGCCGATGCCGTGGTGATTGCCGCACCGATGTACAACTTCAGCGTTCCCAGCCAACTGAAAGCCTGGATCGACCGTATCGCTGTTGCCGGTAAAACCTTCCGCTACACCGAGGCTGGCCCTGAAGGCCTGTGTGGTGGCAAGAAAGTCATTGTCGTATCCACCTCGGGTGGCCTGCATGTTGGCCAGCCAACCGGTGTCGGTCATGAAGATTTTCTCAAGGTGTTCCTGGGCTTTATTGGTATCACCGATGTCGAGTTCGTCCGCGCCCATGGCTTGGCATATGGCGATGAACACCGCAACAATGCCATGAGTGCAGCGCGCGCTCAGATCGATAACGAGCTGTTTGCAGCTGCCTGATTTCGAGTAACCACCGCATAAGCCGACTGCCGGGGTAACCGGCAGTCGGTTTTTTCATTCAGTTTTCATCTGGCGCGCAGTGCGCCAGCCTATGCTGATCGCTGGCTATAAAGGGACAAGGTGTCAGCCATGCAGCGTCTGTCTGGTTTGTTCATCCTCGCGGTGATCGGGATCGTGTTGTCGCTGCCGGGCGAGGCGGGCGAGCGCTGGCATGTGGGGTTGCACCGGATGATCCTCGCCGACCCGCTGGACGAACAGCCGATGCAGGCCTTGGCCTTTTACCCGGCCACTGGGCCAGCACATTGGAGCCGGGTTGAAGGCTATCGGGTGGAAGCCGGTTTTGAGGCACCCATTGCGATGGGGCGTTTCCCGCTCTTGATGCTTTCCCATGGCAATACCGGTACGCCATTGGCATTGCATGACCTGGCAACGGCACTGGCACGCAAGGGCTTTGTGGTGGTGGCGGTGGTGCACCCGGGGGACAATGCCCAGGATCACAGCCGACTGGGCACCCTGAGCAACCTCTATGGGCGTCCGCTGCAGATCAGCGCGGCCATCAGCGCAACCCTGAACGACAAGCTGCTGGCGCCCTATGTCAACGCCGAGCAGGTCGGGGTGATTGGTTATTCGGCGGGTGGTGAAACCGCGTTGATCCTTTCCGGCGCACGCCCGGAACTGGACCGTCTGCGCCGTTATTGTGAAGAACGCCCTCTGGATGCTGACGCCTGCAAGATGCGCGGGCAACTGATCGCCGACCGTGACGACCTGCTGCCCGCCGCAGACTCAAGGATCAAGGCATTGTTGCTGATGGCACCTTTGAGCCTGATGTTCGGTCGTCATGCCCTGGCCGGGGTAAAAGTACCGGCGCTGATCTACAGTGGTGATCGCGATCAGTTGCTGGCAATCGACAAGAACGCCGCTGCGCTGGCACGTAAACTGCCCCGCACTCCTGATTACCGGCTACTGGCCGGTGCAGGGCATTTCATTTTCATGGCGCCTTGCGATGAAGCCCAGCGTGTGCACATGGCCGCGCTATGCACCGACGCCGAGGGCGTCGACCGTGCCAGCATTCATCATTCGCTGCAGTCGGAGGCGGCGTTGTTTTTCAGTCAGACGCTTGGGCGAGCGGACCGTACGGGATGGCGTACGGCTGATCAGTGAGTATGTGCGCTGCGCCGCGACAGCAGCAGTACCAGCCCGACTCCAAGTAATGCCAGCAATGACGCGATACCGAAGATCGATTCGTAGCCCAGATGTGCAGCTACCGCGCCCATCAGCGGCCCGGCGATGGCCAGGGCCAGGTCGAAGAACACCGCGTAAGCGCCCAAACCCGCGCCACGGCTGCTACTGGGTACTTGTTTGATGGCTTCAAGGCCCAGTGCCGGGTAGACCAGCGACAGCCCGGCACCGCTGAGGCCCGCGCCGAGCAATGCCAGTAGCGGGGAGGGCGCCAGCCAGAGCAACGCCAGGCCAACGGCTTCAGTCGCCATGCAGACAACCGCAACCGGATAGCCGCCCCATCGATTCACCGCATTGACGAACAGCAAGCGGGACAGAATGAAGCAGACCCCGAACGCACTCAGGCACCAGGCTGCGCCGGTCCAGCCACGCTCACTGTAGAAAAGGGTCACGAAGGTGGTCAGGGTGCCATAGCCGATGGATGCCAACGTCAGGCCAACACCACAGGGCGCTACCCGCCCGAAGGCCGCCCAGAACGGCAGGCGCTCGCCGGCAACGACCGGGAGCGAAGGCTTGTTGCGGATCACCAGCAGGGCCAATGTCGCCAGGACAAACAGGACCAGGCCGATGCTTGCGAAGTTCAGCAACTGGTTCAGTTTCACCCCAAGCGGCGCACCAATGGCGATGGCACCATAAGAGGCGATGCCATTCCAGGAGATTACCCGCGCTGTATGCGCTATTCCCACTTGGCTGATGCCCCAGCTCAAGCTGGCAACACCAATCAACCCTTGGGCAAGGCCCAGCAGCACGCGCCCGGTCAGCAATACCGCCAGGCTGAGCAAGGGCATACTGACCAGCAGTGTCGAGGCCGCTGTCACCAGGCCGCTCAGGGCAATGGCGAGCAGGCCGTAGATGATTGCACGCTTGCCGCCCAGGCTATCAGCGACGCGCCCGGCCATCGGCCTGCTGACCAGCGTGGCGAAGTACTGCAAGCCTATGGTTATCCCGGCCACAACCGGACTGAAGCCCAACTGCTCATGCACGTAACCCGGCAGCACGGCAATTGGCAGCCCTACGCAGAGGAAGGCGATAAAGGTATAGAAGATGATCGAGACGATTTTTCGGGTAATCGTCGTTGCCGGCAGTGCGGCGGGTTCTAGCGCAGACATGGCTACACAGGATGGGCGTTTGGAAACGCCATCATCGCTGTATGCGAGGGAAAAAGAAAGCAGGCTAACGAATCTTGGCGGTCCGTTAGCCTGCTTTTATAGGCGTCCCGCTTGTGGCGACGGGCCGGGTAGCACGCCATCGCCTTCAAGCAGGCTTTTTACGAGTGTTAAACGATTACACCCTGGCTACGCAGGTAGTCATCGTAGGTGCCGCTGAAGTCCACGACACCGTTGGCGCTCAATTCGATGATGCGGGTGGCCAGCGAGGACACGAACTCACGGTCGTGGCTGACGAACACCAGCGTACCCGGGTAGTTCTCCAGCGCCATGTTGAGGGCCTCGATCGACTCCATGTCCAAGTGGTTGGTCGGTTCGTCCATCAGCAGTACGTTGGGCTTTTGCAGGATCAGCTTGCCGAACAGCATACGGCCTTGCTCACCACCGGAAATCACCTTGACCGACTTGAGGATTTCATCGTTGGAGAACAGCATGCGACCCAGCGTGCCGCGAACCAGTTGCTCGCCGCCCTGGGTCCACTGGCCCATCCAGTCGAACAGGCTGACATCGTCTTCGAAGTCCGAGGCGTGGTCCTGAGCGTAGTAACCGATCTCGGCGCTTTCGGTCCACTTCACTTCACCGCTGTCTACCGGCAGTTCGCCGACCAACGTACGCAGCAAGGTGGTTTTACCGATACCGTTCGGGCCAATGATCGCCACGCGCTCGCCGGCTTCGACCTGGAAGCTGAAGTTCTTGAACAGGGTATTGCCATCGAAGCCCTTGGAGACGTTCTCGACGGTAACTGCCTGACGGTGCAGCTTTTTCGTCTGCTCGAAGCGGATGAACGGGCTGACACGGCTCGAAGGCTTGACTTCAGCCAGCTGGATCTTGTCGATCTGCTTGGCCCGCGACGTGGCCTGCTTGGCTTTCGAGGCGTTGGCCGAGAACCGGCTGACGAAGGTCTGCAGCTCGGCGATCTGGGCTTTCTTCTTGGCGTTGTCCGACAGCAACTGCTCGCGCGACTGGGTCGCGGCGATCATGTACTCGTCGTAGTTGCCCGGGAACAGGCGCAGCTCACCGTAGTCCAGGTCGGCCATATGGGTGCAGACACTGTTCAGGAAGTGCCGGTCGTGGGAAATGATGATCATGGTGCTGTTACGCGCCGTGAGGATGTTTTCCAGCCAGCGGATGGTGTTGATGTCCAGGTGGTTGGTCGGTTCGTCGAGCAGCAGCACTTCCGGGTCCGAGAACAGCGCCTGTGCCAGCAGCACGCGCAGTTTCCAGCCTGGGGCAACTTCACTCATCGGGCCGAAATGCTGCTCGAGCGGAATGCCCAGGCCCAGCAGCAACTCACCGGCACGGGACTCGGCGGTGTAGCCGTCCATTTCGGCGAACTCGGTTTCCAGCTCAGCGACGGCCATGCCGTCCTCTTCGGTCATTTCCGGCAGCGAGTAGATGCGGTCGCGCTCGGCCTTGACCCGCCAGAGCTCTTCGTGGCCCATGATCACGGTATCGATCACGGTGAATTCTTCATAGGCGAACTGGTCTTGACGCAGCTTACCCAGGCGTACGTTCGGCTCTAGCATGACCTGACCTGCGGATGGCTCCAGGTCGCTGCCGAGGATTTTCATGAAGGTCGACTTGCCACAGCCGTTGGCGCCGATCAGGCCGTAACGGTTGCCGTTGCCGAATTTGACCGAGACGTTCTCGAACAGCGGCTTGGCGCCGAACTGCATGGTGATGTTAGCGGTGGAGATCAAAGGGCTTACCTATCAATAGCTTATGTCGCTGGCAATGCGGCTGATACCGATTTGATACCAATTTGCAGCTTTTCCAGCTCGCTCCAGTCGGAGCTTGAGTTAATCCAACGCGCATAGGTTGACAGCAGCATCTGTACGCTGTGGCCAAGCTGTTGGGAGATAAATGCGGGGTTGAGGCCGGACATTAAGCATATTGTCGCATAGGTATGACGGCAGTTGTACGGCGGCCGATAACGAATCCCCAGTTCCTTCAGCACCGGGCGCCACTGGTGATGGAGGTCTGAGGTCTGCTGAACGAACTCTGCGTTCTTTGACGGGGGAAACACGAATGGTGTTTCGGTGACCCGTCCCTTTCCATTCCTGCGGCGCTCAGCGTAGTTTTTTGCGAACTCGAGAGCACGCAAGGCCCTCTCGTTAAGCAGCACGAACCGGTCTTTGCCGGTCTTTGTGCGCTCTACGACCTCGCCCAGAGCGACAGTGCGTCGCACATGTACAACCTTCCTCTCCAAATCGATTGCATCCCACTTCAGCGCCAGGCCCTCCGACAGGCGCAACCCAGTGAAAAAAACGAATTCGAAAAACGCCGCGTAGATCTGGCTGGGCCAGTGCTTGTGCTGGTATAGCCTCTCAACTATCGCGTTGGCCTCTTCCAGCGTGAATGGGTCAATTTCTTTTCGTGACCGCTTCGGCAGCTCGACCGCGACTGCCGGGTTCTTGGTGATCAGACCTTCTTTCAAGGCTGCGCCGAGGATTGTAGAGAGCCTGACCAGGGCGTTTCGCTTCACGCCCGGTGAGTGCCATTCCGTGCTGGTGATGATTCGACGAATGGTGGTCGTTGAGATCAAGTCAATCTGTGTGAGGGCCAGCACCGGCATCCAGTAGAGGTTGAGCGCGCTTTTGTAGTTCTGGCGCGTACCTGGGGTGATCTCGCGGCTATCAAGCCAGAGCTGGGCGTACTCGCCAAACGATGGCTTGCTGCCGGCGACGGTTTGCGATCCCGGGAACAGCTCGGCGTACTTGTCCTGGTCAAGCAAACCGAGCTTATTGAAGCTGACTACCTGATCGCGAAGCTGGGATGCAGCCTGGATGCCTTTTTGTGTCGGGGGATAGGGGAGCGTTTCGCATCGACGGACACCGTCCCATGTGAAACGAATCCGGAGGGAGTTGCGGAAGATTTCGACCCCACGGGGCAAATCCATTGGCTTTCGAGCCATGCGTCATACCTTTTTTTGCTGTACATGATGCGGCCGTGGATTTTCATCCAGACGCCTTCGGGGAACACTTCGCGCAGGCGACGGCCTTCAAGAGATCGCTTGGTGCAGCCAAGTAGCTCGGCCATGCGCTGCTCTGTGACTTTGTCGACGTCACCATCTGTTTCAACGGTCATGCATTGCTCCGTGCCGCGCATGGCGGCAGAGGTGGGGGGAGACTTAATCGACCTGGTAGTAGACGTAGCAGTCGACGCCTTGGTCCTTGAGTGATTTGTGCATTGCCCGCACGCCGGCGCTGTGCTGGTTTCCCTGACCAGGCCACGGCGTGTCGAGGTGGACGCCCTGCTGGTGGTAATGGCTCTTCTTCTGCAAGTAGCCCGGCAGGCTGGGCAGCTGGCTGGCGCGCAGCCCTGGAACAGGTATGACGACGCGGTCGAGGTTGGCGCTGCCGCCGTCATTGGTGCACGCCGCAGCAGCGGCTTTGCCGGCCTCGGCGGCGATGCGCACCTTTTCGGGTAGGCCGGCCAGTTCTTCTTTTGTCACGGCAATAGCTCTCCATGCCCGCCTACCGGCAGGCTTGAGTTGTTGTAGGGGGAGGGGTTATTGAATCTTGCCGGTTAGGCGTTCGCGCCATGTTAGGCGCCGGGGTAAGTGCTCACGGTCATCCACCTCGACCACTACATAGGCTGTGCGGTCGAAGGCGGCATCACGTCGCGCTGCAAGAAGGCACGCTTCGTCATCAGCAGCTTCATGACTGGTTGCGTTCAGCTCGTGCACGTTGAAGCCGTTGCTATGGACGTGCCATCCGTGGATCACAGCGATGAACCTGCTCATAGCCTCGTCCCCTTCCAGATCGGGAGGCAGAGGGCGAGGCGGGTCATTGCTCGACCTCAGCAGATTCTGGAATTTCCTCGAACTTATAGGTCTTGATGACCCTTTCCTCGACGCCGGCGACCTTGATGAACTTGGCCTCATCCACCCACGGGTAGGCATTCGGTTCGCCGTGCTTGCCTCCGCCGCTCATTTCGCAGAAGGCTAGGGCGCGGCCGTCAGGCAGGATGAAGGCCTTCACATCGATTTCGTAGTTACGATTCCAGCTGTAGTGGCACCAGTACGGGATTCCGTGAACATCTTCGGCCTCGTAGCGCACCTCGTTGATAGCGTCGTCATGCTCGTTTTCATCGAACAGAGCCTCCAGCAAATCGCCCGGTGCTGAAGCCAGAAAAGCCAGGTCGATGTCAATATCCTGCCCATCATCGTCGGTGAACGTGTAGGTGTAGCCGAACTCAAGCCCTTTGCGCATGACAAGCAGCTTGGCCAGTTGACTTGCAGTGAGCATGCTCAGGGTTTCGTGGATGTTTGCATCGAGCATAGGGATTCCTTGGCCGCCATATCGCGGCTGTTCAATAGAGGGGAGAGGGGTATTTCGGGGTTGAGTACAAATGTACTCTTTACGTTATGCAGCCTTCAGTAAGGCCTCAATCACGCGCTGCCCGGCCAGCGGCGGCACTGCGTTCCCGGCCATGTGCATGGTCAGCCGGTGGTTGTCCGGACGCAGGGTGTCTGCTGGAAACGACATCGCGGCCAGGGCCTCGTCAGCGCTGAGCATCCGCATCCGATCGCCGTCGACCAGTGCCCAGCGGTCCAGGGTAGTGATGGTGCCGATTGGACGGTTGATGTCGCGCCCAGTGGTGCCAGAGCCTTTGCCGTAGTAGGGCATGATGAACCGGTCGCCGAAGCGCTGGCGACCGTTGCGCACCCGGTCAAGAGTGGCTTGGGCCCGGCCCGGCTTGTCGATCGGTGACCAGCGCCCGGCATCAAAGTCGAGGAAGCTGGCGGCCGGCACATGCTGATGTCGGTGAAGCTCTAGCATCAGTGGCGCCTTGCTGCGGGTTAGCACCAAGAACAACCGCACGCGGTGTTGCGGTACGCCCAGGTCGGCACAGTCAACGACATGCGGTGCGACCTGGTACCCCAGCGCCTGAACTGCCGCAACCCAAGCTGGGTACAGCGCCCAGTCGGTGAACTCTTCTACGTTCTCCACCAGCGCCGCTTCTGGCCGGTGAAACTCCAAGGCGGATACCACCGCCCAGGCTGTCGAGCGCGACGAATCGTGCTGCGGGTTTCCCGACTTCTTGCCTCTGGCCTTTGAGTGACCTTGGCAGCAAGGTGAGGCCAGCAGCAGGTCGTGCGCGGGCACCTGCTCCCATCGAGCCTGATGCAGATCTTGGCAGACGTGCTCGGCATGCGGGTGGTTGGCTGAATGCCACTTTACGGCCTCAGGCCAATGGTTTGCCGCCCAGAGAACCTGGACGCCTGCGGCGCGCGCGCCTGTGCTCCATCCGCCGAGGCCGGCGAACAGGTCGATTGCTGTGGTCATGCTCGATTCTCACGCGCTTGCCAGCTGAAGTTGCTCATTGCCGCCTGTTGCAAGGCCGGGGTTTAGCTCAACGCGCTGCCCGGCGAGCAGGCCAGCGATGTGGGCATTCAGATCCAGTTCAAGTTCTCGCACCTTCCGGGCCTTGCTGATCTCCCTGCCTGCCAGGTACTGCTCGATCAAAGCCTTGTCCTGTGCTTCTACCGCTACCAAATCACGGCCATTTGACTGGTGACCAAGGGCTGGATCCTCTTCGCCGCGCGGCACCAGTTCGTGGATCTTGCCGTGCACAGCGGAAACCCAGGCGAGCGCGAAGTGATCGCCCGCAGTCTCCGGCGAGTAGGAGCTTCGCTGCTTTCCTGCCCGAACCTGCGAAACATACTCACGCCTGGCGAGGGTGAGCTTGGTCAGCAGAGCTTCGTAGGCATACAGCGCGATCTGTGGCGCTGGGGTCACGCCGACAAACATTGCTCTTTCCACCACGCGAGCAGTCGAATCGCACCAGTGCTTGCGGGAGAGCGACTTCACGCCGAGGGCCTGGGCGACAATTGAGCTGAGGTGGCGATCCCAGGTGGGGCGTCGGTTTGCGCGAGCCTTGTCCGACTCAACCTCGCCTACATCGCTCAAGCGCACATCCATTTCGGTGAGGCGATACTCGCGCATCAGCGCCTGGGCCTGACGCATGGCCGTGGCCGCTTCGTTCTCGTTCGAACTCTTGGAGAGGGCCAGGCAACGCTTGATCTTGCGGATGACTCGCTCGAGCTTGTTTTCGTCGTGCTGTTGGTCGGTCATGTTGTGGTCCTTGCGTGCAGGCGCCGCCCTCGCCGGGGTGGCGTGATTCGTTGAAGTGGTCTATTTGTTTCTGACCCGGCAACGGGCCGGGCCAAGGAGGGGTAAATGGACAAAGCGAAACGCAACAGGATCGTCGCCAAAGCTTCTGGACTTACTGAAGGCGAGGTTGACTCATACCTTGCTGAGGTGATTGAGCGGCCGGACGGCTCATGGATCGCGTATTTCGGCCAAGAGGTCGAGCGCGACCGCGAGGCAGCCTCCAAGCTTCCGGCATCGAAGACCATTGAGGTATCGAAGGAGGAGGTCTGCGGCGGGGGCGGGTACGATCACGATAACGGCTGAAGCGCTTGTCGCAGCGCCGCAGTGTCAGGCCGCGCGGACCTTGAAGCTGAGCATGGCCGTAGCGTCGTCGTTGAAGCACTCGGCCAGCTCTTGATAGGCCCGGTACTTGGCCTGGCTACGAGTGGCTGCCCATATGCGCCGCACGTAGTGGTGCGCATCGCCAAGCATGTACCTCACGTCATCCCAGTCATACAGCCCGTTGGTGAGCACTTCCCACTGCTTGAGCGGCAGCGTCTCAGCCATCTCGCCGTACTGCATCTCCCAGGTGGGGTGGTAGTTGCGGATGCGCTTCTTCGGGTCGCTGTCGAGGATGACACCGATGTAATGCCCGCGGTCGGCGATGATCACGCCAGGCTCGCCATTGGCGATTACGCGGCGCCCGATCTCGGCTGGCACGTCGTAATGGCGGCGAACGTAGTCGCAGTTGTAGTTGCTCATGGCTCTCTCCTTGATCAGGCCGCAGCCGCTACGGGCTGTGCCAAGGCTTGCTGCACCGCCTCAACGATCCGCTTGAGGTAGGTGTAATCAGGGTTCGGCTCTACGGCGCCCTCGCTGACCTGATGACCCCAGTCGCCGCCGAAGATCGATGACAGCAGTTCGTCGTGGGCCATGCAGCCGGCAGGGTGGTCGATATAGCCCAGCTCCTCGATTTGGTCGTACAGCTCGCGGGCGTCGCGCTTGTTGAGCTCGTAGCAGTCTTCCCATTCCTTGACGTTCCGGCCACGGCGTCGGTCGAGCACTCTACGGCTTGCCAGTTCGACAAGGGCGGCGCTGCTGAACTGCGTCCCGCTCAGGCCCCGACTCAGGCAATTCAACACATAACCCGCATCACAGCTGGTTACGAACTCAGCCACCGTGATCGGCCCCATGCTGCCCCAGTAGCAGGTCCAGCTCTGGCCGTAGCAGCTGATTGTCAGGTTGCCCGCGCACGTTTCGTGGTCGCCAGATTTGGCGCGGACGCCGTGGTCTTCGATGAATACGGTCACCGGATCCAGGCCCTGGACATCGCTGATTCTGATCTTGGTGATGGTGGAAGTGTCGACCTTCATGTCTTTCTCCATGCATGCGCCGCCCTCCGTGGACGGATGCGGCATGATGAGTTAGGGGCGGCTATCAGGCCGCGCTGCGCTTGAGCTGATCAATCAACTGCGTCGGCAGGTTCTTGATCGTTAGGCTGCTGTTGTCCTGGTCGAACTCGACGCGCGAGCCAAGCAGGTGTGCCTCGAAGCTGATCGACATGCCCTCGGCCCGGCCGGTGTAGCGCCTGAACTGGTTGAGGGTGCGCTTGTCAGCCGGGATCTCAGGCGAGAGGCCATAGTCCTTGTCGCGGATGAACTCAGCGAAGTTCTGCGGGCGGTCCTCATCGAGGAGTTGGGACAGATCCTGCAGGGTTACCGGCTCGCCCAGCTTGGTTTGGGTGGCGGCGTACTCGACCAGGGTGGCTGTCTTCTCGCGCGCTGCCTCCTCGGGTAGGTCTTCCTTCTCCACGTAGTCGCTGAAAGCCTTGAGCAGGGTGCGGGTTTCGCCCGGGCCATCGACGCCTTCCTGACAGCCGATGAAGTCACGGAAGTAGTCGCTCGACTTGCGCCCATTCTTGCCCTTGATGAACGAGATGTACTGCCTTGACGCCGGGTTGTTGCGCCACTCGCTCAGGTTGATGCGGGCTGCGAGGTGTAGGGCGCCGGTATCCAAATGACGGGAGGTTGCCACGCCGAGGTCGGCGGTGACCGCTATCGTCTCGACTTGCTGCAGGATGGCGACCGTCAGGTAATCCGTCAGGCCTTGGGTATAGAAGGCGAAAAGGACATGCCCACCAACGGACAGATTGGATTCCTCCATCAGCTTGGTCAGGTGCTCGGCGGCGGTGCGGGTGAAGTCGATGAACTCCATGTTGCCGTTGACGAACTTGGCCAGCCAGCCGCTCAGCGGGTAGGCGCCGGATTCTCCATGGAAGAAGCCCCAGGCCTTGCCCGTCTTGGCGTTGTAGCTGTCATTCACGTCATGCATCAGGCTCTCGATGGCCTGCGTCTCCGGCAGGTTATCGGTGGCCAGGTGCAGGACCGCAGGGCTTCCGTCAGGCTTCTTGTCGATCTGGTGAATAACTGCGTTGCGAATGGGCATGGGTGTTCCTCCGTGGCCGGCGGACGGCATGGTGGTAATTTGGATTGGGATGGGGTATTAGGACTGGTCAAACTAATTAGCACTAAGGGCGGCAACAAATGATCGATCCAAGAATCATTGAGCAGAGTGACGCACTTCTGACTCTTTTAAATGAGGCGTCAGCGAAGCTCAGAGAGTTCTGCGTGAAACACGACACTGCTAAAGACGAAAATCGAGAGAAGGCTGTCGAGCTCCAGCGTGCCGTACACAAAGCTCATGCCACATGGCTGAAATTTGTCGAACAAAACCACCCTAACTGGGGCGTATGATTTCCTCGCCAGGATCTCGCTTGAGTTCCGTCATACTGGCTTCTTCGAACTGACACGCTAGTTTCGGTGAGATATAAAAAGCTGGCGCGTCAGGTCGCTCAAGGCGACGCGCCCGCTCTACAGGATCCTGGGCAATCCACGACAGAGCCAGGTCCTGCCAGAGCTCCTGCACCTGTTCGTACCCATGGGCCTCAATCTCGGCGGCGATGGCCTTTTTGATCCCGGCAGGCATGTTGAAGAACACCTTCTCAATGCCCAGCTTTTCGGCCTTCTTCTTCTCGCGCTCGCGGTAGTCCGCCGAGTGCTTGGCTGCCCCCGTCTTCTTCTCGGCCATCGCCTGTACCTCGCAAGCCGCTTGGCGGCAACGTAATCTGATGCTGGCGCCGGCCATGCCGGGCGCGGTTTGAAATTCGGCGGATCATGGGTGGCACACCTCCAGTGCAGGCTGGCGTCTTCCGCTGGCGGGCATGACGAAAAGCCGCCGATTGCTGGTGCGATAGACGCCCCAGGCTGTGCTGGTTGCTCTGGCCATGCAGGCCGCGTACTTGATCGCCTCCAGGTGATTGGTGGTGGCGATGATCATTGGTCGTGCTTCGCTCTACTGCTGATCGGTCTCGCAGGGAAGTCGATCTCGTAGTCGCTGATCAGCCGGTCCAGCAGCTTGTCGCTGATGCCCATCTGCTTGGATGCCTTGTAGCGCGACAAGCCGCCATCACGTAGCGCCTTCAGTTGCTCCAGCTTGGCCGCATCCGCCACCCGGTCGATGGCTCGACCCTTGCCACGTCGTGCGGTGCTGACCTTGAACAGGAAGCCGCCTTGCTTGGCGATACGATGCAGCGTGGCCGTGGAGTAACCGGTTGCCCTGGCTGCTTCGTTGTAGGTCATGGTCTTGGCCATCTCGCGGATCCGCTCAAGACGCTTTGCATCTTCGGCGCGCCGGCGCTGGGCTGCAGCTTTCTTCTCGTCTGCCGGTACCTGGTTGTTGAACTTGGCAGCCGGTCGTGGCTCGTACTTGGGCGGTGTCAATTCATTGACCTCACCGCCTGCCGCAAAGAACTGCTCAATCCTCGCGTTAAGGTCAGCCACGATCTTATGGCGCGGATCTGGGATAGGTTCGCCGATCATTGCCGCGGTACCAGCTTGCGCTGCTCAGCTGCCTCCATTGCGTCGGCTACGCGCAGCGCCTTCGGATAGTTACCGCAAAAGCTGCAGGTCTTGCCAGTGGCTCTGTCGATGATGTGCCACATCTTGCCCTTGTTGGTCGTCTGGAATCGTGGCTCCAGTGCCGGAGCGTGGCGCCCGATCTTGGCGTAAAAGTCTGTTGGAGTGAGGTGGGCGCGCAAGTCAAGGGCAGCCAAGCCCTCCGCGCGCTCCTGCATGGCTGGGTGCATGTTGATTTCCTTAGGGTGGAAGGCCCGGCGACCGGGCGGGGAAGGGCTAGCCGTTGGTGGCTGCATTGGTCGTAACGCTCGCCGTGCCGTGAATCTCCCTGACCTAGGGAGGGCAAGCGTCACGACCGATGCAGCCTGGTGATGGGGAGCCAGGTGATCGGGCAGTTAACGTCAGGCTGACGTGGCGCTGGTTGTTTGGTGGCCAGCGGCCAGCTCACCACTGCCCAGGTGACGGGCTTTGCGCTACGCTGATCGCTCTCACACAACACAGCCAGCAAAGGAGGGCGCAACCTTGGCAGTCTCGGTGGTTGCAAAATTCGTCGCAGATGAGTGGTTCAAGATCATGGCGATTCTTTGTTTTTTGATATTCGTGGTGTCGCTCACGGTAGAGCTGAGGGCCGATAACGTCCTCGTGGGTTTTTTCTCACTGTCAGGATTGCTTTGGGGCATTGGTGAAATGGCATGTCGGCCATACCGAGAAATTCTGGTAGAGGACTTTGCTGGCCCTGGATGGGGGAAGCTGTCGGGTAGGCCTCGGCGCCTCAATGCTCCAGGGTTGATCCTGTTCTTCCTATCTGTCGCGTTTGCTGCGCTCGGATGTTTGCGAGGCTGGCCGATGGTGTCGGCAATGATCTCGGCCATTTGATTGGTGATTTCCCGTCTGGTCCTGTCGCCAAGGCCAGCCAGTGAAATCCACGGAAGCCATCCCGTATGAAGTAATTAGGTGATGGAATCTTTAGAACCCCGGCCTCGCTACTGGCGACAGGCCGGGCGTATTGCATCAACGGTGATCAGTTCGCTTCCCCGCTGCTGATTGCAGGTACGCGATTCGCTGGGGTGGGCCACGAGCTTCCTCCAGCGCCGCCAATCAGCGGTGACGGCGCCTTCAAAGGTCCATACGAGATGCAGCGCTAAAGCTCTGTTTGGCCCCGGTTGAGTGGGTCAGGGCTGCATCAAGTCCGGCGCCCCTCATAGCCGAAGCTCAGGGCGCTAATTCTGAAACTGGTATTCCTGGCCTCCGTTACTCGCCACGGTGGGCTGGGCGTATTTCTTTCCATACGTTTACGGTTTGGGCTGACATGACTACTCGGATACGGCGCAGCAGGGTGGGAGTCGCCCACGCCCGGTGCGTCAGTCTTTTCGCTGGCTGGCAGCCTTTCTGCGGTTGGGTTGTTAAAGAGCGGTCGGCCCTCTTGAGGTCCTGTGCAGTCCCTGTTGGGTGACTGCGATGGATTTAAAGTAGCACTGCTGTTATTGATCGGTCAACAGCAGTGCTGTTATTTGTATCGCGCCCACAAAAAAGCCCGCACTAGGCGGGCAAAGAGGGATTCGATAAATCAGTCTTCCTTGGGCACGGTCCAGAAGATCTGCACATTGCCATCGTCACGATGGGCCAAGGTGACGTTGTCGTTTTCGGAGATCTCGTCGATCAGCCGATCCCAGTCCTCAGGCAGGTCGCCAGGCCGTCGTTCCAGCAATGCTGATTTCGATGTCTGGGCGCCGGTGCTGTTGATGATCTTCTGGATTCTCATGCCGAGCATCTCGTAAGAGCTGGGCAGGGCGGGTGTCTGAGGTTTCGACGCGGGCTTGGGTTTGGCCATGAAGAGCGCTCCATTTACTGTATGAATGAACAGTATTTTATCTGGAGATGAATGGCAATACGTAAAGAGTACATTTGTACTCTTTGTGCCGGCCTATCAGCCATGAACTCAGATAGGGCATGATCGCTTGTTCGTCTGTAGCTCAAGGGCTACACTCTCGACATGACCGAGATCATCCGAAGCGAAACGTTCTCTACTTGGCTCTCCGGCCTTTCGGATAGTCGCGCCAAGATGCGCATCATCACCCGAATAGATCGCTTGGCCGATGGCAACCTCGGAGACGCCAAGCCCATTGGTGACGGCCTGAGTGAGGCGCGCATCGACTACGGCCCAGGCTACCGGGTGTATTTCATGCAGCAAGGTCGGCAGCTGATCATCCTGCTATGTGGCGGCGACAAAAGCAGCCAGCCCCGTGACATCAAACAGGCTAAGCAGGTCGCAAAGGCCTGGAAGGAGCAAAATCTATGAGCGAACAATTCTCCCGCTGGGATTCTGCCGAATACCTCAAGACAGAAGAGGATATCGCCAACTACCTGGATGCTTGCCTGGAAGAGGCGGGCGACGATCCAGCATTCATTGCCAAGGCGCTCGGCACTATTGCTCGCGCTCGAGGCATGACTCAGGTTGCGCGTGACGCGGGATTGTCTCGGGAAAGTCTATACCGCGCCCTTTCTGGCGAGGGAAACCCAGAGTTCGGCACAATCCTCAAGGTGGTCAAGGCGCTTGGTCTGAAGCTGCACGCGCAGCCGGCGCACCCCTAGCGGCAAGCAAGTCAGGAGAGCTAGAGCATCACGCCTGAGATTGGGCGAAACGATATCGCCTTAATCGTTCATCAGCTCGGCAACCCCTCGAGTGATGAACTCCAAATTGTCGTCCAGCTTCGCCAGTGATTGACGAATCTTGATCGACCCGTCGGCGGGCCCATGAATCTGCTCGATCCATTTTGAAAGCTCTTCGACGGCTTCGGCGATGGCGAGCTGGTTCTCGTTGAGCTTGAAGATGAGAGAGGGAATGAGGTCATTGGTTGGCATGGCTTGATCCTCCTTTGCCTGAGGAAAGCTTAGCAGGGGCAACAAAAAACCCGCACGGTGGCGGGCTCTCTGCGATGGGCGCTGATCCTTCAGCTGGTCGGAGTGTAGTCGGATTACTGAGGATCGCGAGGCCGTTTCAGTCTTCTGGTTCAGCCGGTTCTTCAGGCTTCCACCTGGCAGTCAGGTCAGCCATCAGCTCGGTAATGGTGTCAGCATTGTCTGCCAGCACTTCAAGATGCTCACTGACTCGTTCATACGTGTCCGTAGAGCCGCGCTGATCGATCCAGGTGCTGATTTCTTCTATAGCGCAGCCGAGCGCCATGATGTTCTGGTTGAGGCGGTAGAGCAGGGCGGGGGTTGGATCGTCTGGCATGGCAGTTCCTCCGGTGTGAAGGAAAGCGTAGCAAAACACAGAAAACGCAACGCTGAGCATTGAGGCGGTAGAGTAGGGCGGCGGTGGAGGTGGCAGGGGCGGTCACCAACCGGGCAGAAAAATGCCCGCACTGGGCGGGCTGCTTTCTCACCACGAGGCGCTGTTCCTTCAGCTAGTTGGAGTGTAGTTGGGTGGTGGCGAATTGCCAGAATCGAGTAGGAGGCGAGTTCACACCCGCCGTCCTCTCACACCACCGTGCGTACGGTTCCGTACACGGCGGTTCAGGT
>NZ_PJQQ01000140.1:0-200 GCF_002858665.1 Pseudomonas sp. FFUP_PS_473
GAGAACCTGGTGACCAGCCCAACGGCGGCAGTGACCACGGTGACCGACACCATCGACACCACCACCGTGACCCTGAGCGCCACACCCAGCGTGGTCGAAGGTGGCGTTGTCACCTACACCGCTTCGGTCAACGCCCCGGTTACCGGTACCCCACTGGTGGTGACTCTGGCCAACGGCCAGACCATTACCATTCCGGTGGG
>NZ_PJQQ01000020.1:0-111559 GCF_002858665.1 Pseudomonas sp. FFUP_PS_473
CCACTTGACTCGCTTCGATCTCTCGTTAGCGGGAGGCGAATTCTACAGCGTTTCAACTCGCTGTCAACCACCTTTTTCACCGCTGCCGATCTATTCGACCGAAGCACTTCCAGCACCCTCCTTAAACATCTAACTCGTTGATTACCAAGGAGTTTTCCGTTTCGACTGCGCCGGAAGAGGTGCGCATTATAGAGAGATGAAACGGGACGTCAAGGGTTAATTCCAACCTTTCTCAAAACAACCCAAAACGCCCCTCTATATAGAAGGGCGCAAACACTACAACACGCCAGCAGTGCGCAAGCGCTGGATCTCATCCGCTGTCAACGCCAATACCTCAGAGAGAATCTGATCAGTATGCTCACCCAGCAATGGCGGCGCATTGCGATACTCGACTGGCGTCTCCGACAGCCGAATAGGGCTCGCCACTTGCGGCACACGCCCAGCCAAGGGGTGGGCCAACTCAATGGCAAGGCCCCGAGCCTTCACCTGAGGGTCCTCGAACATCTTTGCCAGGTCATTGATTGGCCCACAAGGAACACTGGCCTGCTCCAGCAAGCTGATCCATTCAGCTGTGGTCTTGAATACCGTTACCTGACGAATCAAAGGAATCAACTCGGCGCGATTCGCCACTCTTTGCTTGTTAGTCGCAAATCGTGGGTCATCCGCCCACTGAGGCTGCCCAGCCACTTCAGCGAACTTGCGAAACTGACCATCATTACCAACCGTAAGGATGAAGTCGCCATCCGCCGTGGGGAAGTCCTGATAAGGCACGATATTCGGATGCGCATTACCCAGCCGACGGGGCGCCACCCCAGTAGTCAGGTAATTCATTGCCTGATTGGCCAGGCAGGCGACCTGTACATCAAGCAACGCCATATCAATGCGCTGCCCACCGCCACCGTGCTCACGGTGGGCGAGGGCGGCCAGTATCGCAACAGTCGAATAAAGCCCGGTGAGGATGTCGGTGAGGGCGACCCCAACCTTCATCGGACCAGCTCCTTCTTCACCTTCAGGACGGCCGGTCAGGCTCATGAGCCCACCCAACCCCTGAATCATGAAGTCGTAACCCGCACGCTTGGCGTAAGGGCCGGTTTGCCCGAAGCCAGTAATAGAACAATAGATAAGGCTAGGATTGATCGCCTTCAGGCTTTCATAGTCGAGGCCATAGGACGCCAGCCCGCCCACCTTGAAGTTCTCGATGAGAATGTCCGATTTAGCTGCCAGCTCACGCACCAAGCGCTGACCTTCAGGCTGAGTGAAGTCGATGGTCAGCGAGCGCTTGTTGCGGTTGGCAGACAGGTAATAGGCCGCCTCACTGGTATTCTCACCCCGCGCATCCTTGAGGAAGGGCGGCCCCCAGGCGCGGGTGTCATCACCCACACCGGGGCGCTCCACCTTGATCACCTCGGCCCCCAGGTCCGCAAGGATTTGCCCAGACCACGGCCCAGCCAATACTCGCGACAGATCCAGCACCCGCAGATGAGATAGCGCGCCCATGGTCTGGCTCCCTGATTAGTAGAACGCCTGAATGCCGGTTTGCGCACGCCCTAGGATCAAGGCATGCACGTCATGGGTCCCTTCATAGGTGTTGACCACTTCAAGGTTGACCAGATGCCGCGCAACACCGAACTCGTCGGAGATGCCATTGCCGCCCAGCATGTCGCGCGCCATACGGGCGATGTCCAAGGCCTTGCCGCAGGAGTTACGCTTCATGATCGAGGTAATCTCAACCGCGGCAGTACCTTCATCCTTCATCCGCCCCAGACGCAGGCAACCTTGCAAGGCGAGGGTGATCTCGGTCTGCATGTCGGCCAGTTTTTTCTGGATCAGCTGGTTTGCGGCCAACGGACGACCGAACTGCTGACGGTCGAGGGTATATTGCCGCGCGGTGTGCCAGCAGGCTTCAGCGGCGCCCAGTGCACCCCAAGAGATCCCATAACGCGCCGAGTTCAAGCAGGTGAAGGGGCCCTTCAGGCCACGCACGTCGGGGAAGATGTTCTCTTCGGGAACGAACACATTGTCCATCACGATTTCGCCAGTGATCGACGCGCGCAGACCCACCTTACCGTGAATGGCCGGCGCACTCAGGCCTTTCCAGCCTTTTTCCAGGACGAAGCCTCGGATATCACCGGCATCATCCTTGGCCCAAACCACAAACACATCAGCGATAGGGCTGTTGGTGATCCACATCTTGCTGCCAGTCAGGCTGTAGCCACCCTCGACCTTGCGGGCACGGGTGATCATCGAGCCTGGGTCAGAGCCATAGTTGGGCTCAGTCAGGCCAAAACAACCAATCCATTCACCACTGGCCAGCTTGGGCAGGTACTTCTGCTTCTGGGCTTCAGTACCAAACTCGTTGATCGGCACCATCACCAGTGACGACTGCACACTCATCATCGAACGATAGCCGGAGTCGATTCGCTCCACTTCACGGGCGATCAAGCCGTAGCACACGTAGTTGAGGCCACTACCACCGTACTGCTCAGGAATGGTCGCACCGAGCAGGCCGATTTCTCCCATCTCACGGAAGATCGCAGGATCCGTCTGTTCGTGACGAAAGGCTTCCAGTACACGCGGTGCCAACTTGTCCTGAGCAAACTGGAAAGCACTGTCACGCACCATGCGCTCTTCTTCAGTGAGCTGCTGATCGAGCAACAGGGGGTCGATCCAGTTGAAGCTTGCTTTGCCAGCCATGGGCGAATCCTCAAGAAATGGGTTCAGGTTTTTTGTCCTTTGATCCTAGGCCGGAAAGCCCAGAGGGACAAACGAGGATTGCGCATAAACTTGTGATAATTTTTCACTCCGTAATGGAAAAAAGCCCATTCCTGCGTTCTATTAGTGAGATCAACGTATATGAGGCGCAAGATACCCAGCACCACGGCCCTGGTTTGCTTTGAAGCAGCCGCGCGCCACGAGAGCTTTACAAAGGCGGCCCAAGAGCTGTCCCTGACGCAGGGTGCCGTCTGTCGACAGATAGCGGGGCTGGAAGACTTCCTCAATGTCGAACTGTTTCGCCGTTCACGCCGCGGGGTAAAACTGACCGAAGCAGGGCTTTCCTATAGCCGTCGGGTAGCGACACAGTTGGATGCCGTAGAGCGCGACACGTTGTCGGTCATGGGCCAACAGGGGGCCAATGTCATTGAACTGGCCGTGGTGCCAACCTTTGGCACCCAGTGGTTGCTGCCTCGCCTGAAGGAGTTTCAGCACCGCCATCCAGAAGTCACCGTCAACTTGACCAACCGCACGCGGCCCTTTCTGTTCGCCGATACGCATTTCGACGCGGCGATCTATTTCGGCGATGCCGACTGGCCAGGTACACAGTTCCACCGCCTGATGGGCGAGAACCCGGTCCCGGTATGCAGCCCGGCACTGCTCGGCGCCCAGCAACAGCTCACGGCGAAGACCATCGCCAGCCTGCCTCTGCTGCAGCAAACCACCCGACCATATGCTTGGCGACAGTGGTTTGACAGCCTGAACATGAATGTTGCTCGCGACATGACGGGGCCACGCTATGAGCTATTCTCGATGCTTGCCCAGGCTGCGATACATGAAATGGGCATAGCACTGATACCGCCATTTCTGATTCAGCGCGAGCTGGCAGAAGGGCGCCTGGTTATCGCCAACCCCCATGCACTGTCGAGCATCAAGGCCTATTACCTGATGATTCCCGAGCGCAAAGTGGAGTCTGCGTCATTGCGCGCCTTCCGCGACTGGCTGGTAGAACAAGCCCGCAACTACATCGCCAACCACAGCGAGAGTGTTCGAAATTAACTACGTAGTGCAATATTCTGAACACCTACAAATATACGTAAATGTCGCAATTAGTTAAAACCTACCAACACCCTCGTAAACACCCCTTAACCCTGCTGTTTACGTGGCTTTGACGCTATAAATAGGGTGCAATTTCTCTCCCACAGTGATTTCAACGGAAAATTTTCAAATTTTGCCGTAATCTCCCTGAAGCCCACGGCTGGCGGGCTGAAGGCCGATTGTTGCGACATACGGTCACAGGGTGACTTGTAGTTTGTTTATCGTCACCCTTCAAAATCTGTTGAAGCGATTCAGGATCGCCAGCAAAATGCCCAGCCCCGCCTGAATTCACGCGGGATCGTGCTGATCGGCCGCCCCAGACGCACCATCCGTAGTGCACTGGTTTACTAACAAAAGATCACGCAGGAGAAATTGACGTGCACATTGGTGTTCCTCTCGAAACGCAGACGGGCGAGACACGCGTCGCTGCAACCCCGGAAACCATCAAAAAACTGATTGGCCAGGGTCACCAGGTCACCGTTCAAAGCGGCGCTGGGGTTAACGCCAGCGTACCGGACAGTGCCTACGAAGCAGCAGGCGCCACTATTGGCAGCGCTTCCGATGCGTTTGGCGCACAACTGATTCTGAAAGTTGTGGCGCCCAACGATAGTGAACTGGGTCAGATCAAGAGCGGTTCCGTGCTGTTGGGTATGCTCAATCCCTTCAACAACGATGTCATCGCCAAGATGGCCGAGTGCGGCATTACAGCCTTTGCCCTGGAGGCGGCCCCGCGCACTTCCCGTGCGCAAAGCCTGGATGTGTTGTCGTCACAGGCCAACATCGCCGGTTACAAGGCTGTCCTGCTGGCAGCGCACTATTACCCACGCTTCATGCCGATGCTGATGACCGCTGCCGGTACGGTAAAAGCCGCACGCGTGCTGATTCTCGGCGCAGGTGTGGCCGGGCTGCAGGCAATCGCCACAGCCAAACGCCTGGGTGCGGTGATTGAGGCTTCGGATGTACGGCCTGCCGTTAAAGAGCAGATCGAATCGCTCGGCGCCAAGTTCATTGATGTGCCGTATGAAACCGACGAGGAGCGCGAATGCGCCGAAGGCGTTGGCGGCTATGCCCGACCAATGCCGGCGAGCTGGATGCAACGCCAGGCCCTGGCCGTGCATGAGCGCGCCAAACAGGCCGATATCGTCATCACCACCGCACTGATCCCCGGCCGTAAGGCACCCACGCTGCTCAGCGCCGAAACCGTTGCGCAGATGAAGCCGGGGTCGGTGGTCATCGACTTGGCGGCGGCTCAAGGCGGTAACTGCCCGCTCACGGTTGCCGATCAAGTGGTTGTTGAAAACGGTGTGACTATCGTCGGGCCAACCAACCTGCCAGCAATGGTCGGCGCCGATGCCTCGGCGCTCTATGCACGCAACCTGCTGGACTTCATGAAACTGCTGTTCGACAAGGATGGCCAGTTCACGATCAACCTCGAAGACGACATTGTCGCCGCGTGCCTGATGTGCCGCGACGGTCAGGTCATCCGCAAGAACGGATAAGGAGCACGACAATGGAAGACATGCTGATTTCCCATGGCGTCTACAACCTGATCATCTTCGTGCTGGCCATCTATGTCGGTTACCACGTGGTCTGGAACGTCACCCCGGCGCTGCATACCCCATTGATGGCGGTTACCAACGCCATTTCCGCCATCGTCATCGTTGGCGCAATGCTCGCCGCAGCCCTGACGGTAACCCCGCTGGGCAAGATCATGGGCACCCTCGCGGTCGCCCTGGCAGCGGTCAACGTGTTCGGCGGTTTCCTGGTCACCCGGCGCATGCTGGAGATGTTCAAGAAGAAAGCAGCGAAGGCAGAGGGGCAGAAGTAAACATGAGCATGAACCTGGTAACACTTCTCTACCTTGTCGCCTCGGTATGTTTCATCCAGGCCCTCAAAGGCCTGTCGCACCCGACCACGTCGCGCCGCGGTAATCTGTTCGGCATGCTCGGCATGGCGCTGGCCGTGGTCACCACCATTGGCCTCATCTACAAGTTGGGCGCGGAACTGGCGACTGCCGGTATTGGCTACGTGATCGTAGGCCTGCTGATTGGCGGTACTGCGGGTTCGATCATGGCCAAACGAGTAGAAATGACCAAGATGCCCGAGCTGGTCGCGTTCATGCACAGCATGATCGGCCTGGCTGCGGTATTCATTGCCATTGCGGCAGTGGTTGAACCGCAATCGCTGGGCATCGTCAGCAGCATCAGCGAGCCGATCCCTACCGGTAACCGCCTGGAGCTGTTCCTCGGTGCAGCCATCGGTGCAATTACGTTTTCCGGTTCGGTCATCGCCTTCGGCAAGCTCTCCGGCAAGTACAAGTTCCGCCTGTTCCAGGGCGCACCTGTGCAGTTCAGCGGTCAACACAAGCTGAACCTGATACTGGGCCTGACCACCATTGGCCTGGGCCTGGTCTTCACCTTCACCGGCAACTACAGCGCATTCGCCCTGATGTTGATCCTGGCGTTCGTAATGGGCGTGCTGATCATCATCCCGATCGGCGGTGCCGACATGCCGGTAGTGGTGTCGATGCTCAACAGCTACTCGGGCTGGGCGGCAGCGGGCATAGGCTTCTCGCTGAACAACTCGATGCTGATCATCGCAGGTTCGCTGGTAGGGTCTTCGGGTGCGATCCTCTCGTACATCATGTGCAAAGCGATGAACCGCTCGTTCTTCAACGTAATCCTCGGCGGCTTCGGCGGGGCAACGGACGCTGCTGGTCCGGCTGGAGCGAAGGAGGCCCGCCCAGTGAAGTCCGGTTCGGCAGACGACGCCACCTTCCTGCTGAGCAACGCCGACACGGTCATCATTGTGCCTGGCTACGGCCTGGCTGTTGCGCGTGCCCAGCATGCCCTCAAGGAACTGACCGAAAAGCTGACCCATAATGGCGTTACCGTTAAGTACGCGATCCACCCGGTAGCCGGTCGGATGCCTGGACACATGAACGTACTGCTGGCCGAAGCCGAAGTGCCTTACGACCAGGTCTTTGAGATGGAGGATATCAACTCCGAATTCGGCCAGGCCGACGTGGTGCTGGTGCTGGGTGCCAACGACGTGGTCAACCCGGCGGCGAAGAACGATCCAAAGTCACCCATTGCTGGCATGCCGATCCTCGAAGCCTTCAAGGCCAAGACCATCATCGTCAACAAGCGCTCCATGGCCAGTGGTTATGCAGGCCTGGACAATGAACTGTTCTACCTCGACAAGACCATGATGGTCTTCGGCGACGCCAAGAAAGTCATTGAAGACATGGTCAAAGCCGTCGACTGACCCCGAGGCAAAACCACAGAAGCCCCAGCGCGGTTCGGCTGGGGCTTTTTGCTGCCCGATATCACCGACAAAAGGCCCTGTTTATAGCCCGGGCATTCGACCTTGGTCGTGGGACGAACCCTTTCTAAATCACTAGACTGGAGGCCTAGCTTTAGTAGCCCGAGATCGAGATAACAATCCATGTACCGTGATCGAATTCGCTTATCCTCCCTGCACAGCAAAGTAATGAGTGCGGCTGATGCCGCTGGCCTGATTCAGGACGGCATGACCGTCGGCATGAGCGGTTTCACCCGTGCCGGTGAAGCCAAAGCCGTTCCTCAAGCGCTGGCCGAACGCGCCAAGAATTCGCCGCTGAAGATCAGCCTGATGACCGGCGCCAGCCTGGGCAATGATCTCGACAAGCAGCTCACCGAAGCTGGCGTACTCGCTCGACGCATGCCGTTCCAAGTTGATAACACATTGCGCAAGGCCATCAACGAAGGCCAGGTGATGTTCATCGACCAACACCTGTCGGAAACGGTTGAGCAACTGCGTAACCAGCAGCTCAAGCTGCCAGACATCGCGGTTATCGAGGCCGTGGCGATCACCGAGCAAGGCCATATCGTTCCGACCACGTCCGTGGGTAACTCGGCCAGCTTCGCGATTTTCGCCAAACATGTGATCGTCGAGATCAACCTGGCGCACAATCCGAACCTGGAAGGTCTGCACGACATCTATATCCCGACCTATCGTCCAACCCGTACACCGATCCCGCTGGTTAAGGTTGACGACCGTATCGGTAGCACCGCGATCCCGATCGACCCGGCAAAAATTGTCGCCATCGTTATCACTGACAAGCCAGACTCCCCGTCCACGGTACTGCCGCCGGACAGCGAAACTCAGGGCATCGCCAACCACCTGATCAACTTCCTCAAGCAGGAAGTTGATGCCGGGCGCATGACCAACAAGCTTGGCCCGCTGCAGGCCGGTATCGGCAGCATCGCCAACGCAGTAATGTGCGGTCTGATCGACTCGCCGTTCGAAGACCTGACCATGTACTCCGAAGTACTGCAGGACTCGACCTTCGACCTGATCGACGCAGGCAAGTTGAACTTCGCGTCGGGCAGCTCGATCACCCTGTCGAGCCGCCGCAATGCCGACGTGTTTGGCCACCTGGAGAAGTACAAGGACAAGCTGGTACTGCGTCCACAGGAAATCTCCAACCACCCTGAAGTGGTTCGCCGCCTGGGCATCATCGGTATCAACACTGCACTGGAGTTCGACCTGTACGGCAACGTCAACTCGACTCACGTCTGTGGCACCCGCATGATGAACGGTATCGGTGGCTCCGGCGACTTCGCACGTAACGCCCACCTGGCGATCTTCGTGACCAAGTCCATTGCCAAAGGCGGCGCGATTTCCAGCGTTGTTCCAATGGTCAGCCACGTCGACCACACCGAGCATGACGTCGACATTCTGGTCACTGAGCAGGGTCTGGCCGACCTGCGCGGCCTCGCGCCACGTGAGCGCGCCCGCGTGATCATCGACAACTGTGTGCATCCGGACTACCGCGAAGCGCTGAATGACTACTTCACACGCGCCTGCGAGCGCGGTGGTCATACCCCGCATATCCTGCGTGAAGCCCTGTCTTGGCACGAAAACCTGGAAGAAACCGGTCGCATGCTCGTCGGTTAATCCCTAGCGCAGCTGTTCAGTTGGTGTGGCGCAATGCACGCCAGCTGAACAGCTACAGCGCACTAATCAATAAAACTGTTCTACTGTACCGGTTATTTTCCGGGAATTTCCTCGCTTTTACCCCCCTCCCCAAGATCAATCGCACCATACCAGTGCAGACCGGTACAGTTGCGTCAATTTCGAGTGCAACAGTCCTCTAAAACAGTTAACTGGACCATCACAATCCATATGAACTGTATCTAGAGGAATCGACCGAAGAGGAGGATCATTGGCATCAGTTAAATCACTACCTAATGCCGCCATAAGCGGAAGGATGACATCATGGAACGTACCCTCAGTTCCGATCTGGTTTTTGAAAACAGCGCCGAAAAATCCAACGCTTCCTTGCCGCTGCGTTTGCTGTCGAACCTGTTGCTGTGGCAACGCCGTATCTCCAGCCGCCACCAGTTGGCTCGCCTGGATTCGCGCCTTCTGGCCGATGCTGGCATCAGCGAAGCACAACGCTACGAAGAGCTGAGCAAGCCTTTCTGGCGCTAATGCAGGGCTCGCCGGCCACGCCGGCACCTCGAATTTATCAAAACCCGTCGCAGGAGACTGCTGACGGGTTTTTTCGTTCTGAGGCCCGGGCTAGAGCGCCTGCAGCGCAGACATGCACAGTTATAAAAATATTAAAAACGACAGATACAGTTTCATCTAGGAGTTCGAGATACAGATACCGCGCAACGAAATGGCACGGTAACGGTCCTATTGCTAAGAACGCTGGTTCCCCACGTACGCCTCGCAGGTTGCGTCGTCGTGGTACGCTTAAACAGCTACCCAATACTGCTCTCTAAAGGAGATAGACCTCATGTTCCGTTCACGCATGCTTGGCACCGCGCTGATGCTGGCCCTGGCTTCGACAGCCAATGCAACCAGTTTCGTCGTCACCACCGATACCGTGGTTCGGGGCTTAGGGGCCTCCACCGACGCCACCTCCGATGTCACCTCATCCTTCCGTGACGATAAAATCGTTCGTGCTGCCCGTGACGACGCTGCCAGCTTCGTTGCCAGCCAAGGCGAAATCCGCGGTGTAAAACTGGAAAGCGCACTGGCGCATATCCGCCAACAAACACCGGCACTTCAAGCCAGCGACGCAGAGTTGGCACAAGCCATTCTGGCCATTTGACCGTGATTGGAGTCCGGCACAGTTATGTAACAACATGCAAAACAGCCGGACTCTTCAGGCTGGTTCAGACCGACGCATTGGGATAGCCTTTGCCGCCTGATTCACCAGCCCCTAGAGAACCATGCGTTATCCATTATTGCTGTTGCTTGCGTTGTGCTGGGCCGGCACCGTCCAAGCCCTTGACCTGACCACCCAGAGTCTCGTCGCCAGCGGCTATGCCACCAGCAAGGTCACCTCGGCACCCTTCGACCGTAAATTGATACTGGCAGCCAAGGACGATGCGGCAGCATTCGTCGCCAGCGCCGGCATGTTGCGCGGTGCTCACCTGCAGGCTGCGCTGGACCGACTGCGTGAAACTCACCCCAAACTTCATGCCAGCGACCTTGAACTGGCGCAGGCAATTCTCGTCCAATGACCACACCTGTATTACCGGAGATGTTCCATGCGTAACCCGCTGATTGCCGCCACCCTCGGCCTAATGCTGATGGCCGACCTGGCCCAGGCACACACCCTGGTGGCCACCAGCAACATTATCGTTCGTGCATTTGGCCGCTCGATCGACTTCACCTCCGACACGACAACGTCTATCCGCGACGCCAAAGTAGTCCGCGAAGCCCATGACGATGCCGCCAGCTACGTCGCCAGCAACGGTGAAATCCGCGGTGCACAGCTCGAAGCAGCGTTCGATACCCTACGCCAGCGTGTTCCTGAGGCACGTGACGCCAGCGACCAAGCCCTGGCCGAAGCTATCCTGGCCCTGTGAACCCCATGCGTGCCTGGCTGCTGGGCTGCGCACTGACGCTGCTCGCTCCCCCCGTGTTAGCGGATCTGCAACTGGTCCTCGAACACGATGGCCTTGATCCGCAACAACAAAGGGCCAGCCAGGCATTGTTGGATGAGGCGCTGCAAGCGCTTCCACCACAGTTCAAATCCCGGCTGGATCGACGTATCGACGTCAGCTGGAGCACAAAGATGCCAGACGAGGCTTATGGGCAGGCCTCGCTGGTGTCCAGCCTCGAACTCAATCGTCGCTTGCTGCCAAGCCTTGTGGACGGCACCGCTGCGACTACGAAGACGGATCGACCACACGGCACGGTACGTCAGGAGCTGCTGGCGACCGTACTGCATGAACTGACCCATCTGTATGATCGTGCCCGCCTATGGCCCACAGCCGAGCGCAAAGAGATCCAGGCCTGTACCCGGTATGCGTCCAGCAAAGGCGAGGTTGGCCTTCCAGACGGCTGCCGCGGACAAACCAAACGCCGCTTTACCCTCAGCGATGACCCTCGTCTGCTGGACCTTGCCGGCTGGCCGCAGTACGTCGGCCGACGCGGAGAGCGCGAACAACACAATCGGCAAATCGCCCGCAGCCCAGATAGCTACGAGCTGAGCAGCCCGAAAGAATTCATTGCGGTCAACATGGAGTACTTTCTCCTTGACCCAAGCTATGCCTGTAGACGGCCCGCACTGCACGCCTACCTGCAAGCGCACTTTGACTGGGCCCCGGCACATCCGACTTGCCAACAGACATTACCGTTCCTGAATGCAGGAAACGATTTTGCCCGCCAACCGCTGGGCCAGATCGACCCGGAGCGGGTCTATGCGGTCGATTACCTGCTGGCCGAGGCCAACCAGAACTGGGTCAGCCGCTGGGGGCACAGCATGCTGCGCCTGGTAATCTGCGCCCCTGGCAGGCCACGTGGCCCTGACTGCCGGCTGGACCTCGACCAGCATCTAGTGCTGTCTTACCGAGCCTTCGTCAATGATGTGCAACTCTCCAGTTGGGGCGGCCTGACGGGTGCCTATCCCTCCCGCTTGTTCATCCTGCCCTTGGGCCAGGTGATCGATGAGTACACCAAGACCGAACTGCGCAGCCTGGCTTCAGTACCGCTCAAGCTGGATCGATCCGAGCTGGAGAGCCTGGTGCGCCAGGCCGCGGAAATGCACTGGAGCTACGACGGCAACTACTATTTCCTTTCCAACAACTGTGCAGTCGAAACACTCAAACTGCTGCGCAGCGGCACGGGCAAGCAACAGCTGGCGGGACTGGACAGCATCATGCCCAATGGCTTGCTGGAAGTGCTCAACGGACGTGGCCTGGCGGATGTCAGCGTCCTCGACGATCCGCGTGAAGCCCTGCGCCTGGGCTACCGTTTCGACTCCTATCGAGACCGATATGAAGCCATGTTTCAGGTATTGAAGAAGCACCTGCCCGTTGCCCAGGACAGCGTTGAGACCTGGCTCGAACAACCCGCGCAACAGCGCCAGCAATGGTTCGACCGAGCGGACCTGCGCACCAGTGCCGCCCTGTTGCTGTTGGAGCAGGCGAGCCTGCGGCGCCAACTGCTGCTGGCTCAGGATGAGGTCAAGCAGCGCTATCTCAGCGGTCGCGCATTAAATGATGCAAGTGTGGCCAGAGCGAACGGCACGTTGCAGCAGATACTTGCCAACAGTGGCTTTCTCAGTCGCCCGGCCGAGTTGATCGACAGCAAGGGTTATGGCGTGCCACAGGCAGCCGAACGCCAACAACTGGAACAGACCAGCGGCCAGCGCCAGCAACAGCTGCAACACCTTACCGCAGCCCTCGATAAAGAGGTCAGGGCGTTGCTCGAGCCGTCACGCGCCGCCGAGATTGCAGCGGTTGAAGCCAACATCGATCAGATTGGCAAACACCTGCGCGAGCTACACAAGGCTGCCGGCGGCTTGCAGCTCCCCTGAGACCAGCGCAGAGCCCCAGCGTGGCAGGCACCTTCATGGCCCATGGGTCATTCAACCCACGCCGTTGGTCGTCTTTCAGCCTGCGAAAGCTGGCTGAAAGCTTTCGCTTTTAGCATCAGCCCACCGCCGGCATTAGACCGGTCAGCCGGTGTACCTGAGATTCAGCGTACATCAGGCCAATTTAACAACAACAATGGTGATTCTGATGTCCTTCTACGCCCGCCTTGCGACTCCACGCCCGCCGAAAGTCCGAACGCTGCTGACCGCACGCTGATTCGTCCGACTCGATTTTCCCACGACGCGCCACGCCTGGAGTACTCCCATGCTGACCTTCCTCGGCTTTGCCATGGTCATCACCTTCATGTACCTGATCATGACCAAACGCCTGTCGGCGTTGATTGCATTGATTCTGGTTCCAATCCTGTTCGCACTGTTTGGAGGCTTCTCCAGCAAAATCGGCCCGATGATGCTGGAAGGCATCAGCAAACTGGCGCCAACCGGCGTCATGCTGATGTTCGCCATTCTCTACTTCGCCCTGATGATCGACTCCGGCCTGTTCGACCCGGCCGTACGCAAGATCCTCAAGCTGGTCAAAGGCGACCCACTGAAAGTCTCCGTTGGCACCGCCGCGCTGGCCTTGGTTGTTTCGCTCGATGGTGACGGTGCCACCACTTACATGATCTGTGTTGCCGCAATGCTGCCGCTGTACAGCCGTCTGGGCATGAACCCGCGAATCATGGCTGGCTTGATCATCCTGGCGGGCGGGGTCATGAACATGACGCCATGGGGTAGCCCAACGGCCCGTGCTGCCAGTGCATTGCACGTAGACCCTTCGGATATTTTCGTGCCCATGATCCCGGCCATGCTGTTCGGCGTCTTGGCGATCCTCGCCATCGCCTACCTGTATGGCAAGCGCGAACGGGCTCGCCTCGGTGAACTGCACTTGCCGGGGGACGAGATCAATCACAGCGAGATCAGTGTTTCGCAATTCCCCGATGCACGTCGGCCCAAGCTGCTTTGGTTCAACGGGGCCCTGACCTTTGCCCTGATGGTCGCCCTGATCGCCGGCATACTGCCGTTGCCGGTGTTGTTCATGATCGCGTTCAGTATTGCCATGGTGGTCAATTACCCATGCCTGCAACAACAGAAAGAGCGTGTCGCCGCACATGCCGGCAGCGTGCTGGCCGTGGTCGGGCTGATTTTTGCGGCAGGTATTTTCACCGGTATTCTCTCTGGCACCGGTATGGTTGAAGCCATGTCAAAGAGCCTGCTGGCCGTGATCCCGGAGGCCATGGGCCCTTACCTGGCGGTGATCACAGCAGTCGTTAGCATGCCATTCACCTTTTTCATGTCCAACGACGCCTTCTACTATGGCGTACTGCCGGTACTGTCGGAGGCTGCCAGCCACTACGGTATCTCGCCGGTGGAGATGGCCCGCGCGTCGATCGTCGGGCAGCCCGTACACCTGCTAAGTCCACTGGTACCCTCAACGTACCTGCTAGTGGCACTGGCCGGCATTGAATTTGGCGACCACCAGCGATTCACCTTGAAATGGGCAGTACTGGTTTGCCTGTGCATAATGTTGGCTGCGTTGCTGATGGGAATTTTCCCACTGTTCAGCAACCTTTAAGACTACAGATCCAACCACTGCGATCACGCTCTTTGCCCGGGTGCATCGCATTCAACGATTGAAGGAATACACATGGAATGGCTGACCAACCCAGAGATCTGGGTTGCCTTTTTTACTCTGACGGCCCTTGAGATCGTTCTCGGCATCGACAACATCATCATGATCTCGATCCTGGTCAGCCGCATGCCCAAACACATGCAGCCACGTACCCGGATCTTCGGTCTGGCACTGGCCATGGTTACTCGGATCATGTTGCTGCTGTCGATCACCTGGGTCATGCGCCTGACCAATGACTTGTTCGAAGTATTCGGGCAAGGGATCTCTGGACGCGACCTGATTCTGTTCTTCGGTGGCCTGTTCCTGCTCTGGAAAAGCTCTCAGGAGATCTTCCACGGCCTGGAAGGCGAGGATGAAACACACGAAGAACCTGCTGGCAAAGGTGGCCAGTTCCTCTACACCATCATCCAGATCGCGATCATCGACATTGTCTTCTCTCTGGATTCGGTGATTACAGCCGTCGGCATGGTTTCCCATGTGCCGGTAATGATCGCGGCAATCATTGTCGCCGTGCTGGTGATGATGCTCTGCGCTGGCGCCATCAGCGAATTTATCGACAAGCACCCATCACTGAAGATGTTGGCGCTGTCGTTCCTGATCGTGGTGGGTACCGTGCTGATCGCCGAGTCGTTCGATGTGCATGTACCAAAAGGCTATGTCTACTTCGCCATGGCGTTCTCGCTGGCGGTAGAAGCCATCAACATCCGTATGCGTACGGCGATAGCAAAAAAGAAACAGCAACAGAACGATCCCGTGAAACTTCGCAAGGACATTCCGGGTCAGTAATCCTGGTGCGGTTATGAAAGGGCCCCACGCGGGCCCTTTTTCATGCTCCAGCCTGAGGGTTTAGTTTCAAGCCTGTGCAGGCTATGCGATGCTGGCGCCAGGGCTTCTAGCCGACTAACGCTTAAGTGAGTACTGGAAAAGAACCGCCTGCAACCAGGCCAGGCTCACGGCATCATCCACTTGCCTCCTTTGGGGCACATTCAACAGGGGGCCTTTTCACATGCTGACCCTGCTCAATTTGCTGTCGGCCGTGGCCTTGCTGATTTGGGGCACACACATCGTGCGTACCGGCATTCTGCGCGTGTACGGCTCCAACCTGCGCCGGGTGCTGAGCCAGAACATGGCCAGACGCCCGTTAGCTTTCATTGCCGGTATTCTGGTCACCGCCCTGGTGCAAAGCAGCAACGCCACGGCCATGCTGGTGACATCATTCGTTGGGCAAGGCCTGATGACACTGACCCCGGCACTGGCGATCATGCTGGGTGCCGACGTCGGCACAGCCCTGATGGCCCGCGTACTGACATTCGACCTGTCCTGGCTGTCACCCCTGCTGATCTTTCTTGGCGTGATTTTCTTCCTGTCGCGCAAACAGACCCGAGCCGGCCAGTTGGGACGCGTCGGCATTGGCCTTGGGCTGATCATCCTGGCCCTTCAACTGATTGTCGAAGCAGCGGCGCCGATCACTCATGCCCAAGGCGTAAAGGTGCTGTTTGCCTCGCTGACCGGCGATATCTTGCTCGACGCTCTGGTCGGGGCCCTGTTTGCCCTGGTGTCTTACTCCAGCCTGGCGGCCGTACTGTTGACGGCAACCCTGGCGGGTGCAGAACTGATCAGCCTGCCTGTCGCCATCGGCCTGGTGATTGGCGCCAACATCGGTAGTGGCCTGCTGGCCTTTCTCAGCACCAGTATGCAGAACGCTGCAGGTCGCCAGGTTGCTCTGGGCAGCCTGCTGTACAAGCTGATCGGGCTGCTTCTGATCATTCCAGCATTAGGCCCGCTGGTGAAATGGATGGACAGTCTGAATTTCAGTCCTCAGGAACTGGTGATCGGTTTCCACCTGCTCTACAACAGCGTGCGGTGCCTGTTGATGCTGCCGACTGTGAAGCCCATGGCAAGCGTGTGTAGCTGGCTGTTGCCACTTCGCGAGGAAACTAACGGCCATGCCCAGCCCCGTCACCTGGATCCCACCGCACTCGCCACCCCCAGCCTGGCACTGGCCAACGCGGTACGCGAAACCCTGCGCATGGGTGATCTGGTCGACAGCATGCTTGATGCCATGCTCGGCGTTCTGCGCGGTACCCAAACGGCAATGACCCAACAGATGCGCAGCCTGGGCGAAGATGTTGAGGGGCTCTACAACGCCATTAAACTGTACCTGGCGCAAATGCCCCGCGAAGACCTGGGCGAACAAGACAGTCGACGCTGGGCGGAAATCATCGAATTGGCAATCAACCTCAAGCTGGCCAGCGATCTGATCGAGCGCATGCTGCGCAAGGTGCAGCAACAAAAGACCGCGCAGCGCCGTGAATTTTCCGAGGTTGGCCTGGAAGAATTGACGGGGCTACACACTCAGTTGCTGGCCAACTTGCGCTTGGGCCTGTCGGTGTTTCTCAGCGCCGACCCGGAAAGTGCGCGCCAGTTGTTACGGGAAAAACGTCGATTCCGCGCCCAGGAGCGCCGCCTCGCACACGCCCATGTCAGCCGACTGCAACGTAAAGTGGTGCAAAGTATCGAAACCAGTTCGTTGCACCTGGAACTGATCGCCGACATGAAGCGCCTGAACTCGCTGTTCTGCAGTAGTGCCTATGTGGTATTGGGTGGCTCAGACACTGATGCCCTGTTGATCGATAGCGTACCTGACGACGCCCATTCGCCTTGAACGATCCAAGAACTCCCGCAAGGAAGCTCGCCATGCGTTGCCTGTTGTTTGTTTGCCTACTGTTGGGTTGCATGCCCAGTTTCGCCCTTGATCGCTCCCAGGTAGAAGGTTACCTGCTGCCCAATGGCCTGCAGGTCATACTCAAGCCGGGTTATGAACGCGACCATGTGTCGATCCGCCTGGTCGTGGGCGTCGGCTTCGACGATTTCCCATGCGACCGCCGGGAACTGCCGCACCTGCTGGAACACCTGTTGTTCAGCGGTATCGACGACAGCGGCGAGGGTGGTCTCGAGGAACGCATGCAAGCGCTTGGTGGCGAGTGGAATGCTTACACCAGCAGCGCCGACACGACCTTCGTAATCGAGGCGCCGGCCCGCAATCAACGCAAGGTCCTTGATCTGTTGCTGGCGATTCTCAGCCAGACTCAGCTCGACGAGAATGCACTTGAACTGTCGAAAAAAATCGTCGAACGCGAAGATGGCGGGCATTACTCGCACCTGCAACGCTGGCTCGACCGTCAGGACCTCGGCCACGGTCCCAGCGAACAATTGGCAGTTGAACTGGGGCTTACCTGCGCTGAGCGCTCCGCTATAGACGACCTGACACTGGAAGAGGTCGATGACGTGCGTGCGCACTGGTATGCGCCCAACAACATGACCCTGATCATGGTCGGTGGCCTCGACCGCCTGCTGCCGGCCTATCTGGAACGGACCTATGGCCAGCTCGACCCGGTCGACCCCAGCGAGCGACGGGGCCTGGAGACCGTTGTACACAAGGCCGAAGCAAAGCGCGTGCTGACCAGCGGGTGGCTCGGTAACAGCGCCAAACTGCACTGGATGTTCCTTGAGCCAGTACTTGAGGGTGACAGCGAGCAGACGTTCAACCTGCTACAACGCTACCTGGACTGGGCGCTGTACAGCGAACTACGCCTCAAACACAGCCTGTCCTATGGACCCTTCAGCCAGCGTGAAATGCTCGGCAATAGCAGTGTAATGAGCCTGAATGCCGACCTTGATCGCGAGAGCGTCGATGAAGCAGAGGTGCTGCTCCAAAAATTGATCGAGCGACTGCGTCAGAATGGGCTGGATCCTGCAACGTTTGAACGCATCAAACAGGCAGCCATCGACCGTGAAGCCTGGACCACTCAGGGTAATGCAGCCTTGGCCGACTACTACTGGAGTGCATTGAGCGCTTATGCCGATGGGCGCTTTGCAGACCCGGTAAGCAAGTTGCGCCAGGTCAGCCTGGAGGATACCAACCAGGCCATGCGCCAACTGTTTGCCGACCCTGGGTACCTGCGCATTGAAAAGCCGGCGTTGGGTTACGAAAGCATTTACCGCCTGTTGGCCGGGTTGCTCGGGCTGATCCTGCTGGCTGGGTTTGTCTGGCATAAACGCCGCCGCGGCCAATAGGCGCGACAAAGGCCCTCTCAAGGGGGATGACAACAAGCCATTACGGATAAACAGCGTTATCCTGTGCGGGTTTTTACCTGACTTCAGCGAATACCCGCATGCCTCACGTCATCCAGCGCCTGATCGAACTGTTCAAGCGCTACCCAGGGGTTATTGCCCTTGGCGGTTTCATTTCCGGTATTGCCAGTTTCATTCTGGTCGACCGCCAAGCAGGCCTGGCCAGCTGGATTGCCATTCTGATGCTGGTCAGCTGGGTCTGGCTGATGCTGGAGAACACCTTCACCCAGCTGTTCGCCAAGGTCTTCAAGCGCGAAATTCCGCAGCCACTGCTGCGCTATGCCACGCAGATGATCCACCAGGAAAGCCTGTTCTTCGTACTGCCGTTCTTTTTCATCACCACAACCTGGAACAGCGGCCAACTGGTATTCACCGGGCTACTGACCGCAGCCGGGCTGATTTCGATCATTGATCCGTTGTACTACAAGTGGCTGGCGCCACGGCGCTCACTGTTTCTTGCTCTGCACACCCTGACCTTGTTCGCGGCGCTGCTTACTGCGCTGCCCATCATCCTGCACCTCACCACAGCACAGAGCTTCAAGCTGGCACTGGGTGCGGCCATGCTGCTGTCGTTCCCCAGCCTGGCCAGCAGTTTTCCGATCAACCACTGGCGCCGCGCGGTCATGCTGGTAGCCGTGACCCTGGCCGTAGGTGGCAGCGGTTGGCTACTGCGCTCGTGGGTGCCGCCTGCCACGCTATGGCTGAACGATGTCGCGATAAGCACCGAGGTGCAAAACCGCACCCCCGGCGCCAGCCTCAAGCAAGTGAGTGCCAGTCAGATCCGCAGCAGCGGTCTGTATGCCTACACAGCGATCAATGCCCCACGAGGCTTGAATGAGCGGATCTACCATGTCTGGCAGTTCAACGGCAACGAGGTCGACCGCATCGCGCTGGACATTCATGGCGGGCGCAAGGAAGGCTACCGCGCCTGGACCCACAAGCAGAACTTCCCGAGCAACCCCATCGGGCGCTGGCAGGTGAGGGTGTTGACCGAAGATGGTCAGGTCATCGGCGTGCTGCGCTTCCGGGTAGTTGACGACGGTCAAGCGAGCACCGCTCAGTAGCGCTATGCTCTGAGGCTGCGCATTGGAGCGCCTCTCGGATCACATGGAGCTTATGACCAGTACTGCCAATGCCACCTTGGACACCACCAGCAGCCCAGCTTGTCTGCGGATCACGGGTGACTGGACGCTGGCCAACTACGCCAGCCTGAAGCAGCACACTGCAAGCCTGGCAGGGCAGTACGACAGCACAACGCGGATCGAGCTTGATCAACTCGGCAAGCTGGACACCGCAGGTGCCGCACTACTGGTCGAGTTGCTGGGCACCCAGCGCCTGGCCCAACTGACCGAAACCGCCACACACTTGCCAGCGGCCAACCGCGCCCTGCTGAAAACGGTCTACTGCTCGCTGCAAGACTACTGCATACCGGTGAAAACACCCGAGCGGAACGTGCTGATGCAACTGCTTGAACGCATCGGTCGTGCCGTCGATACCCTCAAACAAGATACCCTGCACCTGCTCGGGTTCGTTGGCCTTATTCTCGCCACCTTCGGACGCCTGCTGTTACAGCCAAAACGCTGGCGGCTCACCTCGGTGGTCGCACACATTGAGCAAACCGGCCTTAACGCCGCGCCGATCGTCGCACTGTTGACCTTTCTGGTTGGCGCCGTGGTGGCCTTTCTTGGGGCAACAGTGCTGGTCAAGTTCGGCGCCAGCATTTTTACCGTCGACCTGGTGGCGTTCTCTTTCCTGCGAGAGTTCGGTGTGTTGTTGACCGCCATCCTGATGGCGGGGCGTACCGCGAGTGCGTTCACTGCTCAGATTGGCTCGATGAAGGCCAACGAAGAAATCGATGCCATTCGCACGCTGGGGCTGGACCCCATCGAGATTCTGGTCATCCCACGGGTGCTGGCCTTGTTGATTGCACTGCCACTACTCACTTTTCTTGCAATGCTCTGCGGCATCGTCGGCGGCGGGCTGGTTTGCGCCTTGTCCCTGGACATCTCGCCGGCCATGTTCCTTTCGATGATGCAAAACGACATCGATGCAAGACACTTTCTGGTCGGGTTGGCCAAGGCCCCGTTTTTTGCCTTCCTGATCGCTGCAATTGGTTGCCTGGAAGGCCTCAAGGTCTCCGGCAGTGCCGAATCGGTAGGTGCGCACACAACCTCCAGCGTGGTTCAGTCGATCTTTGTAGTCATTGTGCTCGATGCCATTGCGGCCCTGTTTTACATGGAGATGGGCTGGTGAGTACGCCACCACGCGAAACCGTGATTGAAGCCCGAGGCCTGTGCAATCGCTTTGGCAGCCAGAGCGTGCATGAACACCTCGACCTCGATTTGTATCGTGGTGAAATCCTTGCGGTGGTCGGTGGCTCAGGCAGTGGCAAATCCGTCCTGCTGCGCAGCATCATCGGCCTGCGGCGTCCCGACGAAGGCGATGTAAGGGTGTTCGGGCAGCACCTGAACCAGTTGGACGAAGCGCAGCGCTCCCAGGTCGAACGACGGTTTGGCGTACTGTTCCAGAAAGGGGCCTTGTTCTCCTCGCTGACGGTCACTGAGAACGTCGCCTTGCCGCTGATCGAACATGCCGGCCTGTGCCGCGCAGATGCCGAACAGCTCGCGGGCGTCAAGCTGGCTCTGGCCGGGCTGCCCTTGTCGGCCGCAGACAAGTACCCGGCCTCTCTTTCTGGCGGCATGATCAAGCGCGCAGCACTGGCACGGGCACTGGCCCTGGATCCCGATATCCTTTTTCTCGACGAACCTACCGCAGGGCTCGACCCTATTGGTGCGGCGGCCTTCGACCAATTGATCCTGACCTTGCGTGACGCCTTGGGCTTGAGCGTGTTTCTGATCACTCACGACCTGGACACCCTCTACACCATCACCGATCGCGTCGCGGTGCTGGCACAGAAAAAAGTACTGGTTGCCGCGCCAATCGCTCAAGTTGCCGATACCGAGGACGCCTGGGTTCAAGACTACTTCCATGGCCCCCGTGGCCGTGCGGCCTACCAGGCCGCCACAGCGCTCAAGGAGGATTGAGATGGAAACCCGTGCACACCATGTATTGATCGGGCTGGTCACCGTGCTGGTCGTGGCTGGCGCCATGCTGTTCGGCCTGTGGCTGGCCAAATCCAGTGTCGATAACACCTTCAAGGACTATGAAGTGGTGTTCAACGAGACCGTTTCCGGCTTGTCCAAAGGCAGTTCGGTGCAATACAGCGGGATCAAGGTTGGCGATGTCATCAACCTGCGCCTCGACCCAAAGGATCCTCGCCGTGTACTGGCTCGCATCCGGCTGAGCGCCGACACACCGATCAAGGAAGACACCCAGGCCAAGCTGGCCCTGACCGGTATCACCGGTACCTCGATCATCCAGCTCAGTGGCGGTACGCCACAGAGCCCAGCATTGGAAGGGGTAGGGCACAAACTCCCGGTGATCATTGCCTCGCCATCACCGATTGCACGTCTTATGAGCAACAGCAATGACCTGATGAGCAGCATCAACCAACTGCTGCACAATGCTAACCAGCTGTTCTCCGAAGAGAACGCTGCACGGTTGAGCAATACCTTGGCGCATCTGGAGCAAACCACCGGCTCGGTTGCCGAGCAGCGCGACGACATTCGCCTCGCCATCCAGCAATTGGCACAGGTAAGCAAGCAGGCCAGCGCCACGCTGGAACAAACCAGCCAACTGATGCGCAACGCCAATGGCCTGCTCAGCAGCCAGGGCACACAAATCGTCGGTAATGCCCAACAAGCAATGCAGTCGCTGGCCAGCAGTACCACAACCCTCAACGCCATGCTCAACGACAATCGCGAAGCCATCAATGAGGGGGCGCAGGGCCTGCATGAACTGGCACCAGCCATTCGAGAACTGCGAGACACCCTGACCGCGTTGAAGGCAATCTCCCGGCGCCTGGAAGCCAACCCCAGTGGCTATCTGTTGGGCCGTGACAAAAACAAGGAGTTCGAGCCATGAAGCGTAACCGCCTGGTACTGGCATTAGCGCTAAGCCTGAGCAGTGCCTGCTCGATTCTGCCCCAGGCCGACCCATCAGATGTCTACCGCCTGCCGACCCACCAGGTCCAGCACGGCACCAGCGACGTTGCGCCACTAGACTGGTCGCTGCGTATGAACAAACCGCTCACCAGTGAAGTGCTGAACAGCCCGCGTATTGCCGTGGTGCCTCAAGGTGATCTGATCAGCAGCTACAAGGGCGCCCGCTGGAGTGACCCGGCGCCCACGTTGCTGCGCAACCGCATGCTCGATGCTTTCCAGCGCGATGGTCGGGTACAGCGGCTCAGCGCTGACGATAGCAACCTGCAAGCCGACTACGAGCTGGCCGGCGAGCTGCAATCGTTCCAGAGCGAGTATGGCGCGCAGGGCCTCAACGTAGTGATCCGTTTTGATGCGCGCCTGGTACAAGGGCGCACCCAGCGAATTTTGGCCAGCCAACGCTTCGAGGTGCGTCAACCGCTAAGCGATAAACAGATACCCGCTGTCGTCGAAGGCTTTGGCCAGGCCAGCGACCGGCTGATGGAGCAACTGGTTGATTGGACCGTGCGCCAAGCCGCACAAGCTCAGGCAAAGAACCAGTAGCAGACGCCAATGGCCGCCAGCACGCCGGCCAATTCGGCGAGCAGCGCACAGCCCACAGCATGTCGGGCCCGCTGGATACCCACTGCGCCAAAATACACGGCCAGTACATAGAATGTGGTTTCGGTGCTGCCCTGAACCGTGGCAGCCACCAACGCAGGGAAACTGTCTACCCCATGGCTTTGCATGGTCTCGATCAACATCGCGCGGGCAGCACTGCCAGAGAATGGCTTGACCAGCGCGGTCGGCAACGCATCGACAAAGCGGGTATCCCAGCCAAACCAGTCAACCGCATAGCGAATACCGTCCAGACCGAACTCAAGGGCTCCAGAGGCACGCAACACGCCAACGGCGCAGAGCATTGCCACCAGATAGGGCAACAGGCTTTTGGCGACGTCAAACCCTTCTTTGGCGCCCTCAACGAAGGTTTCATACACCTTGACCCGCTTGAACCCGCCAATCAGCAAAAAGAGCATGATCAGTCCGAACAGGGTCAAGTTGCCCATGATTGACGAGAGGGTCGCCAGGGCTGTAGCCGAAAGCCCAGCCAGCAGCGCCATGAACCCACCGAGCAGCAGCGCGCCAGGCACCAGGTAGGCCAGGACCACCGGGTCCCATAGCCGCAGGCGTTGCATGACCGCCACAGAAAGCAGGCCGACCAGCGTTGATGCACTGGTCGCCAGCAGGATCGGCAGGAACACCAGCGTCGGGTCCAGCGCCCCCTGCTGTGCGCGGTACATGAAGATGGTGACGGGCAACAACGTCAGCGAAGAGGCGTTGAGTACCAAAAAGAGAATCTGCGCATTACTGGCGGTAGTTGAGCTGGGATTGAGCTCCTGTAGCGCCCGCATGGCCTTGAGCCCGATCGGCGTGGCTGCGTTATCCAGGCCCAAGCCGTTGGCGGCAAAGTTCAGGGTGATCAAACCCAATGCCGGGTGGCCGGGGGGAACCTCCGGCATCAGGCGCTGGAACAATGGGCCTAGTACTTTGGCCAGCCATTCGACCACACCGGCTTTCTCGGCAATTTTCAGAAAGCCCAGCCAGAGGGTGAGGGTACCAAACAGCAACACCATGACCTCGACCGACAATTTGGCCATGGCAAAGATGCTCTCGACCATGGCGGCAAAGATCCCGGCGTTGCCGCCCACTAACCATTGCGCCAGCGCCGACACGGCAGCGACCACGAAAAATCCAAGCCAGAGGCCGTTGAGCATCAGTTATTCCCCCACACAGTGGGCCGAATGATAGCGGGCCAGGCTGGGGGCACGCCAGAAAAGCAAAAGCCCCGACACGTCGGGGCTTTTAATCAGATCATGCAGCGGCTTACTTGGTCGCCACTTTACCGGCAGGTACTGCTTCCTTGCTGCGCCAGTGCGGCAGCGAGTTCCAGTAGCGCTGGCCTTTGGCATCGTCGTACATGCCTTCCCAGCGAGCGATAACCAGTACTGCCAGAGCGTTGCCGATCACGTTCAGCGCGGTACGGGCCATGTCCATGATGCGGTCTACACCGGCGATGAAAGCCAAGCCTTCCAGCGGAATACCGACACTGCCCAAGGTGGCCAGCAGTACCACGAAAGACACGCCTGGAACGCCAGCAATACCTTTGGAGGTGACCATCAAGGTCAGTACCAGCAGCAGTTGCTGGCTGATAGAGAGGTCGATGCCGTAGAGCTGAGCGATGAAAATCGCAGCAATGCTCTGGTACAAGGTCGAACCGTCGAGGTTGAACGAGTAGCCAGTCGGGACAACGAAGCTGCAGATGGCCTTCGGTGCACCGTAGGCTTCCATCTTCTCGATTACGCGCGGCAATACCGTTTCAGAGCTGGCAGTGGAGTAAGCCAGAACCAGCTCATCCTTGAAAATGCGCATCAGCTTCAGGATCGAAAAGCCGAACAAACGAGCGATCAGGCCCAGCACCATGAAGCCGAAGAAGGCAATCGCGAAGTAAACCAGCAGTACCAGCTTGGCCAGCGGCAGCAGCGAAGCAAAGCCGAAGTTGGCAACAGTGACCGCGATCAGCGCGAACACACCGATTGGCGCGTAGTTCATGATCATGTGAGTGACCTTGAACATGGCTTCGGACACGCCCTGGAAGGTTTTCACCAACGGGTCACGGATATCCGCCTGCAAGCTCGAAAGGCCCAGACCGAAGAGCACGGAGAAGAAAATGATCGGCAGCATTTCACCGCGCATCAGCGCTGCGAAAATGTTCGACGGAATCAGGTTGAGGATCGTCTCGATGAACGCGTGCTCATGCTGCACTTCAGCAGCGGTTGCCTGGTACTTGGAGATATCCACCGTACCCAGCGTGCTCATGTCGATGCCGGCGCCTGGGTGGAACAGGTTGGCCAACAGCAGGCCGACCACGATCGCGATGGTGGTGACCACCTCGAAGTAGATGATGGTTTTCAGGCCAATACTGCCCAGTTTTTTCGCATCGCCAACCCCGGCGATACCCACGACCAGTGAAGAGATCACGATCGGGATAACAATCATCTTGATCAGGCGAATGAAGATGTCACCAGCTGGCTGCAGAACGTTACTGATCCACCATGCCTTTTCTGCACTGAAATGATTCAGTACTGCACCGATTGCAATCCCGAGAATCAAACCGATGAGGATCTGCCAAGCGAGGCTTAGTTTTGCCTTCTTCATGTCGTTACCCTTTCTTCAAGTGGTCACGGGCATTGCGCTGAAAACCCCGACCTAGAGCTATTTAAAGCCTTCAAGAGTCGATTGATCGCAGCAGGCAATAGCGCCGTAGAAGGTCACCGCAGGCGAGCGAAAGAACGCTCGGGTCAGCGAAAAAAGGCGCAACTATTCCGACGCGAGAGGGTAACGTCTAATGCCGTAAACGACTACCCTATGCCGAATCGGCATGATGATTAAGGCTAAAAACGAACGTCTGAAAGGGTTGAAATAGAGGCGTTCGGAATTCCGAAGATGGCCAAAGCGCCATATTTAGGCCAATTCAGCCATATCCGCTTGGGTGATAAATGCCGTTGTTCGACAATCCGAATGCGTGAAACGCCCCAAATTTGTCGGAGGGGTCAGCTAAAAAAATATCGATGTACGGTCAACAAGACACACACCTCGACATCCGCTGTAGGAAACAACCCAAAAAAGCCGAAGTGATGCCCATTACCTCTACAGGCATTTCGGATATCCGCTCAGTACCCGGGCCAACACTGAAACGTACAGAACCCTAAACAGAGCGCCTGACCGGCTTGTCATCCACGTCGACCGAAAAACAGGGACGCCGCGAACAGCACAAGGAAAATGATGAAGAGGATCTTGGCGATGCCGGTCGCTGCACCCGCGATACCACCGAAGCCCAGCACAGCAGCGACGATGGCGATAATCAGGAAAGTAATAGCCCAACTCAACATGATGATTCTCCGTCGTATATTGGAGTAGGTTCAGGCCTCATCATCGATCCGTCGCGGCCCCCTGCGCCGACCTCGGGTCACCAACTCGGCAAATTGCCTGGCGCTGAGGGGATGCGCAAACAACCAACCCTGTCCGTAGTTCACACCCTCGCTGTTCAGCAACAGCGCCTGATCCTCATACTCGATACCTTCGGCGATAACCCGCAACTGCAAGGCATGCGCCATGCGAATGATATGCGGCGCAACCCCGCTACTGGCGGCATCGTGGCCCAGAGCATCGATGAACGCCTTGTCGATCTTCAGGCAGTCGACTGGCAGCGTCTGCAGGTAAGCCAGGCTGCAGTAGCCCGTGCCAAAATCATCGATCAACACTTGGTGACCAACCGAGCGCAGTGCTTGCAGGTTATCCCGTGCGACTACCACATCAATCAGCCCGCGCTCAGTCACCTCGAAAGCGATCTGGCTGGCCGCGACGCGGTGCAGTGCCAGTAAACGAGCAGCCACACGACCAATGCGTGGCACCATCACATCGCACGCTGCCAGGTTAATCGAGATGTACAACTGAGGGTTGGCGCGCAACAACTGCCCCAACTGCTCCAGCACGCGCTGCAACACAAAGTCGGTGATCTGGCGAATTTGGCCGGTGTTTTCCGCCAACGGAATGAACAGGTCCGGACTGGTCAACGTGCCATCGGGATGGCGCCACCGTACCAGCGCCTCGGCCCCCACGCATCGTCGGCTGTTGAGTTCGAGAATTGGCTGATAGAGCACCTGCAACTCACCTCGCCGCAACGCCCCCTGCAGTTCCGAACTCATTGATTGGCGTTGACGTACCAGCTGCAGTACCAACCAGCCGATGCACCAGGCCAGCAGCAGGCTACCTGGGAACAACAACCAGATGACGCCATTCATTTTCAGCGGCAGGCTGGTTTTGGGGGTAATCAGCACCAGTTGATAGTCCGGAGACTTGGTCGGCATCCGATAGACCAGATGATCGGGCAACTCCAGCATGGCGTTTGCAACGTCGAGTGCCCCATCAGAGGAGGGTGGCCATGCCTGCGCCGGCCCCAACACGGGTACTGCGCGCATGCCGTTGTCGAGCACCACCAACAGGCTGCCGCCTGGTGGCAGATCAACAACATCGCTCAGGTGCCCACGAGAAGTCGAGATACGGAAATGCCCACGCCCCAGCATCAATGCCGCCAGGTTATCGTTCGGTTCGGCACTGGTGTTCAACCAATAGCTGTAGGTCGGCCCCTGAATGTCCGGGGGCCGTACAGGTTCTGTGCTGTGCTCGCCCAAGCGGTTGGAGCAGCGGGTGTCTCCATCTATATAGGCGGCTTCAAAGACAAAGCGATTGTTGAAGCCCACCTGCTGCAAGGCTGCCAACATCTGCGGAGTGCACCCTCGCAGCGGTTGAGCCTGAAGATGATCCACACCTTCACGCAGCTGACTGAAGATCTGCTCCAGCCGCTCCAGAAAGCGCTCCCCCTTGGCATTCATCTGCTCGCTTTCACTTTGCTGAATCTGGTGCATGGCCACACCAAGGCTGGCACTCAGCAACAGGATCGCACTGGCCGAGGCCGCAAGCGCGGCCAGTAGCCAGGGGCGAAGGAACAGGCTGCGCAGCGTGGCGAAGGCAGATGACATCAGGCGATATCCCATTGAATACCACAAGGTATAGCAACTGCCTGACGAATCAGCCTGCCCGTTGGGCGGCGCCTATCAGCGGGAGCGGTTGAGCACCTGCAAGATTGCCGCCGTCTGCGCATCGGGCACGCCATCAAAACGTTGCGGGCGGAAGCGCATCTGGAAGGCAGCCAACACGTGCCGGGTACTGACATCATTGACCCCGGTTTGCTCGATGGCATAGCCGAAACGTGCCAGTTGCTGCTGGTACCAGGCGATACTCGGCGGGCTCACATCGAAACGGGCACGCTGCTGTGCAACGGCAGCGGCATCAGGCCACACACCAACACCGGCATCGGCCAGGCGCTTCCAGGGAAACAGAGGGCCTGGGTCGAGTTTGCGTGATGGCGCTATATCGCTATGCCCAATGATATGCCGTGGGTCGATGTTATTGCGTTTGACGATGTCCTTGAGCAACAGGATCAGCGCCTGTATTTGCGCCTCGGAGTAGGGGTGCCAGACACGTCCAGACGGTGTATCGGTAAAACCTGGGTTTACGATCTCAATGCCAATAGAGCTCGAGTTGAGCCAGGTACGCCCCTGCCATTGGCTGTCACCGGCGTGCCAGGCACGGCGGTTCTCGTCTACCAGTTGGTAGATGGTCGCTGGTTTATCACCGATCAGGTAGTGGCTGCTGACTTCACCATGGGTCAACAACGCCAGTGAACGCTCCAGCGAAGCGTTGGTGTAGTGCAGGACAACAAACTGGATACGACTGTCCTGGTTGACGGATGGGTGGCTTCGGTCAATCTGGAGGGTGTTTGCACAACCGGCCAGCGACAGAAGCAGCAGGGCGCAGAAGAAGGCTTTCATGGCAAGAGGGCACATCTATGGGTATCAGTAATGCAATAGCATAACGTACCCTCTCTAGCGATGGCGCAAACGGTGATAACTATATAGTGCTCATCCTTGTTCGACGCGGTTACGGCCTTGGTGCTTGGCGCGATACAACGCCTCGTCGGCGCGCTTGAGGGCGATGTCGCTGCGCTCCCCATCACGTAGCGCAGTGACACCTATCGAGAGGGTGATCGTTACCCGCTCGCCCTTGAAGTGGAATGGGCAGGCCTCGACCGCCGCCCGCAGGATTTCGGCCTGCTGGCATCCACTGACCAGATTGCTCTGCGGCATCAACAGCACAAACTCCTCACCACCAAACCGGGCGATAAAGTCACGGCCGCGCAAGCGCTTGCGCAGTTCGTTGGCGACGATCTTTAGCACCTTGTCGCCCGCGAGGTGCCCGTAGTTGTCATTGATCCTTTTGAAATGGTCCAGATCAAGCATCGCGACCAACAGGTGGCCACCCTGTGCCTGCCAAGCCTGCATCTCGCGCTCCAGATGCTCGGACCAGGCCGCACGGTTTGGCAGGCCGGTCAGTGGGTCGATCAAGGCCTTCTGCCGCTGCTCTTCCAGGTGCTCACGATAACCTTGGGCTTCCTGCTCCATATGCGTAACCCGTTCAGCCAAGCCACGCAAACGCTCGGCCATTTCCTGCTCACGCTGATCGCGCTGCTGCTGGTGTATGTCAATCGTTCCCAGCAATCCTTCCAGGCGGTTATCCAGAATGTGTTTGAGGCTTTCCAGATCCGCAGCCCCCTGCACGCTGCTTTGCAGGCCATCAACCTGTTCACGCAACTGGCTATCCAGATCGCGGGCAGCTGTCCGGCTATCGGCATGCCCGTCACTGGCTTCCTGCAGATGACTCTGGAAAGACTCAAGACGCTCATTGACCTGCTGCAGATAGGCTTCAAACTCATGCTGGCCACTGCTGGTGATAGCCAGCATGAGCACGACCAGATCGTCCAGGACCGGCAACAGCTCATACCAGTTCAGGCCATGCTGCAGGCGCTCGCGCATGGATTGCGCCTGGGCCTTGTGCCGCTCAGGAAGCGTCAGATCATCCAGCAAGCCCAGCAGGGTCTCTTCAATATGACTGGCGACCGAACTGTAGCTAGGCTCGGTGTTTTCGGGCAGTGCGTACGCCTCTTCGGCGGGCGTGGCCTGATCCTCCGGGATATCGGCAGCGAGCGGTGGAGCATCGGCCTCGGTCTCCGGTGCTTCAGGACGCTCAGGTACAGATGCTGGCTCCGCTGCCAATGCCTCAAGCGGCGCAGCGACTGGAGGAGGGGGCACCTGCACAGGCTCGGCGGCCGCGGGTTCGACCTGCACGGACGTCACCGCCTCGCTGGCCGCCTCGACAGCGGGCTCAGGGGGCTCAGGCAGCGGATGCAGCTCATCTGCATCGACCTCGGCAGGCGATGCAATAGGCGCTGATTCAACAACAGCGGCCTCCACCTCAACGGCCGCAGAGGCTGTGCTGGCAACCGTTGTCGGTACTGCGGGCGCCTCTGATGCCGCTTCGCGGTTACCGAACAACCGCTGCAAAAAACCTGGGCGGCCGGCTTCTTCTGGCTTGTCCAGCGCAGCAATCGCCTGGCCTTGCAAGCTACTCAGCTCGCCCAGCAGCAAAGGCATCTCACGAGGCTGACTCGCGCGAGCATCCAGTTGTTTGGCAAATTTTTTCAGTGGCCGAGTGACCTCACTCGGCAACGGCAATGCTTGTAACTGGCTCACTAATGCCGCCAGCGCTGTGCCGATCTGTGCCGTTCGGGTTTCCCGACGCTGCTCGGAGTCCAATACGGCTTTTTCCAACCGCGGAATCAAGCCTGCCAGTGCAGCGTCCATATTGTCGGTGCGGATGACGTCGCGCATCTCTTTCATGCACTTATCAACAGCCAGATCGCTGCCTTCGGCCGCCAATGTGCTGCGTACCAAGCCTCGACGCAGAAGGTCAAGGCGAGCTTCCCAGCGGCGCTCGAGCTTTTCTTGTTGCTCAATACTCTTGAGGTATTTCTCTTTCCAGCGCTGGGCTTCTTCGGTCATGCCTGATTTCGCAAAGGAGTAGGGGCAGTTAGCTCACGGCCGGAAGCGTATCCATCGCAAGGGCATCAGGCAAACGAATCTCAACCGCGACCGGAAGATGATCGGAAATGGGCTGGGCAAGCACCTCGAAGCGCTCCAACGTGAGGCTGGGGCTGAGCAAGATATGATCAAGACAACGCTGCGGCCGCCAACTGGGGAACGTGGCTTGCACCTGCGGGGCAACCAAACCGAGATCACGCAATGGCGAGTGTTCCAGCAGGTCGCTGGCATGGGTATTCATGTCGCCCATCAATACCTGATGACGATAACCACCAATCAGTTCACGAATGTAGGCGAGTTGACGCGCACGGGTCCGTGCACCCAGTGCCAGGTGCATCATCACCACAACCAACGCATCGTCCCCTTCACCAAAACGCACCAGAATCGCACCACGACCCGAAGGACCGGGCAGCGGATGGTCTTCCAGCAACTGCGGCTTCAAGCGACTGAGTACGCCATTGCTGTGCTGAGCGAAACGGCCAAGGTTGCGATTGAGCTGTTGATACCAGTAAGGGAAGGCACCCAGTTGCGCCAGGTACTCGACCTGATTGACGAAACCTGAACGCAAGCTGCCACCATCGGCCTCCTGCAGGGCGACGAGATCAAAGTCGCTGAGCAGGTCACCAATTTTCTGCAAGTTACCGGCACGGCCGGTGGTAGGCAAAAGGTGCTGCCAACTACGCGTCAGGTAGTGGCGGTAGCGCTCGGTACTGATCCCCACCTGGATATTGAAACTGAGCAGGCGCAGACGACCGTCCTTCGGGAGGCTACTGGTCTGCAAATGGTGTTCGTTGACCTGCGGATCATGCAGGCCAACACACCGTTCAGTTTTCCAACGCCGCATGGCAATCGCCGCTTACTGGGCGGCGCGCTCCTTGGCAATCAACTGATCAGCCACGTTGATGGTTTCCTCTGGACCGCCGGCAGAGCCCAGGTCAAAACGGTACTTACCGTTGACAACCATGGTCGGAACACCGCTGATTTCATATTTTTTGGCCAGATCGCGAGCTTTCTGAACCTGGCCCTTGATCGCAAAGGAATTGAATGTCGCCAGGAACTTGTCCTTGTCGACGCCCTGAGTCGCGAGGAAGTCGGCCATTTCCTCAGGCTTGGTCAGACGCTTGTGTTCCACTTGGATCGCGTTGAATACAGCACTGTGCACCTTGCCCTCGACACCCATGGCTTCCAGGGTCAGGAACATCTGGCCATGGGCATCCCAGGCGCCGCCAAACATGGCAGGTACGCGCACAAAGTTGACGTCCTTTGGCAGCTTCTCGACCCATGGGTTGATGGTCGGCTCAAAGCTGTAGCAATGCGGGCAGCCGTACCAGAACAGCTCCACCACCTCGATCTTGCCAGGCACAGCAACCGGCACAGGATTGTTCAGCTCGACATACTTACCGTCTGCAGGCGGCTCGGCGGCCTGGACGGACATGCCAAAGACGCTGGCGGCGACCAACGCGGCGCTGAGAATCAGATTACGCATGCTTTACTCCTGAGCAGTGATGAGTCGCCACAACGCGACCTGCCTTCAGACAGATCGACACAGGCCTGAGTTCGATAGTGTAACGGTAGCAGGTACAAAAAAGGGCGGCCCTAGCCACCCTTTTCATGCTTTCGCAGCTGCATTAACGGCACGTTAACATTGCGAGAGATGTAGCCCCGCACAACGTTACGCCGCAAGGATCAGTGCAGCCCCTGAATGTAGCTCGATACTGCCTCGATGTCCTTGTTGCTCAGCTTGGCAGCGATGGAACGCATGGTCATCGCGTCGCCGTCGTTGGTACGGTTGCCTTCACGGAAGTCGGTCAATTGCTTGGCGACGTACTGCGCATGCTGGCCACCCAGGTGCGGGAAACCGGCAGCAGCCAGGCCAGCGCCATTAGGCGAGTGGCAACCGGTGCAGGCTGGCATGCCTTTTTCAAGGTTGCCACCGCGGAACAGGGCTTCACCGGCCGCGACCAGTTTTGGATCGGCGGCGCCGACACTGCCTTTCTGGCTAGCGAAGTAGGCCGCGATATCTGCCATGTCCTGATCACTCAGGTTGGTCAGCAGACCCGTCATTTCCAGCACGGTGCGCTTACCCGACTTGATATCATGCAGCTGTTTCTCCAGGTATTTCTCACCCTGGCCAGCCAGTTTCGGGAAGTTCGGCGCCATGCTGTTACCGTCTGGACCGTGACAAGCGCCACATACAGCAGTTTTGCCCTGACCGGCAGCGGCATCGCCAACAAGATTGCCAGCGGCATTTGCAGCGCCGGTGACGCCCAAGGTCAACAGCAGACTCACGAGTAGTTTGTTCATCAGCTAATCCAACTACGGCTAAGGGTGAAAGAGTTATGTATCGATACTATCGGATCATCCACTGAATGATCGCCCGGTAGTCTTCGGCACTGCAGTCCATGCACAATCCACGCGGCGGCATAGCCTTGAAACCCTGGGTGACATGCACCACCAACGTCTCCATACCCTGCGCCAGTCTCGGTTCCCAGGCTGCACGATCACCTGGTTTCGGTGCCTGTGGCAGCTGACCGGCATGACACGCCGCGCATGCGCGGTTGTACAACGCCTCGGGATCCTGTGTAGCCTGAGCGCTGAAAAACGGTACCAAGACAACGGTAACCAACAGCCATTTCGTCATGCGAACGACCTTTCAGGGCTGGGGGCCTGCACTGCGTTCTAACGCGCAAGCTTGAATCGGGTCCCCCCGTGAACCTCATCCTACGCTGGGATAAAGCGCACACAAAATCTGCGGCATTATATACTCCCGTTATCGAAACGGAAACGACACCCCTTGCCGAGCCTGCCTCGGACAAGCCCCCAAGCGGATACCCCATGCACGTAAAAAACCCCATTCTCGGCCTCTGCCAACAGGCCAAATTCGCACTCAGCGCCGCCAAAGTCGACCAGTGCCCAGACGACCAGGGCTATGAAGTGGCCTTTGCCGGGCGCTCCAACGCCGGCAAGTCCAGCGCTCTAAACACGCTGACCCACGCCAGCCTGGCACGCACCTCGAAAACACCCGGTCGCACCCAGTTACTCAATTTTTTCAGTCTGGACGAAGAACGGCGTTTGGTCGACCTGCCAGGCTATGGCTATGCAAAGGTCCCAATCCCGCTCAAACAGCACTGGCAGCGCCACCTGGAGGCCTACCTGGGCAGCCGCGAAAGCCTGCGGGGTGTGATTTTGATGATGGATGTGCGTCACCCCATGACCGACTTCGACCAGATGATGCTCGACTGGTCAGTGGCCAGTAACATGCCGATGCATATTCTTCTGACCAAAGCCGACAAACTCACCTATGGCGCGGCAAAAAACACCCTGCTCAAGGTGCAAGCGGAAATCCGCAAGGGCTGGGGCGAAGGGGTGACCATTCAGCTGTTCTCCGCCCCTAAGCGCCAAGGGCTGGAAGAAGCCTACGGCGTTCTGGCGAACTGGATGGAGTTGGCCGACAAGCCCGCAGAATAAGGGCCAGGCGCCAAACGCAAGGCAAAAAAAACCCCGGACTTCGTATGGGGAGGGGGAAGTTCGGGGTTCAAGTTCCGGACCGCTAGGGCGGGGTCCAGATATCTGCCAACACTTAACACAACATAGGAGCATCGAAGGGCTTCACCACCCATTCAGTTACTCTGAGTCGTGGTTCCCCCGATTAGTTCCGAGCGTTTAGAAACTATTTGCGATAGCACATAGAATTTTCACGACTAACGGCGTGTACCCAGCCAAAAAGCCGCGACGATATGCCGCAGCTTTTTCAGGGTTATTTAGTGCGCTTCATCCCAATTCGAGCCCACACCTACCTCCACCAGCAGCGGAACATCCAACTGCGCGGCGCTGCTCATGTACGGACGGATCTGTTCACGCACCTGTTCGACCAGGTCTTCACGTACTTCCAGCACCAATTCATCGTGAACCTGCAGGATCACCCGAGCATCCAGCCCGGAATCGTTCAGCCAGTTGTCTACCGCCACCATGGCCCGCTTGATGATGTCGGCTGCAGTACCCTGCATTGGTGCGTTGATCGCCGTGCGCTCCGCGCCTTTGCGCAGTGCCGGGTTCTTTGCATTGATGTCCGGCAGGTACAGGCGGCGACCGAACAGGGTTTCGACAAACCCTTGCTCAGCAGCCTGAGCACGCGTGCGCTCCATGTACGCCAGCACGCCTGGGTACTGCGAGAAATAGCGGTCGATATAGGCCTGGGACTGCTTGCGATCGACACCAATCTGCTTGGCCAGACCGAAAGCGCTCATACCGTAGATCAAGCCGAAGTTGATCGCCTTGGCACTGCGCCGCTGGTCGCTTGTAACGTCTTCCAAGGCAACGCCGAAGACCTCGGAGGCCGTGGCCCGGTGAACGTCCAGGTTGTGCCGGAACGCATGCAACAGCCCTTCGTCCTTGGCCAGATGAGCCATGATGCGCAACTCGATCTGCGAATAGTCCGCAGCCAACAGACGGTAACCGGGTGCAGCAACAAACGCCTGGCGAATACGCCGCCCCTCTGGGGTGCGAATCGGAATGTTCTGCAGGTTTGGATCACTTGAGGACAAACGACCGGTGGCCGCCACGGCCTGATGATACGAGGTATGGATACGCCCGGTGCGCGGGTTGATCTGCTCGGGCAGACGGTCGGTGTAGGTGCTTTTCAACTTGCTCAGCGAGCGGTACTGCATCAGCACCTTGGGCAGCGGGTAGTCCTGTTCGGCCAGTTCCGCCAGCACGGCCTCAGCCGTGGAAGCCTGGCCCTTGGCGGTCTTGCTGAGGATCGGCAGGCCGAGCTTTTCGTACAGAATCACCCCCAACTGCTTGGGCGAACCCAGGTTGAACTCTTCACCCGCGATCGCAAAGGCTTCACGCTCCAGCGCGACCAGTTTCTCGCCCAGCTCCAGGCTCTGAGCACCGAGCAACTTGGCATCGACCAGTGCCCCCTGCCGCTCGATCTTCGCCAGCACCGGCACCAGTGGCATCTCGATCTCGTTCAACACCGGTAGCACGCTCGGCGTCTTGGCCAGGCGTGCCTGCAGCGCCTGATGCAGACGCAACGTCACATCGGCATCTTCGGCCGCGTAGGGGCCGGCCGTTTCAAGCGAAATTTGGTCGAAGGTCAGTTGCTTGGCACCTTTCCCGGCAATGTCCTCAAAGGAAATAGTGGTGTAGTCCAGGTACTTGAGCGCCAGGCTGTCCATGTCATGACGGGTCGCGGTGGAATCCAGCACGTAGGACTCCAGCATGGTGTCGAAGGCCACACCACGCAGCGCGATACCGTTTGCCTGATCACCGCCAATCGCGCAATTGGCCAGAATATTCATGTCATATTTGGCGTTTTGGCCGACTTTCAGCGTGTTCGGGTCTTCCAGGATCGGCTTGAGCGCCAACAGCACGGCGTCTCGATCAAGTTGCTCGGGCACGCCCATGTAGGAGTGAGTCAACGGCACATAGGCCGCCTCAAAGGGCTCCACAGCAAACGACACACCGACAATTTGCGCCTGCTGAGCATCAAGACCCGTGGTCTCGGTGTCGAAAGCAATCAGCGTGGCCTTCTTCAGTTTTTCCAGCCAGACGTCAAAGCGCGCCTGGTCAAGGATGGTTTCATACTTCACTTCGACCGATGGCTGCTCTGCCACCTCGGCAACCGCCACGCCTTCACGCTTGGCCTCACGCTGAATCTCCTCGACCCAGCTCTTGAACTCCAGCTCGGTGTACAGCGCCAGCAAGGCTTCGCGGTCGGGTTCACCGCACACCAGTGCGTCAACCTCGATATCCAGCGGGACGTCGAGCTTGATCGTCGCCAGTTCATACGAGAGGAACGCGGCGTCGCGGTGCTCCTCAAGCTTGGCCGGCAGGGTCTTGGCCCCCCGGATAGCCAGGCTGGGTACCTTGTCGAGGTTGTCGTAGAGATCGCGCAGACCGCCACCAACACCAGTCAGCAGGCCCAACGCGGTTTTCTCGCCCACCCCTGGCACGCCAGGAATGTTATCGACCTTGTCACCCATAAGAGCCAGGAAGTCGATGATGTGTTCGGGACCGACGCCGAATTTCTCCTTCACGCCAGCCACGTCCAGCACACTACCGGTCATGGTGTTGACCAGCGTAATGTGGCCATCGACCAGTTGCGCCATGTCCTTGTCGCCTGTGGAGATGATCACCGGACGTCCGGCAGCCGCGCTGCTGCGGGCCAGGGTGCCAATCACGTCATCGGCTTCGACGCCCTCCACACAAAGCAGCGGATACCCCAGTGCACGCACGCTGGCATGCAGCGGTTCGATCTGCACCCGCAAGTCATCCGGCATACTGGGCCGATTGGCCTTGTACTCGGCGAACATTTCGTCGCGGAACGTGCCGCCTTTTGCATCGAAAACAACTGCAAACAGGCTGCCGGGATACTGCTTGCGCAGGCTCTTCAGCATGTTCAGCACGCCCTTGACCGCACCGGTTGGCAGGCCCTTGGAGGTGGTCAGTGGCGGCAGCGCATGGAAGGCGCGGTACAGGTAGGAAGAACCGTCCACCAGGACGAGGGGAGCTTGGCTCATGAGCAGAATCAACCTTTTCGGCGGGCCCGGCGCTAGAATGTCCGGATCATTGACGACAAAGGGACAAGGTTATCATGCGCACACTAAATCGCCTGTTGCTGCTAGGGCTCCTGGCTACTCCGTTCGCGGCGATGGCTGCGGATGATGCACCGTCGCCCGATCCGGACGTCACCATTCGCCAGGAAGGCGATAAAACCATTCAGGAGTACCGCCAGAATGGTTTTCTGTATGCCATCAAGATTACCCCCAAGCATGGCAAACCTTACTTTCTGGTTCGCGCCGACGGCACCGAAGCCAACTTTATCCGCTCAGATCAACCGGACATGCTGATTCCATCCTGGAAGATTTTCGAGTGGTAACGCGCGACCTCTAACATCAACCCGGCACTTCCTGGCCGAAGTGCCCGAACGAGCAGTTTTGACCATGTCTGTGTTCACCCCTTTGACCCGGCCTGAGCTGGAAACCTTTCTGGCCCCTTATGGCCTGGGCCGCCTTCGGGATTTCCAGGGCATTGCCGCCGGAACCGAAAACAGCAACTTCTTCGTCAGCCTCGAACAGGGTGAGTTTGTGCTGACGCTGGTCGAGCGCGGGCCAATCCAGGACCTGCCGTTCTTTATTGAACTGCTGGACGTCCTGCACGAAGCCAACCTGCCTGTGCCATACGCATTGCGGACCACGGACGGCGTGGCATTGCGCGAGTTGGCCGGCAAGCCGGCCTTGCTGCAACCGCGACTGCCAGGCAAGCACATCAAGGAGCCGAACAACCAGCATTGCCATCAGGTTGGCGAACTGCTCGGCCACCTGCATGTGGCGACCTGCGAGCATGTGCTGGAGCGTAAAACCGACCGAGGCCTGGACTGGATGCTGCAAACCGGTGCCGAGCTGATGCCGCGCCTGAACGCGGATCAACGCCAGCTGCTGCAAGCCTGCCTCGAGGAAATCAGAACGCATCACGCGCAGATCATGGCCTTGCCACGCGCCAACCTGCACGCAGACCTGTTCCGTGACAATGCGCTGTTCGAAGGCACGCACCTGACGGGCCTGATCGACTTCTACAACGCCTGCTCCGGGCCGATGCTCTACGACCTGGCCATTACGCTGAACGACTGGTGCTGTGACGATGCCGGGCAGCTCGACAGTGCGCGCTCCAGGGCGCTGCTGGGTGCCTATGCGGCACTGCGCCCCTTCACGGCGGCAGAAGCGCAACTCTGGCCGGTCATGCTGCGGATAGCCTGTGTACGCTTCTGGCTGTCCCGGCTTATTGCGGCAGAGTCCTTCGCGGGCATGGATGTATTGATTCACGACCCTGCCGATTTCGAAGTGCGCCTGGCAGCGCGTCAGCAAGTCAGCGTGGCGTTGCCGTTCGCGCTCTAAGCCGGTTATTGCACGGAGGCGGCTGCCTAGAGCGCCTCCAGGCAACCCGCCAGGTCATTGCCAAGCTTCTCCAGCACCTGCTCATAGCCTTGGGCGGTCACCGGGGTATTGCCCCCTAGTGCGTCCAGTTCGGCCAGACGTACCGGCAACCCGGCCGTCAAGGTCTCGGCCAGCCGTGGGCGCAGCGGCGGCTCACTGAAGACGCATGTCTTGCCGACCTCCTGCAAGCGCTTGCGCATGGCAGCCACGTGCTGGGCACCGGGCTGCACTTCGGCGGCAACGCTGAATACACCAGTATGCTGCAAGCCATACGCCGCCTCGAAGTAATCAAACGCTTCGTGGAAAACAAAGTACGGCCTGCCGGAAACACCCGCCAATCGAGCCTTCAAACGCAAGTCGAGGGCATCCAGGCGCTGCTCGAACGCGCTCAGGTTGCTCCGATAGCGGGCAGCATTGGCCGGATCAGCGGCCACAAGGTCAGCCGCCATTTTCGCGGCGATCACCCGGGCATTGGCCGGTGCCAACCACAGGTGCGCATCCAGGCTACCCGGACGATGATCGTGATCATGCTCGTCCGTCGACTCGTGGGAGTGGCTGTCTTCGCCAAAGTGGCGCAACTGCAACCCCGGCACAGCCTGCAAAGCCACGCTGGGCTTGTTGCGGCCGCTCAGCACGCGCGGTAGAAAACCTTCCATATCGGGGCCAATCCAGTAAAGCAGGTCGACCTCGGCAACCCGCCGCACGTCCGAGGGACGAAGGGCGTAATGGTGAGGCGAAGCGCCCGGTGGAAGCAGCACCTCGGGCGTACCAACACCGTCCTGGACCGCAGCCGCAATCAACTGCAGTGGCTTGATGCTGGTCAATACACGGACTTCGGCCTGCGCTGGCGCCAAGACGACAAGACTGGAGACAAAAGCGACAAAAAGGGCAAAAAATCGGGACACGATAGCCACTCAACGGTTCAGGAACAGGTAACATAATAACGTCTCTCACAAGAACCGTCGCTGCTCATGCCTACTACACCGCTGGCCAATCGCCCCCACGACCACTCCCACTGCGTCCACAGCGCCCTGGCCGAGGCCGACGCGCTGTGTGTCCGCCAGGGCCTGCGCCTGACCGCCTTGCGTCGACGCGTGCTGGAGTTGGTCTGGCAGAGCCATAAACCCTTGGGCGCCTACGACATCCTGGCCGTGCTGAGTGAGCAAGACGGTCGCCGCGCCGCGCCACCGACGGTGTACCGGGCACTGGATTTCCTCCTGGAAAACGGCCTGGTTCACCGAATTGCGTCGCTCAATGCCTTCATGGGCTGCAGCCATCCAGAGCATGTCCATCAAGGGCAGTTCCTGATTTGCCGCGAATGCCATGTCGCGCTCGAACTGGAACAGTCGTCGATCAGCGATGCCATCGTTGCCAGCGCCAAGGACGTCGGTTTCACAGTTGAAACGCAGACCGTCGAAGTGGTTGGGCTCTGCGCCAGTTGCCGGAGCGCGTGATGAGCAACGCCCTGATTCGCCTGGAGCAGGTGAGCGTCGGCTTCGCTAGCCAGTCGGTACTCGACAACATCGACCTCAGTGTCGAGCCTGGCCAGATCGTCACCCTGATCGGCCCCAACGGCGCAGGCAAAACGACCCTCGTACGCGCGGTGCTCGGGCTGCTCAAGCCCGATAGCGGCAAAGTCTGGCGCAAACCCAAACTGCGTATTGGCTACATGCCACAGAAGCTGCACGTCGATGCGACCTTGCCGCTTTCGGTTCTACGGTTTCTGCGCCTGGTGCCCGGCGTAGACCGCAATACAGCCTTGGCAGCCCTCAAGGAAGTGGGTGCCGAGCAGGTGATCGACAGCCCTGTCCAGGGCATTTCCGGCGGTGAAATGCAGCGCGTGCTGCTGGCCCGGGCGCTGCTGCGCGAGCCCGAGCTGCTGGTGCTCGATGAACCGGTACAGGGCGTCGACGTGGCGGGCCAGGCCGAGCTGTACAGCCTGATCACCCGGCTGCGCGACCGCCACGGTTGCGGTGTACTGATGGTCTCCCATGACCTGCACCTGGTAATGAGCACCACCGATCAGGTTGTCTGCCTGAACCGACATGTCTGCTGCTCCGGGCATCCCGAGCAAGTCAGCGGCGACCCGGCCTTTGTCGAGCTGTTCGGCAACAACGCGCCAAGCCTGGCGATCTACCACCATCACCACGACCACGCCCACGACCTGCACGGTTCCGTGGTTGCCCCGGCCAAAGCCGGTCATGTACACGGAGACCACTGCAAGCATGGCTGATTTTCTGCTCTACGCCCTGCTTGCAGGTTTGGCGCTGGCGCTGGTTGCAGGCCCCTTGGGATCGTTCGTGGTCTGGCGGCGCATGGCCTACTTTGGCGACACGCTGTCCCACGCAGCACTGCTGGGTGTGGCGCTGGGCTTCGTACTCGACATCAGCCCCGCCCTGGCGGTGACGGTGGGTTGTCTGCTGTTGGCGTTGCTGCTGGTCACCCTGCAACAGCGCCAGCCGCTAGCGTCCGACACCCTGTTGGGGATTCTCGCACCCAGCACCCTGTCCCTTGGCCTGGTCGTGCTCAGCTTCATGCACGATGTGCGAATCGACCTGATGGCCTACCTGTTCGGTGATCTGCTGGCGATCAGCCCGGGCGATCTTGCCTGGATACTCGGCGGCAGCAGCGTGGCCTTGCTGCTGATCGTGGCCCTGTGGCGGCCCTTGCTGGCCGTGACCGTCCACGAGGAGCTGGCCATGGTCGAAGGCTTGCCGGTGGCCGCGTTGCGCCTGGCCCTGATGCTGCTGATCGCGGTAGTCATTGCCGTGGCCATGAAGATCGTCGGCGTGCTGTTGATCACATCACTGCTGATCATCCCGGCAGCCGCTGCCCAGCGTCACGCCCGCTCACCCGAGCAGATGGCCCTGGGTGCCAGCCTGCTAGGCGTGGTGGCAGTATGCAGCGGGCTCGCCCTGTCCTGGTTCAAGGACACGCCGGCCGGGCCGTCAATCGTGGTCTGCGCTGCAGTGCTATTCTTGATTAGCCTGGCGCTTCCCCGGCGCTGAACGGCGGCGCAGTCGCGCAGGGTACAACCACAGAGGTTGCACCCTGCGACATTTTAATCGCGCATACACTCTGAAGAGTTATTTTCGAGTCAGCGAGCTGGGTGTAGACTTGCTCGTTTTTTGCGCAAATAGAGAGTCGCAGGAATGAAGCCGTTCGCCTCCCGTTATCTGCTCCTTGCCGCGTTTTCCCTGGCCTTGGCCGCATGCTCAAGCAACCCGGCGCAGAGCACCGCCGTGCCTGCGGCGCCAGATGCCTGGCAGCAGCTGGAACAAAGCATCGCCAGCAGCGAACTGGCCACCGCCGAAGATCAACTCGCAGCGCTACAAACTCAAGCACCGGGCGACAGTCGCCTGGAGCAATATCAGCGGCAACTGGCCGAAGCCTACCTGCAACGCAGCCAGATCGTCCTGCAGAAAGGTGATGTGAATGCTGCCGCCACAGCCCTTAGCCGCGCCCGTGCGCTGATGCCCAAGGCGCCAGCCCTGACCGGCGGCGTCAACGGTGCCATTACCCAGGCGCGAAGAGCTGAGCTCGACAAGGCCGAAGCCGCCCTCAAGGCCGCAGAAGCACGCCCTGCGGCCAAGCTCATCGACCCGTCTGCGGCCAGCACGGTCATCGCCCTGAAGATTGGCAAGATGAGCGAACTTCGCCGCCAACTCGATGATATTGCCAGCGATACCGTCAACTATGACTGCGACGTGCTGTTTCAGGTACCGCGCAAGCAGGACTATCCATGGCTTGCCACCCTGCTCAGCAAACGCGTGCACAAGCTTGCACCTGACTTCGCGCTGCAGCAGCGCCATGAGATACACCGCAATCAGCCGGCCCAGGTCGTACTGACACCGCGCCGCCCCTAAGACCAGCTGCCGGGCCGCCCCTCGGGTATCCCGGCCGGCTCCGGGCCCGCCCAGGCTCACGGACCGTCTTGGCAAGCATTTCGCTCAACTGACCACTGATCGCGTTATTCCCGTATCGTTGGTTGTTTACGAAATAAATGCTAAGAACCTCTATGTGAACAGGCTAAAATGCGCGCCCGGCCATCCGCTGACCCTAATTCATGCGCCCCACAAGGTTCGCTACGTGATCGAGTTTCAAAACGTCCATAAAACCTACCGCGTTGCCGGTAAGGATATCCCCGCCCTGCATTCGACCGACCTGCGAGTCGAGAACGGGCAGGTATTCGGCCTGATCGGCCATTCCGGTGCAGGCAAAAGTACCTTGCTGCGCCTGATCAACCGCCTGGAAGCCCCTAGCGGCGGGAAAATCATCGTCGACGGTGAAGATGTCACCGCGTTCAATGCCAACGAGCTGCGCCGCTTCCGGCAACAGGTCGGGATGATCTTCCAGCACTTCAACCTGCTGGCGTCCAAGACGGTTGCTGACAACGTTGCCCTGCCATTGACCTTGGCCGGTGAGCTGTCGCGCAGTGAAATCGACACCCGCGTCAGCGAGCTGCTGGCCCGTGTCGGCCTGAGCGAACACGCCAGGAAATACCCGGCGCAACTGTCTGGCGGGCAAAAGCAGCGCGTTGGCATTGCCCGCGCCCTGGCGACCAAGCCGAAGATCCTGCTGTGCGACGAAGCCACCAGTGCCCTTGACCCGCAGACCACCGCCTCGGTGCTGCAACTGCTGGCCGAGATCAACCGTGAGCTGAACCTGACCATCGTCCTGATTACCCATGAAATGGATGTAATCCGTCGCGTCTGCGATCAGGTGGCCGTGATGGACGCCGGGCAGATCGTCGAGCATGGCCCGGTGGCAGACGTGTTCCTGCACCCCAAGCACCCGACCACAAAGCGATTCGTTCAAGAAGACGAACAGATCGACGAAAACGAACAGCGCGACGACTTTGCCCATGTACCGGGCCGGATCGTGCGATTGACTTTCCAGGGCGATGCCACCTATGCGCCGCTGCTGGGTACCGTCGCCCGTGAAACCGGGGTGGACTACAGCATCCTGGCCGGACGCATCGACCGCATCAAGGACACTCCCTATGGGCAACTGACCCTGGCCATCACCGGTGGTGATATGGACGCGGCGTTTGCCCGCTTCCACGCGGCTGACGTTCATATGGAGGTACTGCGTTAATGGACGCCCTGAATTTCTTTGCCAACGTCGACTGGAGTGAAATCTGGTTGGCCACCGTCGACACCATGATCATGCTCGGCGGTTCGCTGTTCTTCACCGTGCTGCTCGGCCTGCCGCTGGGCGTGCTGCTGTTTCTCTGCGGCCCGCGCCAGCTGTTTGAAGAAAAGCGCGTGTATGCGCTGTTGTCGCTGATCGTCAACATCCTGCGTTCGCTGCCGTTCATCATTCTGCTGATCGTGATGATCCCGATCACCGTACTGATTACCGGCACCTCGCTGGGCGTCGCCGGGGCCATTCCACCGCTGGTGGTCGGAGCCACACCGTTCTTCGCGCGCCTGGTGGAAACCGCCTTGCGTGAAGTCGACCGGGGCATTATCGAAGCCACGCAAGCCATGGGTGCCACCACGCGACAGATCATCGTCAACGCGCTGCTGCCAGAAGCTCGGCCAGGTATTTTCGCGGCAATCACCGTCACCGCCATCACCCTGGTGTCGTACACCGCCATGGCCGGCGTCGTCGGCGCTGGTGGGCTGGGTGACCTGGCTATCCGCTTTGGCTATCAGCGGTTCCAGACTGATGTCATGGTGGTCACCGTGGTCCTGTTGCTGGTACTGGTTCAAGTACTGCAGAGCGTCGGCGACAAACTGGTTGTGCATTTTTCCCGTAAATAACCCCATGGGTCGGCCATGCCGACACCCGGGGGCCGTAACGGCCCTCACAAGGAGTGATGAATGAAAAAACTGCTTGCTGTTGTCGCCGCCGTTGCGGCCTTCTCCGCCCAGGCGGCCGAAACCCTGACCGTCGCTGCGACCGCCGTGCCGCACGCCGAGATCCTTGAGTTCGTCAAACCGAGCCTGGCCAAAGACGGCGTGGACCTGAAAGTGAAGGTCTTCACCGACTACATCCAGCCTAACGTACAGGTTGCCGAGAAGCGTCTGGACGCCAACTTCTTCCAGCATCAGCCGTACCTGGATGAATTCAACAAGGGCAAGGGCACCAACCTGGTCAGCGTTGCCGGCGTGCACCTAGAGCCACTGGGCGCCTACTCGAGCAAGTACAAGAAGCTGGACGAGATCCCGTCGGGCGCCAACGTGGTGATCCCTAACGACGCCACTAACGGCGGCCGTGCATTGCTGCTGCTGGAGAAAGCGGGCCTGATCAAGCTCAAGGATGCCAAGAACATCCTGTCCACGCCGAAAGACATCGCCGAGAACCCGAAAGGCCTGAAGATCCGCGAACTGGAAGCCGCGACCCTGCCGCGCGTCCTGACCCAGGTCGACCTGGCGCTGATCAACACCAACTACGCGCTGGAAGCCAAGCTGGACCCAGCCAAGGATGCGCTGATCATCGAAGGCAGCGACTCGCCTTACGTCAACATTCTGGTTGCCCGCCCGGACAACAAGGACTCCGACGCCATGAAGAAACTGGTTGGCGCACTGCATAGCCCAGCGGTGAAGCAGTTCATCCTTGATAAGTACAAAGGCGCTGTCGTTCCAGCGTTCTAAGTCCTACCTGCTGGAGCCGGTTTGACCGGCTCCAGCACATCCCCCCTCAATCACGCTTGACCAACCCCGGCAACTGGACAATCAGTTTCTGGTTGTTGAAGGGCGCGCGAATGAAACCACGTTGCTTCCCGTCCGGCCCCAGCAGGGCCAGGTTGCCGCTGTGGTCAACCGTGTAGTTCGGCTTGCTGGTGTCGGCCGGAATGAACGGAATGCTCAGCGCATTGGCCAGCTTCTGGGTCGTCTCCAATGAGCCTGTCACGCCACGAAACTCCGTATCGAAGTACCCCAGGTACTGCTTGAGCTGAGTTGGCGTGTCGCGGTTCGGATCAACACTGACCAGAACCACCTGCAAGCGCTCGGCCGCTTCTTTTGGCAATTCGCTCTTTACCTGACGCAGTTGCGCCAAGGTGGTCGGGCAAACGTCCGGGCAGAAGGTGTAGCCGAAGAACAGCAATGACCATTTGCCTTTCAACTGGTCCATCGTCACAGGCTGGCCATTCTGGTCGGTCATTTCCAGCGCAGGCACACTGCGACTTTGCGGCAACAGAATGATCCCGGCATCAATCAGCTCGGCGGGGTTGGCCTGGCCTTTGGTGGTGATCACTTTGTTGATGGTAAGCCCCAGTACGATGGCAACCAGGGCAACGAGGATAAAGACTGTTTTCTGGGTTCGGGTCATAGGTTCAACAGTAGGTAATGGTCTACAAGCAGCGCGATGAACAACAGGAACAAGTAGTAGATAGAGTACTTGAAGGTCTTGATCGCCGCGTGCGGCCGACTGCCACGGTACAACACCCACGCCCACTGCAGGAAGCGCGCGCCCAACAGCAGGGCACAACCGAGATAGAGCGGCCCACTCATATGGATGGCATAGGGCAGCAGGCTGACCGCCAGTAGCATCAAGGTGTAGAGCACGATGTGAACCTTGGTGTAGTGCTCGCCATGGGTCACGGGCAGCATGGGAATATCTGCCAAGGCGTACTCGTGCTTGCGGTGAATGGCCAAGGCCCAGAAATGCGGCGGGGTCCAGGCGAAGATGATCAGTACCAGCAGCAGGGGCTCAGCACTGAGGTGCCCACTGACGGCCACCCAGCCCAGCAACGGTGGCGCCGCACCGGCCAGGCCGCCGATAACAATGTTCTGCGGTGTTGCGCGCTTCAGAAAGCCGGTATAGATCACGGCATACCCCAACAATGAGGCCAGGGTGAGCCAAGCGGTGAGGGCATTGGTAAAGGTCAACAGCAGGACCATGCCCAGCACGCCGAGCAAGAGGGCAAATGCCAGTGCGGCGGTAGGCGCCACGCGTCCCGCAACCAGCGGACGTTTATGGGTGCGGGCCATCAATGCATCAATGCGCCGGTCCAGTACATGATTGACCGCTGCCGCTGCACCCGCACAAAACGCAATTCCGAGATTGCCAAAGATCAGCACCGTCCACGGTACGCCTGCCCGGGTGGCCAGGAACATGCCGACCAGCGAGGTGATCAGCATCAGCAGCACAACCTTGGGTTTGGTCAACTCAAGGTAGTCACGCCAACCTGCCTGGCTACGACCCTCAGTCAGAAGCGTTGCCATGGATTATCCCCCAGATAGTGCACAACGCCCCCGGCACTGAGAGGACGCAGTCGCCATTCGCGGCCCACACGACGCACTTTCGGTTGAGCCACACGGCGGGTGCAGTAGTTGACCAGAACCAGGGTCAGAAGCAGGGCTGCCCCCCCGGCGTTATGGGCCACGGCCACGGCCAATGGCAGGTGGAGCAGCACGTTACTGATACCCAGGCTGATCTGTACCGCCAGCACCGCCAGTACCAGAGCCGCCAACCGCGTGAGGCCAAACCGGCGCAATTGCCAGGCCAGTGCCAGCAGGGTACCGGTCACCAACAAGGCGCCGAGGCGGTGAGTGATATGGATGGCCGTACGCGCATCGCTGTCCAACTGCCCACCCAGGTAATTCGGACCGATATGCTGGGTCAGGTGGAAACCATTGGCGAAGTCGGCCGTCGGCCACCACTGGCCATGACAGGTAGGCACATCGATACAGGCCATGGCCGCATAGTTGGCACTGACCCAGCCACCCAGGGCAATCTGGCCTATCACCATCACTAACGACAAGGCCGCAAGACGGCGTAAACGCACGGGCAAAAGCGGTAGCGGGGCAAACGCGTGTGACAGGCGCAGGCTCAACAGAAACAACAGGCCAAGGGTGGTGAAACCGCCCAGCAGATGCGCCGTCACGACCTGCGGCCACAATTTGAGGGTGACGGTCCACATGCCAAACGCCGCCTGTGCCACCACCACCCCCAGCAGCACCAAGGGCAGTTTGAAAGGCTGGCCATCGCGCCCATGACGACGGATCGCCTGCACAGCAAGCATCGAAATCACCAGCGCCAGGGTCCCGGCAAAATAGCGGTGGATCATTTCGTTCCAGCCCTTATGGGCCTCCACCGGCACATCGGGATAATGCAGCTCGGCATGCGCCAACTGCGCTTCGGTCTTCGGCACGCTGAGGAAACCGTAACAGCCCGGCCAGTCAGGGCAGCCAAGCCCGGCATGGGTCAGGCGGGTATAGGCACCGAGCAAGATGACCACCAGTGCCAACAACGTAGCAAACACTGCAAGGCGATAACCGGGTCTGGCCATGACCATCTCCTAACCAATGTTAGAAAGCTTCAACAACTGGCGCAGGTCGTTGAGTACGTCCTTGCCGTTGGCCCTGGCGTCGTAACGCAGCACCAGGTTGCCGTGAGGATCGATAATCCACAGTTGAGCGTCCGGTTTGCCCTGGCTCATCCGGCCATACTGAGCAAGGTCCAGCGGGTAGCGCTGCAGTTGCGGGTATTCACGTGCAAGCGTGGCCTGATAGTCCGATGCCAACGCTTGTCCGACGGCCAAGGCATGGCTTGCGCGGCTGGCATCGCGCCCCAGGCCAATTTGAATCTGCCGGGCTAGATAGACCAGTTGCTGGCAGTCCATGGCGCAATCATTCGGCGCGCTGACCAATAGCTGCCAGCGTTGCTCGTCAGCCTGCACGCCAAGGTCGGCGCGGCTCTGACCATTGCCGATCAGCTCCCCGTGGTAGATACGGCTGTCGGGCACCCAGAACTGATACTTGTACATGCCGGTGGCGAGAATCATCGGCCCGATCGTCAGCAACAGGATCAACAGCAGTTGCAACCGACCACGACCACGCCCTTGCGGAGCCTTGAGGTCAGAGGTGCTGGATGGATTCATGACGGTCCCCATGGCGTTTCTCCTTGTTGTTATGCCAGCCGAAGTAGAGGTAGAGCGCGATCAAGGCCAGCGCCAGGGCAAACCACTGCACGGCGTAGCCCAGGTGTTTTTCCGGGCCCATGACAACCACCGGCCAGTCCAGCCTGAAGGCTGCAGGACCAGGCTCAAGGCGTAATTCGTGGGCAAAACCTTCGCGTTGCAGTTGTGACCAGAACTGCGTGGCGTCTACGGCGGTCACCAAATGCGGCCAGGCACCGCCCTGTGGATCGACCTGCAGTTGAAATGCCGCACCGGGCGACACATAGACCCAAGCCTCCAGACTCAAGGGTTGATCCGGCGTGCTGAAGGACACGGGCGTACGTCGATCAGGCCACGGCAACCAGCCACGGTTGACCAGCAGCCACAGCCCACTGGGCTGGTCATGGAACGGTTGCAGCACCTCGACGCCCGGGCGGCCATCACGCATCCGGTTATCCAGCAACAGGCTGTACTGCGCGTCGAAACGGCCATAGAGCCTGACCCGCCGATAGGCTGCATCCTCAATCAGCGGCAACTGCGCAGCGGCCACCGGATCGGCGCTGCGGCGCTCGGCATACGTGGCCAGCAACTGACGCTTCTGCTCGGCACGGCTCAATTGCCAACAGCCAAGCGCCACCAGACCGGGCAGTAGCAAAAGCACTACCAGGGTCGGCAGTAGACCGGGCCGGAACGGCTTCACCCGGCCACCCCACGGTCAGTCGCTATACTGAAAGTCATCGCATCCCCCCGGAGTTTCGCCATGCTAAAAGCCGCGATTGTCCTGATGCTGCTGGCGACCATCGCCAGCCTGTTCAGCGGCCTGGTCTTTCTGGTCAAGGACGAAGGACACTCGACCCGCCTGCTCAAAGCACTCACCATTCGGGTGAGCCTGGCCGCCGCCACCCTGCTACTCATCACATGGGGCCTCTACAGCGGCCAACTGGTTTCCCACGCCCCTTGGTAAGCCCGACTAAAGCACGTACACGAAGATAAACAGACCCACCCAGACCACATCGACGAAGTGCCAGTACCAGCTGGCGGCCTCGAACCCGAAGTGCTTGTCGGCATTGAAGTGCCCACGCAGGATGCGGATGAACATCACCAGCAGGATCACCGTGCCCAGTGTCACGTGGGCACCATGGAAACCGGTGAGCATAAAAAAGGTTGCGCCGTAGATCCCCGACCCCAGTGTCAAACCGAGCTCGGTGTAGGCCTCGTGATACTCGTAGGCCTGCAGTATCAGGAAAGAGATCCCCAACAGGATGGTCAGGCCAAGCCACAGTTTGAGCGGTCCACGATGGTCCTTCCTCAACGCGTGGTGAGCGATGGTGACAGTGACACTCGAGCTGACCAGCAAGATGGTGTTGATCAGCGGCAGATGCCAAGGGTCGATGACCTCCCTGGGCGGCGGAAACAATTTCGGATCAGGGGTCTGCAACAGCGGCCAGGCAAACTCGAAGTTTGGCCACAGCATGTGTGTCACGCCCTTGGCACCATCACCGCCCAACCATGGCCCGGCCAGCGTGCGCACGTAGAACAATGCGCCGAAGAAGGCGAGGAAAAACATCACTTCAGAGAAGATGAACCAGGACATTCCCCAGCGGAATGAGCGATCCAGTTGTGGGCTGTATAGCCCCGCTCGACTTTCCCTGACCACCGAACCGAACCAGCCAAACAACATGTAAGCCAGAAACAGCGCCCCGACGAAGAAGATCAGCGGCCCATGGGAATCGGGACGACCAGCCTTCATGTCGTTGAACCAGGTACCCAGGCCGAACACAGTGATCAACATCCCGATCGTGGCAATGATCGGCCACTTGCTCTGCGCCGGTACGTAGTAGTGCTGATGTGAAGCCATGGGGTGTTCTCCTTATCGAGCGCCCTGGTAAGCCTGGCCGGCCACCTGAGCCACCGGCGGCTGACGAGCGGTGATATCGAACAGCGTGTACGCCAGTGTCAGGTGCTTCACATCCTTGGGCAGGTCACGGTCAACAATGAACCGCACCGGCATTTCGATGCGCTCACCCGGTTGCAACACCTGCTGGCTGAAACAAAAGCATTCGGTCTTGTGGAAATACGCCGCCGCCTCAGCCGGCGAAATACTCGGAATCGCCTGGGCCGTCATCGGCCGGTTGCTGGGGTTGCGGGCCACGAAAATCATCTGGTTCACCGCGCCAGGATGCACATCCAGCTGATCGGCCTTGGAGTAGAAGTCCCAGACCATGTCGCTGGCATTGGTCGACATGAACTGCACCTTCACCGTACGGCTCGGATCACTGACCTGGCTGCCCTCGTACTGCCCGCCGGTCTTGCCGTTGATGCCGAAGGCCTTGCACATGACGTCGTAGATCGGCACCAGGGCAAAACCAAAGACGAACATCACCACCGCCAGCAGCATCAGCCGGACGATCAGTGTCCGCATGGCGAGTTGCCCGCTCATGGCTCGCTCCCTGAACCGCCCAAAGCGCTGTTCATTTGACCTCCGGCGGGGTCACGAACGTGTGGTAAGGCGCAGGCGAAGGGATCGTCCACTCCAGGCCGTCCGCTCCGTCCCAGGGTTTGGCCGGGGCCGGTTTGCCGCCCCGAATGCACTTGATGACGATGAACAGGAAGAAGAGCTGCGTGGCGCCGAAGGTGAACGCACCAATCGAGGAGATCATGTTGAAGTCGGCGAACTGCAGGTTGTAGTCCGGAATCCGCCGGGGCATGCCCGCCAGGCCAACAAAATGCATCGGGAAGAAGGCCATGTTCATGCCAATGAACGACAGCCAGAAGTGCAGCTTGCCCAGCGTCTCGTCATACATGTGCCCGGTCCACTTCGGCAGCCAGTAGTAGGCCGAGGCGAAGATCCCGAAGATCGCCCCCGGCACCAGCACGTAGTGGAAATGCGCGACCACAAAGTACGTGTCGTGGTATTGGAAGTCCGCCGGGGCGATGGCCAGCATCAGCCCGGAGAAACCACCGATGGTGAACAGAATCACGAAGGCCACGGCAAACAGCATGGGCGTCTCGAAGGTCAGCGAGCCCTGCCACATGGTGCTCACCCAGTTGAACACCTTCACCCCGGTAGGCACTGCTATCAACATGGTGGCGTACATGAAGAACAGCTCGCCGACCACCGGAATACCGACCACGAACATGTGGTGCGCCCAGACAATGAAGGACAGGAAGGCAATCGCACCGGTGGCGTAGACCATCGAGGTGTAACCAAACAGCGGCTTGCGCGAAAACGCCGGAATGATCGAACTGACCGCGCCGAAAGCCGGCAAGATCATGATGTACACCTCGGGATGGCCGAAGAACCAGAACACGTGCTGGAACAGCACCGGATCGCCACCGCCAGCGGCGCTGAAGAAGCTGGTGCCAAAATGGATGTCCATCAGCATCATGGTCACCACCCCGGCCAGCACTGGCATCACCGCGATCAGCAAGAACGCGGTAATCAGCCAGGTCCAGACGAACAACGGCATTTTCATCAGGGTCATGCCGGGTGCGCGCAAGTTGAGAATGGTCGCGATAACGTTGATCGCCCCCATGATCGAGCTGATACCCATCAGGTGGATGGCGAAGATGAAGAAGGTCACACTCTCCGGCGCATAGGTGGTCGACAGCGGCGCGTAGAAGGTCCAACCGAAGTTCGGTCCGCCACCCGGCATGAACAGGGTCGAGACCAGCAGCAGGAAGGCCGCGGGCAACAGCCAGAAGCTGAAGTTGTTCATCCGCGGCAGCGCCATGTCCGGCGCACCGATCATCAGCGGAATCATCCAGTTGGCCAACCCGACGAAGGCCGGCATCACGGCACCGAAGACCATCACCAGGCCGTGCATGGTGGTCATCTGGTTGAAGAACTCCGGCTGGACGATCTGCAGACCCGGCTGGAACAGTTCGGCGCGGATCACCATGGCAAACGAGCCGCCCAACAGGAATGCGCAGAAGCTGAACCACAGGTACATCGTGCCGATGTCTTTATGGTTGGTGGTCAGCACCCAGCGCATCAGGCCCTTGGCCGGGCCGTGGGCGTGGTCAGCGCCGGCATGACCGTGGTCGTCGATCACTGCACTCATGTCCTGTCTCCTGCAATCCGCTGTACGTGGCTGGCCACGCGGCCAACGCGAGTTCCGACGAAGGGCCGGTTCATTGGCTTTCTGCCTGCTTGAGCGCCAGTACATCCTTGGGTGTGACCATGTCGCCCTTGTTGTTGCCCCAGGCGTTGCGCTCGTAGGTCACCACCGCAGCAATATCCACTTCCGACAGCTGCTTGCCGAACGCAGCCATCGCCGTGCCGGGCTTGCCGTGGAACACGATATTCAAGTGCCCCTCCTTAGGCCCGGTGGCGATTTTCGAGCCCTTGAGCGCCGGGAACATCGGCGGCAGGCCTTGCCCCTCGGCCTGGTGACAGGCCACGCAGGTGGTGTGGTAAACCTTGTCGCCGCGCTCCACCAGTTCCTGCAGCGTCCATTCCTTACTGGTCAGCTCCTTAAGCTTGGCGCTCTCAGCCTTGCGTTCGGCCAGCCAGGCATCGAAGTCGGGCTTGGACTTAACCTCGACCACGATCGGCATGAAGCCATGGTCCTTGCCACACAGCTCCGTGCATTGGCCCCGGTAGATTCCGGGCTTCTTGACCCGGGTCCAGGCCTCGTTGACGAAGCCCGGAATCGCATCACGCTTCACGGCGAAGGCCGGCATCCACCAGGAGTGAATGACATCGGCTGCGGTCACCAGAAAGCGCACCTTGGCGTCGACCGGCAGCACCAGCGGCTGATCCACTTCGAGCAGGTAATGCTCGTCCTTGGGTGACTTGTTATGGATCTGATCGGCGGGTGTGGCCAGGTTGCTGAAGAACTCGACATCCTGGCCCAGGTACTTGTAATGCCATTTCCACTGGTAGCCGGTGACCTGAACATCCAGGTCTGACTCACTGGCATCGTAGATATCGATCAGCGTTTTCGTGGCCGGAATGGCCATGGCCACGAGAATCAGAAAGGGCACGACGGTCCAGAGGATCTCCACCCAGGTGTGCTCATGGAAATGAGCCGGCTCCTGCCCGGTGGAACGACGGTGGATGATCATCGACCAGAACATCGCGCCGAAGACCACCAGGCCGATGATCACGCAGATCCAGAAGATGGTCATGTGCAGGTCGAAGACTGCGTTGCTGACCTCAGTCGCACCCGGCGCCATATTCACAGTCCAGGCGGCGTGTGCCTGACCGAATACCGACCACAACAGGAGGCCCATCCAGACATGTGGATGTCGCATCATTGCGGGTTCCCCTTATCGTTCTTGTTATCCCGGAGGCATGGACCTACGGCTAAGGGTACGGCGGCCAAGACTGCACACTTTGGGGCCGAGCCCCTGCTGCAATGCAGTCGGGCCTCGTCAGCCAATCACTTTCAACCGGAGTATAGACAGCGACCCTGACCGCGCAATCGACAGGAAAAATTCAGCACAAGGGGCAAATGATCGGCGTGTCGTCCACAACCAACGACCAATACCAGCGTGTTGGCAGGTCAATATAACCTCAGACTATAAGTGTCCTCTGATTATGAAAAATGCGTCTTAATCGCTCGCAGAACCGAGCTACCTTATGTCTTCCGTTTGTAATCCTTTGTCCCTGGAGTTGTCATGAACATCGCCGCATTGCGCGAGCAGATCACCCGTGCCCATCAACATGAAGCCGAAACCGGCCAGCTGAAACAGCAACTCGCACAGCAATTGCCACACCTGCACCCGGCGATCCAACTGCCGGAACAGGATGCTCAGGGCGTACTGACACGTTTCGTCAGCGCCTACATCGATCAGGTGCCAGAGGTATTGGAAGCCGCCCACGACGTTGCTCGTGAAGCGGGCATCGAATCGCAGATCAAACCGGTGTTGATGATTGCCGAGGCGTATTTCGTCACGCCGCCAACGATCCTGGAGGGCCATGTCGGCCTCGACAGCCTGCTCGATGAAGCCTACCTGGCCCATCGCCTGGTCGAGGAAGTGAACGACGTGTACATCAAGCACTTCCAGCAGCCACTGATTCCGCTGGACACCACGGTCGCCAACCTGATCGCCCACCAACTGATCGGCGAAAGCTTCGCCAACCAATTGGACGAAGTGGTACACCACTCTGTGGATAACCTGCTCAATGAGGAAAGCTTCGCCCTGGAGTCGGTGGAAGCCTACCGAGAGAAACTCAGCAGCCCGGATACCGGTGCCGCCTGGAAGCGCTGGCCGTGCCTGTCTCGCCAATTGGGCGTGGGCCTGGACCTCGACCAATCAGCCTGAACACACGCCTGAGCTGCCGGACTTGCCGGCAGGGTCAGGCGCACGTAGCTAGAAACGCCCCTTGGGCGTCGCGCAGGGAATAGGTTGCCCGACGGTCAACGGCAGGAACGCGTCGTGCTCAGCATCGTAAGCACTGATCTCGCTGGTCTCGATGTTGTAAATCCAGCCATGGATGAACAACTGGCCGGCCGCCATGCGCGAGGCTACCGAAGGATGTGTGCGCAAATGCTGCAATTGCGCAATCACGTTTTCCTTGGTCAGCACCTGCATGCTTTCATGCTCAGTGCTGCAATGGCAGTTGTCCTCGACAACCGTCCTGGCGACCTCGGCATGGCGCAACCAGGCCTTTACGGTCGGCATTTTCTCCAGGCTCTGCGGGTTCAGTACCGCACGCATCGCACCACAATCGGAGTGGCCACAGACAATGATGTGGTGCACACCAAGCGCCATGACAGCGTATTCGATCGCGGTGGAAACACCGCCGTTCATTTGCCCGTAGGGCGGCACCACGTTACCGACATTACGGGTTACGAACAGGTCGCCCGGCGAGCTCTGAGTGATCAGTTCAGGGACAATCCGCGAGTCTGCACAGGTGATGAACATCGCTCGTGGTTTCTGCGCGGTGGCGAGCTTCTTGAACAGCTCTTCCTGTTGCGGAAAGACCTCATGATGAAAACGCAGAAAGCCGTCGACGATATGCTTGAGTGCCGCGTCGGCATCGTTGGCATCAACCACCGGGCCGGACGGAGAGGGTTCCTTGTCTTGCATGATTTATCCTCTGTGACGGTTTGAACGTTAATGCCATATTAACGGGATATTGATTCAGGCAAAGCGTGACGATTAGATGACGTCACTGACTCACCCATCACAACCGCAAGCCTCATTCACAGCAAAGACAATTGCCCCCCAGGGGGGCAAAACGCGCTGCAATCCAGCCCAGGCCCTTCGCGCCGGTTCAGCCCCAGACGACGGATCGCCGTGCTGAAGCGTTGCGCCAACAGTTCGGCAAACACCCCCTCACCACGCATCCGCGCACCGAATCGGCTGTCGTACAAGTCACCGCCTCGACTCTGACGAATCAGGCTGAGCACATGGGCAGCCCGTTGCGGGTAGTGGTCGTGCAGCCACTGCTCGAACAGCGGCGCGACCTCCAAGGGCAAGCGCAACAGCATGTACGCAGCGCTCAAGGCCCCCGCACCCTTGGCCGCTTCCAGCAGCCGTTCAAGCTCACTGTCATTGATCATCGGAATCATTGGCGAGCACAGCACGCCCACCGGAACACCTGCCTCGCGCATGACCCGAATGGCCCGCAAGCGGGCCTTCGGTGCCGCCGCCCGGGGTTCCAGAACACGCTTGAGCTCATCGTCGAGCGTGGTGAGGCTGATCATTACCCTCACCAATCGCTGCTGGGCCAGCTCGGCCAACAGGTCCAGGTCACGCAGGATCAGCGAACCCTTGGTCACTATCGTGACCGGATGGCGGTAGCGCAACAGCACCTCCAGCAGGCGACGGGTCAGCTTCTGCTCGCGCTCGATCGGCTGATAGGGGTCGGTATTGGAACCCAGGTTGATCGGCGCACAGACGTAACCCGGCTTGGAGAGTTGCTGTTCCAGCACAGCAGCCGCATTGGTCTTGGCGATCAGCTTGGTCTCGAAGTCCAGCCCTGGCGACAGGTCCCAATACGCATGACTGGGCCTTGCATAGCAGTAGATGCAACCATGTTCACAGCCCCGGTAAGGGTTGATAGAGCGGTCGAAGGGCAGGTCTGGCGAGCTGTTGCGAGTGATGATGGTCTTGGCTGTTTCGATACGGACTTCAGTACCCTGCGTGAGCGGGACTTCCTGATACCAGCCGTCATCCTCGACCACCGAGCGGTTCGGCGCGAAGCGGTTGTGCGGATTGCTCGCAGTACCGCGGCCACGCACGGGGAGTGGAGTGGACATAAAAACGCCCTCTATACTGTTTTTATATACAGTATAGAGGGCGATAACCAATTACCAGAGCCGTCTGGCGCCTGGCACTGCCGAGCCGATTACTCGGCTGGCTTCTTCAGCTTCGGGTTCGGAAAGAACTGAACCGTCTGCACCGCAGGCCTGGCCGGCTTGAGCTCGACATGATTGACCCGCGTGCCGAGCTCCTTCGGTACCGACAAGCCCTGTTCATTGAGGGTATCGGTGAAACCGCAGGCTACACACTCACGGTGTGGGACGCTGTCTTCGCTCCACATCATCAACTTGTCCGGCTCACTGCATGCCGGGCAAACAGCACCGGCGATAAAGCGTCGTTTCGTTACATTCACATTCACATGCGCTTCGCTCATGCCGCCACATCCTCACTCAGACCACTGTGACGTAAGAGTGCATCGATTGACGGCTCACGGCCACGGAAGTCGACGAACAGCAGCATCGGCTCCTGCGAACCACCGCGCGCCAGCACCGCCTCACGGAAAGCACGTCCGGTTTCAGCGTTCAGTACACCTTCCTCTTCAAAACGCGAAAACGCGTCCGCCGAGAGCACTTCGGCCCACTTGTAGCTGTAGTAACCGGCGGCATAGCCGCCAGCAAAGATATGCGCAAAGCTGTTGGGGAAGCGGTTATACGCTGGAGGACGCATGACCGAGACTTCGTCACGGATGCTTTCAAGTACGTCCATCACGCTGCGACCATCGCCATGGTGAGCATGCAGTTCAAAGTCGAACAGCGAGAACTCCAGTTGGCGCAGCATCATCAGACCGGACTGGAAGTTCTTCGCCGCCAGCATTTTCTCCAGCAGGTCCTTGGGCAGTGCTTCGCCGGTTTCGTAATGCCCGGAAATCAGCGCCAGGCTTTCAGGATCCCAGCACCAGTTTTCCATGAACTGGCTCGGCAACTCGACCGCGTCCCACGCCACACCATTGATACCGGAAACACCTGCATGCTCGATGCGCGTCAGCAGGTGGTGCAGGCCGTGGCCGAACTCGTGGAACAGCGTGGTAACTTCATCGTGGGTCAGCAGCGCTGGCTTGCCGGGCGCTGCCGGGGTGAAGTTGCACACCAGGTTGGCGACCGGGTTCTGCAGCTCACCCGTCGCGGTGCGCCGACGGTCGCGAGCGCCGTCCATCCAGGCACCACCGCGCTTGTTGGCGCGTGCATACAGGTCGAAGAAGAAGCGCCCGACGTGCTGGCCGTGCTCCTTGATTTCGAAAAGACGCACGTCCGGGTGCCAGCTGTCGAAACCTTTGAGTTCGGTAATTTCGATGCCGTACAAACGCTGAACGATGGCGAACAGGCCGGTCAGCACCTTATCGATCGGGAAGTAGGCACGCAGGGTTTCCTGGGAAACGCTGTAGCGCTGCTCACGCAGCTTCTCGCCAAAGTAACCGCTGTCCCAGCTCTGCAGATCGGCACACCCTTGCTCGGCCGCGTAGGCCTTGAGCTGAGCCAGATCCTGAGCCGCGAACGGCTTGCTGCGTTTGGCCAGATCACGCAGGAAACTCAACACCTGATCGCTGGACTCGGCCATCTTGGTCGCCAGGCTCAACTCGGCGAAGTTGGCGAAACCAAGCAGGCCGGCCAACTCCTGACGCAAATCGAGGATTTCGCTCATCACCGGGCCATTGTCGAACTGGCCAGCATTCGGGCCTTGGTCGGACGCACGGGTGCAGTACGCGGCGTAGACTTCTTCACGCAGGGAGCGATCCTGGGCGTAGGTCATCACCGCGTAATAGCTTGGGAACTCCAGGCTGATCAGCCAACCATCGAGGCCCTTGGCCTGGGCTGCTGCGGCCATTTGCGCCTTGGCCGAATCGGTCAGGCCAGCCAGAGCCGCTTCGTCAGTAACGTGCTTGGTCCAGGCCTGGGTCGCGTCCAACAGTTGGTTGGAGAACCGGCTGCCCAGTTCCGACAACTTGCTCTGGACCTCGGCATAACGCTGTTGCTTGTCTGCAGGCAGGTCGATACCCGACAGACGGAAGTCACGCAGGGCGTGTTCGATGATGGTTTTCTGCGCCACATCGAAGTGTGCTGCCGCCGGGCTGGCGGCCAGGGCCTGATAAGCCTGGAACAGCTCGCGGTTCTGCCCAAGCTCGGTGGCGTAGGCGCTAAGTGCGGGCAAGCAAGACTCGTAGGCCTCGCGCAGTTCGGCACTGTTGCACACTGCATTGAGGTGGCTGACCGGGCTCCAGGCCGCGCCCAGACGGTCGTTGAGTTCATCCATGGCCAAGACCAGGCCTTCCCAGGTGGGGTTCTCACCCTGGGATTTCAGAATGGCGGCGATGGCACTACGGTTGTCGGCCAGGATCTGTTCAATCGCCGGCAGCACATGCTCGGCACGGATCGCCGAGAAGGGCGGCAGGTCGTAGGACTGCAGAAGCGGGTTGTTCGCACTCACGGTTAAACACCTTGGCAGAAGAAACACAGGCCCATCTTAATTACAATCAGCGCTCCCCGCAGCTATCCAAAGTTATACATGCCATACAAGGAAACGATCATGGCCATCCGCAGTTTCCAGAACCACACGCCACGCCTGGGCGAACGGGCCTTTGTCGACCGCTCGGCGGTCGTGCTGGGTGATGTCGAGATCGGCGACGACAGCTCTGTCTGGCCACTGACCGTGATTCGTGGCGACATGCACCGTATCCGCATCGGTGCGCGCACCAGCGTGCAGGATGCCAGCGTGTTGCATATCACCCACGCCGGCCCCTTCAACCCGGACGGCTTCCCGCTGCTGATCGGCGACGACGTGACCATCGGCCACAAGGTCATGCTGCACGGCTGCACACTTGGCAACCGGATCCTGGTGGGCATGGGCAGCACGATCATGGACGGTGCGGTGGTCGAGGATGAGGTGATCATCGGGGCAGGCAGCCTGGTGCCCCCGGGCAAGCGCCTGGAAAGCGGCTTCCTCTATGTTGGCAGCCCGGTCAAGCAGGCACGCCCGCTGACCGACAAGGAGCGCGCCTTCTTCCCTTACAGCGCCGCCAACTACGTCAAGCTCAAGGACCAGCACCTGGCTGAAGGCTACGATCGCCCGGAATGACGTTATCCACAGCCCAACAGAGATTGCCATGCACTATCAGAACATTCTCTTCGACCTGGACGGCACCCTGACCGATCCGCGCGAAGGCATCACCCGCTCGATCCAGTATGCGTTGAGCAAACTGGGCATCGACGAACCCGACTTGAGCCGCCTGGAGCACTTCATCGGCCCGCCATTGCTGCAGGCCTTCATGCAGTTCTATGACTTTGACGAAGCGCGCGCCTGGGATGCGGTGAATTTCTACCGCGAGCGTTTTAAAGTCACCGGGCTTTACGAGAACCGCGTCTTCGAGGGTGTGGGCGAACTGTTGCAGGCGCTGGAAGGGCAGGGCAGGACGCTGTACATCGCGACCTCAAAGCCTTGGGTATACGCCCGCGAAATCGCCAGGCACTTCGAGTTCGATCGCCACTTCAAGGTGATCTACGGCAGTGAACTGGACGGCACCCGCACCGACAAGATCGAACTGATCGCCCACCTGCTTGAGCAAGAGCAACTGGAGCCGGCGCAAACCCTGATGATCGGTGACCGCAAACACGACCTGATCGGCGCCCGTCGCAACGGCCTGGACGCAGCAGCCGTGGGGTATGGCTTTGGCAGCTTCGAGGAGCTCAACGCCGAACAACCGGCCTACCACTTCGCCACGCTGAGCGAACTGCATCGAGCCTTTCTGTAACGCGCGCAGATGGCAAGGCCGTGTCCGTCAGTGCAGGGCATTCACCAGCGCCTGCTTGCGTTGCACTGGCGGCAACCGCCCCCACGCCTCCGCAGCGGCGTAAAAGGCCGTCCAATCGCCATTCACCTGCTTGAACAACGCGGCAAACGCCGGCACCCACTGGTCATACAGGCCGAAGGGCAACAGCTTGGCGTTGTTCAGCGGTGATTCAACCCAGGCATCAAACCGGCCAACACCGCCCCACGCAGTATCGCGCAATGCCCGGTACTCCCGACGCAAGCGCTCGAATTCGGCCGCTTTCGCCGCACGTTTGGCCGGTACTGCCAGTGGTGCGGCGTACAGTGCCTTCAAACGCTCACGACTGGCCAACACCAGGCCCGTGAACTGGTCGCGCTGTTGGCTGGCACTGTCCTGCAGCGGTGGCAGGTTGCGCGCCTTGCGCCATTGGCGCGTGCCTTCCTGCTCGACGAAGGTGGCAAAGGATTCGTTGAACTCGGTGTCATCCTTCACATACACGCGCTGGTGGGCCAGTTCATGAAAGATCAACGTGGCCAAACGCTCATCCCCCCAACCCATCATCGAACTGAGGATAGGGTCATCGAACCAGCCCAGTGTCGAATAGGCTTGTACGCCGCCAATGTAGACATCCTGCCCTTGCTGCCGGGCCAGTGCTGCTGCACCGCGCGCCGCGCTCTGGCTGTAGTAGCCGCGATAGGCCACACAACCGGCAACAGGAAAACAATGGGTGAGGGGTTCGAGGTCAAACTCGGGGGTTGCGAACACGTTCCACACCACAAACGGCCGACCGATATCGGCGTACACCCGATAACTGCGGTTGTCCGGCAGCTTCAGTTGCGTACTGGCGAAGGCCCGGGCCTGCTCTGCCTGCGCCAGATGCTTGCGCAAGGTCGCATCGCGCGCGGGGTCGGCGATGATCTCGGCCACAGGCTCGCGGGCTTGCAGCAGGTGCCACTGGCCGCTGGCCAACTGGCTGTAGTAGCCGAGGCTGGAACAACCGCTGAGCAGCAAAAGCGCTGACAGGGGAACCAACAGTCGGCTGCTGCGGTCGAGTACCCGGAGACCTGAGCGCAGCAAAAAAATCAGTCGAATCATGACGCCAGGCGTCCCGCTCAAGTCCTTGTCGCCCCAAGACTATCCTGCCAACCCGGAGTTTTGCCATGCGTACGATGTTTGTTGCCTGCAGCCTGCTGATTCTGTCCGGTTGCGCAGGCCTTCCCGCACCCGACCCCAACCAGGCCTGGATCGACCTGACACCCCATCCAGACGAGTCACTGCATGCGGTAGAAGTGGACGAGCGTAGCTGGACCGACAAACGCTACTTTGAAGTCTCCCCCGGCAGCCATGAGCTGACGGTGCGTTATCAGTTCCCGGTCGCGCCCGGTAACATCGGCCCGGTCAGCGAGCCGCTGTGGCGCGATTGCCAGCTGAATGTGAAATACAAGGACTTCAATGCCGGTCAGCGCTACCAGCTAAAGGCGGGGAGTACCGGCTTGAACCCCTGGGTGAAACTCTATGATGAGCAACGTCGGGTGGTTGGCAAGGGGCTACCGGCAGGCTGTCAACGCACCTGAAGTGCCTAATGGCGCTATGCTTGAACTTTGAAACCTGCCATTGGAGACCATCATGCGCCAGCCGCTGATGTTGCTCACCGTCAGTACCTTGGCCGCCTGCAGCAATCCCTTGCCCCCCATCGATACCAAGCAGGCCTGGGTCGACCTCTACACCATTACCCCTGGCCGACTGGTCATGGCTGATCGTCTGGACGGCACGCGCCTGAACGATGGTCGCTACTTCCAAGTAACGCCAGGGCCCCACGAGTTGATCGTGCGCTTCGACTACGAGGTTTATGCCGGCGGTTTCACCAGCGAACCGGTCGAAAGAACCTGCTACCTCACCGTTCGCTACGATAATTTTCAAGCAGGCCAACGTTACCGCCTGGAAGCCCGCGCACTGAGCATGACCCCCAATGCGTGGCTGTACGACGCCGACCGCAAGATACTCGCGGAGGAGCGAGACGTGCACTGCATTCCTTGAGACCTAGCGATCATTCTTCTGGTAAATGATCTTTCGGGTTCCGCCATCGCAGCTACCCACCACCATGTTCTGGTCGTGGACTTCGTTATTGGGGACGATTTCCAGGGTATAGGAGGTGACGCCACGCGCCTGGATCTTGGCCTCGATTTCGGCCTTGAGTTCCTCACAAGGCTTAGGCGCAGCCAGTACTGCCGATGCCATCAGCATGCCCAGTACGGTAAATGCAAAACGAATCATGGGACTACTCCTGGGTGGTGGCACGAAGGTTCGCGCCTTGTCTGCTTTCAGAGGCCGATACGGCAAGCAAGTTCAGCTCGATTTCATAGGCGGGCATTGAATCTCTGGAATATGCCCATACAGAGCCAGCAGGGTCGTCGCTCGACGCCGGCCAAACGACTGCCCAGGAGCCCCAACAGCCCATGAAGCGACTTGCCGATATCAAGATTTCCACACTCGACCTGGTGCCAGTACGTCAGGACGGTGGCCCGGCACAAGCCCTGAGAAACTCCCTCGATCTTGCGCGTAATGTCGAGAGATTCGGCTATAACCGCTTTTGGGTCGCCGAACACCACAATATGGACGGCATTGCCAGTTCGGCCACGGCGGTACTGCTCAGTTACCTGGCGGGAGGCACCTCGACGATCCGCGTCGGTGCCGGTGGCGTCATGCTGCCAAACCACGCGCCACTGGTGATTGCCGAACAGTTCGGCACCCTGGCCAGCCTCTATCCAGGCCGGATCGACCTGGGCCTGGGGCGTGCGCCAGGCTCCGATCAACTGACCGCCCGTGCCCTGCGCCGTGAGCGCTCCGGCAGTGCCGACGACTTCCCAGAGGATGTCGCCGAACTGGTGCGCTACCTGGGCCCACGTACGGCTGATCAAAAAGTGATCGCCGTGCCTGGCTATGGCACCGAGGTGCCGATCTGGCTGCTCGGATCAAGCCTGTTCAGCGCCCAGCTCGCCGGTCAGCGTGGCTTGCCCTACGCCTTCGCCTCGCATTTCGCCCCCCGCTACATGCACGAGGCGATTCGCGTGTATCGCAACCATTTCCAGCCCTCTGCGGTGCTCGACAAACCTTACGTGATGCTCGGCGTACCGCTGGTCGCCGCCGATACCGACGAGCAGGCCGACTACCTGGCCACCTCGGTGTACCAGCGCATCCTGGCGTTGATGCGCGGGCAAAGCCTGATGCAACGCCCACCGGTAGCGTCAATGGACGGCCTCTGGTTGCCCCACGAGCGCGAAGCGGTGGGCAGTTTCCTTGGGCTGGCAATGGTCGGTGGGCCGGAGAAAATCCGCGCCAAACTGGAGGTATTGCTGGAGCAGACCCAGGCCGATGAGCTGATCTTCACCTGCGACCTGTATGAGCATGCTGACCGGATACGGTCTTACGAGTTGTTGGCGCAGACGGTGCTGGGCGACCGATAACGGTATCCAGACATTCGCGTGGCAACGTCGGCTCCTGCGCAGGTATAAACCGCGGGAGCCGACGCTTACTGGCTTAACCGCGTTTGTAGACGATTTCCTTGGTACCGCCCTCGCAGGTACCTACGACGTTTCCACCCGCAGCGGCGCCTTTGGCAACGATCTCCAGCGAATAACCGGAAACACCTTTCGCCTTGAGCTTCGCGTCGATCTCGCTTTTCAACGCTTCGCACGGTTTGCCGGCTGCCAACGCCGTTCCGGCGAGCATCATCAAACCGAAAGCCATCACCACCTTCTTCATCGATCGCATTCCTTGTTCAGATCAAAAAGAAACGGGTACCGGACGCTGCCCGGCATCTTTACCTATGTACCCCAAGCTGCGCGTTCAAGCCAGCACTGTGGCATCAGGACGCATCAACTGTTGGCAATCCGAAAGCCCACCTTGAGGGTCACCTGAAAGTGCGCGGCCTTGTTGTCCTTGATATGTCCACGGGTGTCGACCACCTCGAACCACTCCAGGTGCTGAATACTCTTGCCAGCCTCGGCTAGCGCATTGTTGATGGCCTCTTCGATGCTGTTGGGGGATGAGCCGACAAGCTCTATTTTCTTGTAGGTGTGATGATCGGACATGGCGTTTCTCCTGACGAGCCTGACTCCAGAGCCTAGCAGCGCCACACGGATTTACCTGCCGAACAGGCCCGGCTATCACACGACCTGCTGTGCCAGTTCAGCACGCAGCCAACCGGCAAGCTGTTCGGCACGCCCATCGGCGGCGCGGCGTGGCACCCATAGCACCAACGCGGCCTGGGTCTGACAAAAGCCCCACGGCGCAGCCAGACGCCCGGCACGCAGGTCATCGGCTACCAGGGGTTGTGGCGCAATGGCAACGCCAAGGCCCGCGACAGCCGCCTCCAGCAAGTAATACAGGTGCTCGAAGTCCTGCCCATACCTCAACGCCTGCGGGTCGAGCCCCTGTTGCCGAGCCCAACTGGGCCACGCCTGTGGGCGCGAGGTGGTTTGCAGCAACGCTTCACCCAACAAGGCGCTGGCCGGCGCCTGCTGCAAACGCGCAAAGCCGCTGCAATGCGGGCTAAGCACCGGGCCGATACGCTCCTCGGCCAACACATGTACCTGCATGTCGGCTGGCCATGGCGGTTCCGCGAACACCAGAAGGGCATCCAGGCCCGGGCGACGCGGATCAAGGTCACCTTCGCCCGCAGACAGGTGCAGCCGCAATTCCGGCAGGTCGGCCTTCAAGCGGCCCAACCGCGGTATGAACCAACGCGCCAACAGGCTGCCCGAACAGCCCAGAACGAAGGGCGCCTCGGCACTGTCGCGGCTTAATTCGGCGCACACCACACGCAGGCGCTCGAACGCATCGCTACTGGCATCCCGTAGCCGCACCCCAGCATCTGTGAGTTTAATGCCACGCCCATCCTTGACGAACAGGCTCACCCCCAAGTGCTCCTCCAACACCTTGAGCTGACGGCTAACCGCGCCATGGGTAACGTGCAGCTGCTTGGCAGCCTGGCTGACGCTGTTCAGCCGGGCGGTCGCTTCGAACGCCCGCAAGGCGTTCAACGGAGGCAAGTCGTGGGCCATTTGATTTGTGAGTTTTCCTGACAGGTTATGGCGATCTTATCGGTTTTCAGATGCGTGTGTCGTGGTTAGAGTAGAGCCAATCCCAGTCTAGATAACGCCTTGGAGCGACTCATGACCCAGACCCACTACCGCAGCGGCCCTGATGCCAACGGCCTGTTTGGCGATTTCGGCGGCCGTTACGTCGCTGAAACCCTGATGCCACTGGTGCTTGACCTGGCCAAAGAATATGAAGCTGCCAAGGCCGACCCGGCGTTCATCGAAGAACTGGCCTACTTCCAACGCGATTACATCGGTCGCCCGAACCCGCTGTACTTCGCAGAACGCCTGACCGAGCACTGCGGCGGCGCGAAGATCTACTTCAAGCGCGAAGAGCTCAACCACACCGGCGCGCACAAGATCAACAACTGCATCGGCCAGGTACTGCTGGCCAAGCGCATGGGCAAAAAGCGCCTGATCGCTGAAACCGGCGCCGGCATGCACGGCGTGGCCACCGCCACCGTAGCGGCACGCTTTGGCCTGCCTTGCGTGATCTACATGGGCGCCACCGACATCGAGCGCCAGCAAGCCAACGTGTTCCGCATGAAGCTGCTGGGCGCCGAGATCGTCCCGGTCACTGCCGGTACCGGTACGCTCAAGGACGCGATGAACGAAGCCCTGCGTGACTGGGTGACCAACGTTGATGAGACCTTCTACCTGATTGGTACTGTTGCAGGTCCGCACCCGTATCCCGCCATGGTCCGTGACTTCCAGTCGATCATCGGCAAGGAAACCCGTGAACAGATGAACGCCAAGGAAGGTCGCCTGCCAGACAGCCTGATCGCCTGTGTTGGCGGTGGCTCGAACGCCATGGGCCTGTTCCACGACTTCCTCGATGACGCCAGCGTACAGATCATCGGCGTCGAAGCCGGTGGCCATGGCGTCGACACCGACAAACACGCGGCCAGCCTCAACGGTGGTGTACCGGGCGTATTGCACGGTAACCGTACCTACCTGCTGCAGGACGCGGACGGCCAGATCACCGACGCCCACTCGATTTCTGCGGGCCTCGACTACCCGGGCATCGGTCCGGAACACGCTTACCTGCACGAAGTGAAGCGTGTCGAGTACGTCAGCATCACCGATGACGAAGCCCTGGCGGCGTTCCACACCACCTGCCGCCTGGAAGGCATCATCCCGGCGCTGGAGACCGCCCACGCCCTGGCTGAAGCGATCAAACGCGCGCCGACCCTGCCCAAGGATCACCTGATGGTGGTGTGCCTGTCCGGGCGCGGCGACAAAGACATGCAAACCGTAATGAGCCATATGGCCGCGACCGCACAGCAGGAGAAGCAGGCATGAGCCGTCTTGAACAACGTTTTGCCACGCTCAAGGCCGAAGGCCGTGCGGCACTGGTCACATTCGTCACCGCAGGCGACCCGGGCTACGATGCCTCGCTGGCGATCCTCAAGGGCCTGCCCGCCGCTGGCGCCGACGTGATCGAACTGGGCATGCCCTTCACCGACCCGATGGCCGATGGTGTGGCGATCCAGCTGGCCACCCTGCGTGCCCTGGACGCCGGTCAGACCCTGGCGAAAACCCTGCAGATGGTGCGCGAGTTCCGTGTCGACGACAGCACCACGCCCATCGTCCTGATGGGCTACTACAACCCGATCCACCGTTTTGGTGTCGAAGCCTTCGTCGCAGACGCCAAGGAAGCCGGCGTCGATGGCCTGATCATCGTTGACCTGCCGCCAGAGCATGATGCCGAACTGGCGACCCCGGCCCAAACCGCCGGGATCGACTTCATTCGCCTGACCACTCCGACAACCGACGATGCGCGTTTGCCACGCGTGCTCGAGCGCAGCTCGGGCTTTGTCTACTACGTCTCGGTTGCCGGTGTGACCGGTGCCGGCTCTGCCACCACCGATCAGGTCAGCAGCGCCATCGAGCGCCTGCGTCGGCATACCGACCTGCCAATCAGCGTTGGCTTCGGTATCCGCACACCGGAGCAGGCGGCGGCCATTGCCCGTCTCGCAGACGGCGTAGTGGTAGGCTCGGCACTGGTAGACAAGATTGCCCACGCAACCAGCGCTGAACAAGCCGTAGGCGATGTGCTGGAGCTGTGCTCGGCACTGGCCGAAGGTGTGCGGGCAGCGCGCAAGGCCTAAGTCTCAATCGCAGGCAAGCCTGCTCCTGCACCTTGTGTGGGGAGCTTGCTTGCGACACCTTAGGCTTGGCTGAAGATCGACAGGTCGAGCGGTCGCACCGCGCCCATCCAGATCCCGTGATCACGATGATCGGCCAATTCGTCACCAGTCAGCGGGTGCAGGAACACCACCAGCCCGTTGCGGTACAACGCTAGCCAAGGCAGCACTACGCCAACCACTTCCGGACCAAACGCCAACTGGCAACTCCAGTCCGGGTGCGGCCCCACCGGTTGCTGATGCATCCGCCCCATCGTCACCGGAAACAGCTGCGAAGCTTCCTCGCACAGCGCCCGGGCCTGCGCCATGGTGCTGGCATCGTAATAGACATGGGCGTGATAGCCCTTGATTCTTTGCACACGAGCTCCTGACCCCAAAGAACGTTCACAACTATAACCCGCCCGCTCAGGGACGGCTTGCACCACCGCGCAGGAAATCGCACCCTGTGTACTGCTCAGCCGACCGAGAACCCCATGGCCTGGCCCGACCGCCACACACTCCTGCCTTTTCTTTCCTGGCTACCTCGGCAGACCCGTGCCAGCGTCGGTCGCGACCTGCACGTGGGCCTGAGCGGGGCAATCCTCGCCCTGCCGCAATCCATTGCGTATGCCCTGATCGCTGGACTGCCCGCCGAGTACGGCCTGTACGCAGCCATCGTACCCGTACTTATTGCGTGCCTGTGGGGTTCATCCTGGCACCTGATCTGTGGGCCCACCGCGGCGATATCGGTCGTGCTGTATGCCAGTGTCAACCCTTTGGCCAGTGCGGGCAGCAGCGATTACATCACGCTTATCCTGCTACTGACGTTCCTCGCCGGCGTGTTTCAGTGGTTGCTGGGCATGCTCAGGTTCGGTGCGCTGGTCAATTTTGTCTCCCTGCCTGTGGTACTCGGCTTTACCATCGGTGCCGCCGTGGTCATTGCCTTGGGGCAACTGCCAAGTCTTCTGGGGCTGGACCTGCCCAGCCAGACAACGGCCTTGAAAGCCCTGCAGGGCCTGCTTGAACATGCAAAAAACGCCGACCTGCGTTCACTCGCCCTAGGCCTGGGTACGCTGCTGCTGGGCATTGCCCTGAGGCAGCTGCGACCGCGCTGGCCGGGCCTGCTGATCAGCCTGACCAGCGCCAGCCTGCTGTGCGCGTTGTGGCCTTCCGTCTTCGCGCATGTGGCGCGGGTACAGGGTTTCGTCGGCCAACTACCGCCCATAAGCCCACTGCCGCTATGGGACCTGGAACTGCTGCTGCGGCTGCTGCCCGGTGCCGTGGCGGTGGGGATGCTCGGCCTGGTGACGAGCCTGTCGATTGCCCGTGCCTTGTCAGCACGCTCGGAGCAACTGATCGACGTCAATCAGGAAATCCGTGCTCAGGGCCTGTCGAACATGGGCGGGGCGTTCTTCTCCGGTTACCTGTCCTCAGGCTCTTTCACCCGCTCGGGATTGAGCCTGGAAGCAGGTGCCCGCTCGCCGTTGGCCGGGGTGTTTTCCGCGCTGTGGGTCGCGCTGTTCGCCGTGACCGGTGCCACGCTGATCGCCCACATTCCGCTACCGGCCATGGCCGGCAGTATTCTGCTGATTTGCTGGGGGTTGATTGACCACCGAGCGATTCGGGCGCTGTTCCGCGTCAGCCGGGCGGAATTCCTGGTGATGGCAGTGACCTGCGCCGCCACGCTGCTGCTGGAGTTGCAGACCGCTATCTATGCCGGCGTACTGGTATCGCTGTTCTTCTACCTCAAGCGCACATCGCAGCCTAGTGTCCAGCACAGCCGGGAAGGTGATGTGGATATCCTGCGGGTCGGCGGGTCGATTTTCTTCGGCGCCAGCCATTACCTGCAGGTGCGCCTGCAACGCTGCCAAGGCCCGAGGGTGGTGATCGATGCCCGACAGATCAACTTCATCGACTATTCCGGAGTGGAGATGCTGCACCGCGAAGCCCGCCGCCTGCGTCGGCAGGGCGGCAGCCTGACCCTGCGTCGCGCGCGACCGCAAGTGGTTGAAGAGTTGTACAAGCTGGAAGGGGCAGCGCACTGCCCCATTCGTTTCGAGGATTAGCCGCGCGCCAGCTGGCGGCGCAACTCATCGAGGACAGGCGCAGTATCAGGGTGCACACCACGCCAGATGAAAAACGCTTCGGCGGCCTGCTCAACGAGCATACCCAAGCCGTCCAGCACCTGCGCCGCGCCCTGTTCGCTGGCCCAGCGGCAGAACGGGGTCGGTTCCTTGCCGTACATCATGTCGTAGCACACGGTATGCCCCGGCTGGATCAGGCTGGCATCAATCGGCGGAACCTCACCGGCCAGGCTGGCCGAGGTGGCATTGATTATCAGGTCGACCGGCTCTTTCAGCCAAGTAAACCCACTGGCAGCCACCGGGCCCAGGTCAGCGAACTCACGCGCCAGTTGTTCGGCCTTTTCCACCGTACGGTTGGCAATCACCAGCGACGCCGGGTTGTGCGCCAACAACGGTTCCAGCACACCACGCACGGCGCCACCGGCGCCGAGCAGCAAAATGCGCTTGCCCGTCAGTTGTACACCGGCATTCACGGTCAGGTCACGGACCAGCCCGGCACCGTCGGTGTTGTCACCCTGCAGGCTGTCATCAGCCAGTTTGCTCAAGGTGTTCACCGCACCAGCCCGGCGTGCCCGCGGGGTCAGGCTATCGACCATTCGGAAGGCTTCTTCCTTGAACGGCACGGTGACATTGGCCCCACGCCCCTGCTTGAAGAAGCCCAGAGCACAGTTACTGAAGTCGTCCAGCGGCGCAAGCAAGGTGCTGTATTCCAAGTGCTCGCCGGTCTGGTCGGCAAACAGCCGGTGGATCAAAGGCGACTTGCTGTGGCCAATCGGGTTGCCGAAGACGACATACTGGTCCATTCACGCGATTCCTGAGTCAGGCCCGAGGCTCGGGCAAGTTATCCACTGCGAGTTATCCACAACGCGGCTCAATGACCAGCTTTGGCAGCCTCGCCAAGCCAGTCGCGATCCTGCAGGAAGTACTCGGTCAAGCGCGCTTCCTCGCTGCCAGGTTCAGGCTTCCAGTCGTAGCCCCAGCGAACCTGCGGCGGCAGTGACATCAGGATCGACTCGGTACGCCCACCCGACTGCAGGCCGAACAGGGTGCCACGGTCATAGACCAGGTTGAACTCCACATAACGGCCACGGCGGAACTCCTGGAATTCACGCTGCTGTGCCGTGTATGGCTGAGCCTTGCGGCGCTGCACGATGGGCAGATAAGCCTCGACGTAGGCATCGCCGATAGCCCGCATGAAGGCGAAGCAGGTGTCGAAGTCCCATGCATTCAGGTCGTCGAAGAACAGGCCGCCGATGCCGCGAGGCTCATTACGATGCTTGAGGTGGAAATAGCGATCACACCAGGCTTTGTAACGCGGGTAAACGTCAGCGCCAAACGGCGCGCAGGCTTGCTCGGCGACCCGGTGCCAATGCACGCAATCTTCTTCGTTGGCGTAGTACGGCGTCAGGTCAAAACCACCACCGAACCACCAGACCGCTTCCTCGCCTTCTTTCTCGGCGATGAAAAAGCGCACATTGGCGTGAGAAGTCGGTACATGCGGGTTGTGCGGGTGGATCACCAGCGACACACCCAGCGCTTCAAAGCCACGCCCCGCCAGCTCTGGCCGATGGGCACTGGCCGAAGGCGGCAAACCGCTGCCGAACACGTGGGAGAAGTTCACCCCACCTTTCTCGATCACCTTGCCATCGCTGATGACCCGGGTTCGCCCGCCACCGCCCGCTTCACGCGTCCAGCTGTCCTCGACGAACCGTGTACCGCCGTCTTCGTTCTCAAGGGCAGTGCAAATCCGGTCTTGCAGGTCAAGCAGGTAGGCTTTCACGGCCTCGGTGCGGCTAGTCATCAGGTCACCTGGAAACGGGCTAAGGCAAATTCGGCGCGTAGCATACCACCGGCCATGGGCCTGCCGCAGTTGACGGCGATCAAGCAACGGAGTCCGATAGCAGCTTTCCCCAGGATCAATACAGGAGAGAGCAGATGGCCAAGCGTATCCAGTTCAGCCAGCATGGAGGTCCAGAGGTCCTGCAGTGGGTCGATTACGAGCCACAGGCACCCGGGCCACAGCAGGTCAGCGTGCGCAACCAGGCCGTTGGCCTGAACTTCATCGATACCTACTTCCGCAGCGGCCTCTATGCACCGCCCTCACTGCCTTCGGGCCTGGGCACGGAAGGGGCGGGCGTGGTTGAAGCCGTTGGCGAGGGTGTCGAGCATTTCACGGTCGGCGACCGCGTGGCCTATGCTGTCGGCCCGCTGGGCGCCTACAGCGAGGTGCATGTGCTGCCAGCAGCCAACCTGGTGAAACTGCCAGACGCCATCAGCTTTGAGCAGGCTGCGGCCGTGATGCTCAAGGGCCTGACCGTGCAGTACCTGCTACGCCAGACCTATGCCGTGCAACCGGGCCAGACCATTCTGTTCCACGCCGCCGCCGGCGGTGTCGGCTCGCTCGCCTGCCAATGGGCCAAGGCCCTTGGGGTCAAGCTGATCGGTACCGTTAGCTCGGCGGAAAAAGCCGAACGGGCCAAGGCGCTGGGTGCCTGGGCGACCATCGACTACAGCCATGAAGACGTCGTGCAACGGGTTCTGGAGCTGACCGATGGCAAGAAATGCCCGGTGGTTTATGACGGCGTTGGTCAGGATACCTGGCTGACGTCTCTCGACTGCCTGGCCCCCCGTGGCCTGATGGTCAGCTTCGGTAATGCCTCCGGGGCGGTCAGCGGCGTGAACCTGGGCATTCTGGCGCAGAAAGGCTCGCTGTATGTCACCCGACCAACGCTGGCAGGCTACGCCAACACCCCAGCCAACACGCAAGCAATGGCCGATGAACTGTTCGGGATGATCGCCAGTGGCAAACTGACGGTAGATATCCAGCAACGCTACCCGTTGAGCGAAGCGGCCAAGGCCCAAACCGAGCTGTCGGCACGCCGGACAGTGGGGTCCACGGTGCTGTTGCCTTGACACCCACCCGGTAGGCACCCGCCTTGCCGGCGATAACCGCAGCGCCGTGCCTGTTCCTGCACGGCGCGCGAATCGCTGGCAAGGGCGGTTTAGCGCTCCTCAGCCCGGTCGGACAACATCGCCGGTCATCAGGTCGCGAATCACACTCGGGTTCTTGCGACCGCCCAAGGCACCACCAAGAACCAGATCCAACTGGCCATGGAAGTACTGCTCAACCCGCAGCCGCGTGCGGGCTGCAGGCCGCCCCTGAGGGTTGGCCGAAGTCGACACCAGCGGCCCGACCAGCGCACACAGGTCACGCACCACCGGGTGATCGCTGACACGCAGGGCGACAGTGTCGTGCATGCCGGTGATCCACTCCGGGAGCATTCCCTGATGCGGCACCAACCAGGTGTTCGGCCCCGGCCAGGTACTGCCCATGCGGTCGAGCCAGGTTTCCGGAAAATCCTCGAACAGAAAATCGAACTGGCGAATATTGTCGGCGATCAGGATCAACCCCTTGTCTACCGAACGCGACTTGATCGCCAGTAACCGATCAACCGCTTCCTCGTTCCAGGGATCACAGCCCAGACCCCAGACGGCTTCGGTGGGATAGGCAATCACCGCACCCGCCCGAATCTCGCGTGCAGCTTGTTGCACGCGCCAATTGCTCACCATTGCTGTCACTCCGCTAAAAGGCTGACGAGCAGTGTACTTAGCCCGGCCGAGCAAACCAACGGCCTGCTTCATTACAAACCTGCCCGGCCAGCTCAAGCTCGGTCAGTGCCGCCAAGACACGCGACAACGGCCAACCACTAGTGTGCGCCAGGCTTTCGCTGCTTTGCGGCGCGGCCAGGAGCAGCACCAGCAACGGGTTGGAGGGTACCTGCAACACTGGCTGGGTCACCGGCAGGTTCTGCCACCCACTCAGGGTTTCCAGTATGTGCTCAATCCGCTCGACCAGCAGCGCGCCATCGCGGATCAATTGATGGCAGCCCTTGGCGCCCGGATGATGGATAGACCCCGGGATGGCGTAGACCTCTCGCCCTTGCTCGGCCGCCAGGCGCGCTGTGATCAACGAACCACTGGCCAGGCTGGCCTCAACCACCAGCACACCCAGCGACAAGCCGCTGATGATGCGGTTGCGCCGGGGGAAATTTCCGGCGACGGGTCCGGCGTCCAGCGGAAACTCTGACACCACCGCGCTGCCGCGCTCCGCCATTGCCGCTGCCAGCGCCCGATGGCGCTGTGGATAACATTTTTGCAGCCCGGTTCCGACCACCCCGATTGTCTGTCCACCGACGTCCAGCGCGGCCTGGTGAGCCACACCATCAATGCCCGCCGCCAAACCACTGGTGACGACAAAACCGGCCTGTGCCAGGCAGCGGGAAAACGCCGCCGCTGTCGCCAGGGCGGGGGGCGATGCACGCCGACTGCCGACGATGGCCAACTGTGGTTTCTCCAGAATGGCCGGGTCACCGGCCACGAACAGCAGCGGCGGGGCATCGTCCAGTTCGGCCAGCAAGGCCGGGTAGGTGGCGGCGTCCCACATCAGCAAATGCTGGCCTGGGCGCTCTAGCCAGGCCATTGCGGCCGCCGCACCATCACGGATCTCTGGGCTGCGCCGCGCCTCCACTGCGGTGGCTGGCACGCCCAGCGGACGCCAGGCGGCAGCCGGTGCGCTGAGCGCTGCCGAAGCACTACCGAAGGCTTCGATCAGTTTACGGAAACGCCGAGGCCCGAGCTCCGGCAGCCGATGCAAGCGCAGCCGCGCCTCCAGTTCGGCGGGTGGGCAGGTCGAAAAATCATTGCACATCATCTGATCATCCTTGATTCAGAGGCCCGGCGAAGCCAACAACAAGCTGTGGATAACTCTGTTGATAATCGATTGACAACATGTGCGTCAGTCAACACCGCTCCGCTCACCGGGCCGATGCATGGGGGTGGCTGCTAAACGTTAGCTGACCTTTTCACAGGTGCCGAACGCGTCGAATCCCTTTATTATGTGCATTCATGTTTGTATTACTTCGCACAGTGCAGCTCATACGCTTATGGCCATTCTGAACATCCTCGAATTCCCTGACCCGCGTCTTCGCACCATCGCCAAACCGGTAGTGGAAGTTGACGACGCCGTACGCCAGCTGGTCGACGACATGTTTGAAACCATGTACGAAGCGCCGGGTATCGGCTTGGCCGCAACCCAGGTCAACGTGCACAAGCGCATCGTGGTCATGGACCTGAGCGAAGACCGCAGCGAACCACGGGTGTTCATCAACCCCGAGCTGGAAATGCTCACCGACGACATGGGCCAGTATCAGGAAGGCTGTTTGTCGGTGCCGGGCTTCTACGAGAACGTCGACCGCCCACTGCGCGTCCGGGTCAAGGCCCTGGACCGTGATGGCCAACCGTTTGAACTGATCGCCGAAGACCTCCTGGCCGTGTGCATTCAACATGAGTGCGATCACCTCAACGGCAAGCTGTTCGTCGATTACCTGTCGACCCTGAAACGCGACCGGATCAAGAAAAAACTGGAAAAACTTCACCGCCAGCAAGCTTGATCCCCTCATCCAGAAGGCTTGCTCCGGCAAGCCTTTTTCTTTTTTAAGCGAGAACTCCATGCGCATCGTCTTCGCGGGCACTCCTGAGTTTGCCGCCGAACACCTCAAAGCCCTGCTCGACAGCCCCTACGACATCGTCGCGGTCTACACCCAGCCGGACCGCCCCGCCGGGCGCGGACAAAAACTGATGCCCAGCCCGGTCAAACAATTGGCCGCGCAGCACGGTATCCCTGTGTTGCAACCGCCGACCCTGCGCGATGCCGACGCCCAGGCCGAACTGGCCGCGCTGCAACCGGACCTGATGGTGGTGGTGGCGTACGGTTTGATCCTGCCGCAGATCGTGCTGGATATTCCGCGCCTGGGTTGCATCAACAGCCACGCCTCCTTGCTGCCGCGCTGGCGCGGTGCGGCGCCGATCCAGCGGGCCGTGGAAGCAGGCGACCCAGAAAGCGGCGTGACCGTCATGCGCATGGAGGCAGGCCTGGACACCGGGCCGATGCTGCTCAAGGTCAGCACGCCGATCAGTGCCACCGATACCGGTGGCAGCCTGCACGACCGCCTCGCCGAAATGGGCCCGCCCGCCGTCCTGCAAGCCATTGCCGGCCTCGCCGACGGCACGCTACAGGGCGAAGTGCAGGACGATGCACTGGCCACCTATGCGCACAAGCTGAACAAGGACGAAGCGCGCCTGGACTGGAACCGGCCTGCGGTTGAGCTGGAGCGCCTGATCCGTGCCTTCAACCCCTGGCCCGTGTGCCACAGCACCCTGAGCGGCGAAGCCGTGAAAGTGCTCGCGGCAACCCTGGCTGAAGGCCATGGTCAACCCGGCGAGATCATCAGCGCGAGCAAGGACGGCCTGGTGGTCGCCTGTGCTGATCAGGCGCTGTGCCTGACCCGTCTGCAGTTGCCCGGGGGCAAAGCGCTGAACTTCAGCGACCTGTTCAACAGCCGTCGCGAGAAATTCGCCGTCGGCACGGTGCTGGGCCAATGAACCCGCGTCTGGCCGCTGCCCGCGCCCTGGCCGCCGTTCTCAGCGGCAAGGCTTCGTTGAACAGCTCGCTCCCGGCACAACTGGATAAAGTCGAGGCGCGTGATCGCGGCCTGACCCAGGACCTGGCCTTCGGTACTGCCCGCTGGCAGCCGCGCTTGTCGGCGCTGGCCGAACAGTTGCTGCAAAAGCCCTTCAAGAGTGCCGATGCCGATGTACAGGCATTGTTGCTGGTCGGTCTGTATCAACTGCTCTACACCCGTACCCCCGCGCATGCGGCCATCGGCGAGACCGTTGGCTGTGCCGACAAACTGAAAAAGCCCTGGGCCAAGGCCCTGCTCAACGCTGTACTGCGCCGGGCCCAGCGTGAAGGCAATGAGTTGCTGAGCGCATTGGAGCGCGACCCGGTGGTGCGTACCGCCCACCCGCGCTGGCTGCAGAAGTCGCTCAAGGCCTTCTGGCCAGAGCAATGGGAAGCGATCTGCGCCGCCAACAACGCGCACCCTCCGATGATCCTGCGGGTGAATCGTCGTCATCACAACCGCGACGCCTACCTGCAGTTGCTTGCCGAGGCCGGTATTCAGGCCGCGCCGTGCCAGTACAGCCGCGATGGCATCGTTCTGGCCGAGGCCAGCGACGTGCGCAACCTGCCTGGCTTCGACCAAGGCTGGATCAGCGTTCAGGACGAAGCCGCGCAACTGGCCGCCGACCTGATGGACCTGGCCCCAGGGCAACGGGTGCTGGACGCTTGCTGCGCCCCGGGCGGAAAAACCTGTCACCTGCTCGAAGCAGAGGCCGGGCTGCAACAAGTGGTCGCCATTGACCTGGAGGCCAAACGCCTGACGCGCGTACGGGAAAACCTCGACCGTCTGGGCCTTGACGCACAGTTGATCGCCTGCGACGCACGGGATACCGCCAGTTGGTGGGACGGCAAGGGCTTCCAACGCATCCTGCTCGACGCCCCCTGCTCGGCAACCGGGGTCATCCGCCGCCACCCTGACATCAAGCTGACCCGTCAGGCCGAGGACATTCCGGCCCTGGCCAGCCTGCAGGGCGAACTGCTCGATGCCCTGTGGCCAACCCTGGAGGTCGGCGGGATCCTGCTCTACGCCACCTGTTCGAGTTTGCCAACGGAAAACACGGAAGTGATCGACGCCTTCCTCGCCCGCACGCCAGGTGCCCGCGAGCTGGACCTGGCGACTGCCGCTGGGCTGCGTCAACCTCATGGTCGCCAGCTGCTGGCGCAAGAGGGTGGGCACGACGGTTTCTATTACGCCAAGCTGATCAAGATCGCCGCGGCTCGCGGATAACGACAATGGAAGGGGAGTAGTGGATGAAGATCATCATCCTGGGTGCGGGGCAGGTTGGCGGTACGCTGGCCGAACACCTGGCCAGCGAAGCCAACGACATCACCGTGGTCGATACCGATGGTGATCGCCTGCGCGACCTCGGCGACCGCCTGGATATCCGCACGGTCCAGGGCCGGGGTTCGTTCCCGACGGTCCTGCGTCAGGCCGGTGCCGACGATGCCGACATGCTGGTTGCGGTGACCAACAGTGACGAGACCAACATGGTCGCCTGTCAGGTCGCCTACACCCTGTTCCATACCCCGACCAAAATCGCCCGGGTACGCGAGTCGGCCTACCTGACCCGTGCCGGCCTGTTCAATAACGAGGCCATTCCGGTCGATGTGTTGATCAGCCCCGAACAAGTGGTGACCCACTACATCAAGCGCCTGATCGAACACCCGGGTGCCTTGCAGGTGATCGACTTCGCCGAGGGCAAAGCCCAACTGGTGGCGGTCAAGGCCTATTACGGTGGCCCGCTGGTGGGCCAGCAACTGCGCCAGATCCGTGCGCACATGCCGAATGTGGATACTCGCGTCGCGGCGATCTTCCGCCGTGACCGGCCAATCCTGCCCCAGGGCGACACCGTGATCGAGGCCGACGACGAAGTGTTCTTCATCGCCGCCAAGGCGCACATCCGCGCCGTGATGGGCGAGCTGCGGCGTATCGACGAAACCAACAAGCGGGTGGTCATCGCCGGTGGTGGGCAGATCGGTGAGCGCCTGGCGGAGGCCATAGAAAGCCGCTACCAGGTCAAGATCATCGAAATGAACCCGGCACGCTGCCGCTACCTGTCCGACACTCTGGACAGCACAGTGGTCCTGCAAGGCAGCGCCTCGGACCGCGACCTGATGGTCGAAGAGAATATCGCCGAAGCCGACATTTTCCTGGCCCTGACCAACGACGACGAAGCCAACATCATGTCTTCGCTGCTGGCCAAGCGCCTTGGTGCGCGCAAGGTGATGACCATCATCAACAACCCGGCCTATGTCGACCTGGTGCAAGGTGGAGAAATCGACATCGCCATCAGCCCGCAACTGGCGACGATCGGTACCTTGCTGGCCCACGTACGTCGAGGTGACATCGTCAGCGTCCACTCGCTGCGCCGAGGGGCGGCCGAGGCCATCGAGGCCATCGCTCATGGCGACTCGAAATCGAGCAAGGTCATCGGCAAGGCCATCGAAGACATCGCACTGCCACCGGGCACCACCATCGGCGCGATCATCCGCGACGAGGAAGTGCTGATCGCCCACGACGACACCGTGATCGAAGCCGGTGACCGGGTGATCCTCTTTGTTGTGGATAAAAAGTACATCCGTGACGTCGAGAAACTCTTCCACGTTGGCTTGAGCTTCTTCTAAGAGGAACGGCAGATGCGCGAATCACTGGAAAAAATGCTCGCCAAGGGTGTGGATAACGCCCTGTTGCGCTTCGGTCTGGGCAAATCCTGGCTGGATGAGGGCAACGCTGCCGAAGCCGCTGTACACCTGCAACGCTGTGTGGATTTCGATCCGAAGTATTCCGCGGCGTGGAAGCTGCTGGGCAAGGCACATCAGGCGCAGGGCGACCTGACAGCGGCACGCCAGGCCTGGCAGCAAGGCCTGGACGCAGCAAAGGCGCATGGCGACAAGCAGGCGGAAAAAGAGATGACGGTGTTTCTGAAAAAGCTCGACAAAGCGCAACACTGAGGCGTACTTGTCGCGTGCAAGGCCGGCGCCTGCAGGGGCCGACCTTGCCAGTGACGCAACCTCAATACCAGCGTGATTCGCCTGCCGGGCGCTTCTTGAAGCGCTTCATGCTCCACATGTACTGGCTCGGGTAGGCCCGCACATAACGCTCGATCACCTGGCTCATCGCCGCAGCCGAGGTTTCAGTGTCTTCGCTGTACATGGCCTCAGGCGCTGCCTCGAGGATGACCTTGAAACCGGAACCGTCCGGCAGGCGCAGCGCATGCAGGAACACCCCTACGGCTTTGCCACCGGCCAGCATGTTCGGCACGAACTTGCTGGTCAGCGCCTGGGTGGCGAAAAACGGTACGAAGATGCCTGCCGATTCAGCTGGCTCAGGGTCGGCGGGAATCCCCACCTGACCGCCCTTGCGCACTTCCTTGATGATGCTGAGGATGCCTTCCTTGGTCGACGCCGCGACACGGTTACCCAGCTGTACACGCTGTTCACGCAGCAGGTCATCGACCGCCTTGAGTTTGGGCGGACGGTAGAAAATGATCGGTTTGCACTGGCTGCAGTAGAAGTGGTTGAGCACTTCCCAGTTGCCCAGGTGGCTGGTGATACCGACGACCCCCTTGCCCGACGCCAGGGCTTTTTCCAGCACCTCAAGCCCTTCGACCTCACGCACCAGCGCAAGCGAGCGCTTGGCTGGCCAGATCCAGGCACAGGCGCTCTCGGTGAACGACTTGCCGATGTCCATCAGCGTGCGGCCTACCAGCCGCTCGCGCTCGGCGGCGTCCATCTCCGGAAAACACTTGGCCAGGTTGATGCGCACGACATTGCGCGAGCTGTTCGGCAGCTTCCACATGATCCAGCCGATTGCCGCGCCGACCCGTTGCACTGCGCCCCATGGCAGCTTGGCAAACAACCGCAGCACCCCGACCATCAAGGCGCCCTTGAATTTATCCACAGGCAGGTTCCTCCTTCTGCAAGCCGGGCATTGTACCCCTCAGCGCAGCAAGGCGGCGTAGCGATCACAATTGATGGTGTGATCCATGACCATGCCCGTGGCCTGCATGAAGGCGTAACAGATGGTGGGCCCGACAAAGGTGAACCCGGCTTTCTGCAGTGCCTTGCTCATGGCCTGGGCCTCGACAGTCACTGCGGGCACCTCACTGCGCTGGCTGAAATGATTGATCTTCGGCTCACCGCCGACGAACGACCAGAGCCAGTCGGCCGGGTTTTCAAGTTCAAGCCAGGCCCGGGCATTGCGCCGGGCGGCATTAAGCTTCAGACGGTTGCGAATGATGCCCGGATCAAGCAGGCGCTCCTCGATTTCGTCGTCACTCATCTGTGCCAGTCGCTGTGGATCGAAGCCAAACAGTACCTGCCGGTAACGCTCTCGCTTCTTCAATACGGTGATCCACGAAAGCCCTGCCTGAAAGCCTTCAAGCAGCAGCATTTCAAACAACCGGCCGGGATCTAGCAGCGGAACACCCCACTCCTGGTCGTGATAGGCCTGATAAAGTGGATCGTCGGTACACCAAAAGCAGCGTGGCATAAGGCTCCAGAGGTAGAGGCCCGCAAGAATCGGGTTATACTCCCGCTCTTTATATTCGCAGCCCTAGAAACAGGTGAATTTCGTGAGCCAGCCTACGCCAGCCGTGCGTACCTTCCAAGACTTGATTCTCGCCCTGCAGAACTACTGGGCCGAGCAAGGTTGTGTGGTACTTCAGCCCTACGATATGGAAGTAGGCGCCGGCACTTTCCATACCGCCACGTTCCTGCGCGCCGTCGGCCCGGAAACCTGGAACGCCGCCTATGTACAGCCAAGCCGTCGCCCGGCTGACGGCCGTTATGGCGAAAACCCTAACCGCCTGCAGCACTACTACCAATTCCAGGTGGTGCTCAAGCCGAACCCGGCGAACTTCCAGGAACTGTACCTGGGCTCGCTGAAAGCCATCGGTCTTGACCCACTGGTCCACGACATTCGTTTCGTTGAAGACAACTGGGAATCGCCGACCCTCGGCGCCTGGGGTCTGGGCTGGGAAATCTGGCTCAACGGCATGGAAGTCACCCAGTTCACCTACTTCCAGCAAGTGGGCGGTATCGAGTGCTTCCCGGTCACCGGTGAGATCACCTATGGCCTGGAGCGTCTGGCGATGTACCTGCAGGGTGTCGACTCGGTCTACGACCTGGTCTGGACCGACGGCCCGTTCGGCAAGGTGACCTACGGCGACGTGTTCCATCAGAACGAAGTGGAGCAGTCGACCTACAACTTCGAACACGCCAACGTCGAGAAGCTGTTCGAGCTGTTCGACTTCTACGAAAGCGAAGCCAACCGCCTGATCGAGCTGGAACTGCCGCTGCCAACCTATGAAATGGTTCTCAAGGCATCGCATACCTTCAACCTGCTCGACGCCCGCCGCGCCATCTCGGTAACCGAGCGTCAGCGTTACATCCTGCGTGTACGGACCCTGGCCCGGGCCGTGGCACAAAGCTACCTGCAAGCCCGCGCCAAGCTGGGCTTCCCGATGGCATCCCCTGAATTGCGTGATGAAGTGTTGGCTAAGCTGGAGGCTGCACAATGAGTGCTCAAGATTTCCTGGTTGAACTGGGCACCGAAGAACTGCCACCCAAGGCCCTGAGCGCCCTGGGCGACGCTTTCCTCGCCGGTATCGAAAAAGGCCTGCAAGCTGCCGGCCTGAACTACAGCGACAAGGTCGTGTTCGCCGCACCACGTCGCCTGGCGGTATTGATCCGTCAACTCGATACCCAGCAGCCTGACCGCAGCATCAATGTCGATGGCCCACCGCGCCAGGCCGCGTTCGATGCCGAAGGCAACCCGACCCAGGCGGCCCTGGGCTTCGCCAAGAAGTGCGGCGTAGAGCTGGCGCAAATCGACCAGAGCGGCGCCAAGCTGCGCTTCTCCCAGCACATTCCGGGCAAGGCCACCTCCAGCCTGCTGCCGACCATCGTTGAAGACTCGCTGAACGACCTGCCGATTCCCAAGCGCATGCGTTGGGGCGCGCGCAAGGAAGAGTTCGTCCGTCCAACCCAGTGGCTGGTCATGCTGCTGGGCGATGAAGTGGTCGATTGCACCATACTTGCCCAGAAAGCCGGTCGTGAATCCCGTGGCCACCGTTTCCACCACCCGGAAAACGTACGCATCAGCTCGCCGGCCAGCTACCAGGAAGACCTGCGCAAGGCCTACGTACTGGCCGACTTCGCCGAGCGCCGTGAGCTGATCAGCAAACGTACCGCCGAGCTGGCGATGCAGCAGGAAGGCACCGCGATCGTGCCACCGGCACTGCTCGACGAAGTGACCGCGCTGGTTGAATGGCCAGTGCCGCTGGTCTGCTCGTTCGAGGAACGCTTCCTCGAAGTGCCACAGGAAGCCCTGATCACCACCATGCAGGACAACCAGAAGTACTTCTGCCTGCTGGACATCGACGGCAAGCTGCTGCCGCGCTTCATCACCGTGGCCAACGTCGAGAGCCGTGATCCGAAGCAGATCATCCAGGGTAACGAGAAAGTCGTGCGCCCACGCCTGACCGACGCCGAGTTCTTCTTCAAGCAAGACAAGAAGCAGTCCCTGGAAAGCTTCAACCTGCGCCTGCAGAACGTCGTCTTCCAGGCCCAACTGGGCAGTGTCTTCGACAAAGCCGAGCGCGTAGCCAAGCTGGCCGCCTTCATTGCCCCGCATATCGGTGGCGATGCCAAGCGTGCCGCCCGTGCTGGTTTGCTGTCCAAGTGCGACCTGGCCACCGAGATGGTCGGCGAGTTCCCCGAGATGCAAGGCGTGGCCGGTTACTACTACGCACTGAACGACGGTGAGCCGGAAGATGTCGCCCTGGCCCTGAACGAACAGTACATGCCGCGCGGCGCAGGTGCCGAGTTGCCGTCGACCCTGACCGGCGCAGCCGTGGCCATCGCCGACAAGCTCGACACTTTGGTCGGTATCTTTGGCATCGGCATGCTGCCAACCGGCAGCAAGGACCCCTATGCCCTGCGCCGTGCCGCGCTGGGTGTGCTGCGTATCCTGATCGAGAAGCAGCTGGACCTGGACCTGAACGATGCCGTGGCCTTCGCCGTGGCCCAGTTCGGCCACACGGTCAAAGCCGCTGGCCTGGCCGATCAGGTGCTGGAGTTCATCTTCGACCGCCTGCGTGCACGTTACGAAGACGAAGGCATCGACGTCGCCACCTACCTGTCGGTTCGTGCATTGAAGCCCGGTTCCGCACTGGACTTCGACCAGCGCGTGCAAGCCGTTCAGGCCTTCCGCAAGCTGCCGGAAGCCGAAGCCCTGGCCGCCGTGAACAAGCGGGTTTCCAACCTGCTGAGCAAAGCCGAAGGCACGGTTGCCCACCACGTCGAGCCGAAGTACTTCGACAACGCCAACGAGTTCTCCCTGTACTCGGCGATTCAGCAAGCCGATCAAGCGGTGCAGCCAATGGCCGCAGCGCGTCAGTACAGCGAGTCGCTGGCACGTCTGGCAGCCCTGCGTGAACCGGTCGATGCCTTCTTCGAGGCAGTGATGGTCAACGCCGAAGACGCCAAAGTGCGGGCCAACCGTTATGCCTTGCTCAGCCGCCTGCGCGGTCTGTTCCTGGGCGTAGCTGACATCTCGCTGCTGGGGTAAGCCTTGAAACTGCTGATTATCGATCGGGACGGGGTGATCAACGAGGACTCCGACGCGTACATCAAGTCGGTGGAGGAGTGGATACCGATCCCCGGCTCGATCGAAGCGATCGCGCAGTTGAGCAAAGCCGGCTGGACGGTGGCAGTCGCCACCAACCAGTCCGGCATCGCACGCGGCTACTACCCCACGGCCACTCTCGACGCCATGCATGAACGCTTGCGCGGCCTGGTGGCCGAGCAGGGTGGCGAGGTCGGCCTGATAGTCCATTGTCCGCACGGCCCGGATGACGGTTGCGATTGTCGCAAGCCGAAGCCGGGTATGCTCAAGACCATTGCTGCGCACTATGCCGTGGAATTGGCCGGACTTTGGTTTGTCGGTGACAGCAAGGGTGACTTGGAGGCTGCGCTGGCCGTCGATGCACAACCCGTTCTGGTAAAAACCGGGAAGGGTGAACGGACCCTGAGCAAAGGGCTACCAGCAGGCACCTTGGTTTTCGAGGATCTGGCGGCCGTCGCCAGAGCACTTATCCACACGTAGAGCGCCGCCGAATATTCGTCGCCTCCAGGACCGCAGTAGTGGTTCTGCGACGAGCGTTCCCCCGGTGCACTCCAACAGGCGGGCGAGCCCGCAACGGTACATGCCGCTATGTCGATCCTGCAGGCGATCAGAATCTTTCTTTTTTACCTGCTGTTGGGTACCAGCTCCTTGCTCTGGTGCACCCTGAGCTTTTTTATTGCGCCGTTCCTGTCGTTCCGCGCCCGATACCGTTTCATCAACGTGTATTGGTGCCGCTTCGCACTGCTTCTGGTTCGGGTTTTTCTCGGTATACGGTTCAAGGTAACCGGGGCTGAGAACATTCCTGAACAGCCCTGTGTGATTCTTTCCAATCACCAGAGCACCTGGGAGACCTTTTTCCTCTCCGCCTATTTCCAGCCCTTGAGCCAGGTGCTCAAGCGCGAACTGCTTTATGTACCGTTCTTTGGCTGGGCGATGGCCATGCTCAAGCCCATTGCCATTGATCGCGACAACCCCAAGGCCGCGTTGAAACAGGTCGCCAGCGAAGGTGACAAGCTACTCAAGCAAAACATCTGGGTCCTGATTTTCCCGGAAGGCACCCGTGTGCCATTTGGCACCATCGGCAAGTTCTCCCGTGGCGGTACCGCCTTGGCGGTAAATGCCGGGCTGCCGGTGCTGCCGATCGCCCACAACGCTGGCAAGTACTGGCCCAAGGAAGGCTGGGGTAAATTGCCCGGCACCATCGAGGTCGTCATCGGTGCGCCAATGTGGGCCGAAGGCACCGGGCCACGGGCTATCGCCGAGCTCAATGACCGCGCAGCTGCCTGGAACGAGCAGACCCAACGCGACATGGGCTCCCTGCCGCCCGTGGCGCAAAATGAAGCCCAGAGCACACACTGACGATCTGTGGATAACTTGTGTACAGTATTTTGATAAATCACCACTACGATGAGCTAAGTGCTTAATTTAAATACTTATTTCTCTGTATGACTGTTTTCTGAAAATCGTGCATAAGTTTTTTCACGGCATAAAAAAACCGGCGTTTACGCCGGTTTTTTTTATGCCATCAGATCAGACCTTGTCGATGTCCACGTCGCGGGTTTCTTTCAAGCAGAACAGCCCCACCACCAGGCTAATGCCGGTAATCAACACCGGGTACCAGAGGCCGTAGAAGATATCGCCGGTGTACACCACCAAGGCGAATGACACCGTCGGCAGGAAGCCACCAAACCAACCGTTGCCAATGTGGTAAGGCAGCGACATCGAGGTGTAGCGAATGCGGGTCGGGAACAGCTCGACCATCACCGCCGCCAGCGGGCCATAGGTCATGGTCGCAATCAGGATCATCACCACGATCAGCAAAACCACCATCGGCTGGTTCACCGAAGCCGCATCTGCCTTGGCCGGGTAACCTGCCTTGTCGATGGCTGCACGCATCGCCGCTTCATCGAAACCACTGATTTGCTGATCGCCAATGGACACGACCACAGGGCTGCCAGCGGCTGCCGTCTCGGAACTGTATGGCAGGCCCTGCTTGACCAGGAACGTCTTGACCTTGTCGCATGGGCTGTCGAAACGCGCCTTGCCCACCGGATCGAACTGGAAGGTACAGCCTTGTGGATCGGCAATGACCACAATCGGCGCCTGGCGGCTGGCTGCGTCGATCTGCGGGTTGGCGTAATGGCTCAGGGCTTTGAACAACGGAAAGTAGAGCAGGGTGGCCAGCAGCAGGCCTGTCATCAGGATCGGCTTGCGCCCGACCCGGTCCGACAGCCAGCCGAAGAAGACGAAGAACGGCGCACCGATGACCACGCTGATGATCAACAAGGTGTTGGCCTGGCCAGGGTCCATCTTGAGCATCTGGGTCAGGAAAAACAGCACATAGAACTGCGCGGTGTAGAACGTCACGGCCTGCCCGGCATTGATACTGAACAGCGCGGTGAAGACCACCTTGAGGTTTTCCCAGGAACCGAAGGACTCGCGAATCGGCGCACGGCTGGTTTTGCCCTGAGCCTTCATTTTCACGAAGGCCGGCGATTCTTGCATGCTCATGCGAATCCAGGTGGAGATCGCCAGCAGCACAATCGACAGCAGGAACGGCAGGCGCCAGCCCCAGACTTCGAACTGATCACCACTGACGTAACGGCTGGCCAACACCACCAGCAGGGACAACAGTAACCCCAGGGTGGCTGTGGACTGGATGAAACCGGTATGGAAGCCACGCTTGCCGGGCGGGGCATGCTCGGCAACATAGGTCGCGGCGCCGCCATACTCACCACCAAGCGCCAACCCCTGAAGCATGCGCAACACCACCAGAATGATCGGTGCGGCAATGCCAATGCTCGCATAGGTCGGCAACAAGCCCACGGCAAAGGTCGACAGGCCCATCAGCACAATGGTCACCAGGAAGGTGTACTTGCGCCCGATCATGTCACCCAGGCGGCCGAACACCAGCGCCCCGAATGGGCGTACCAGGAAACCGGCAGCAAAGGCCATCAAGGCGAAGATAAAGGCTGTGGTGTCGTTGACCCCGGCAAAGAACTGCTTGCTGATGACGGCCGCCAGGGCGCCATAGAGGAAAAAGTCATACCACTCGAAAACCGTCCCGAGGGATGACGCAAAGATGATCTTGCGTTCTTCCCGGCGGCTATTCACCACCGTTGCCGCGCCACGCTCTTGGATGTAGTCCGACATCGTTGTTGTCCTCGGCCTTGAGGCCACAGTGATTATTGTTGTTGTTCCACTGTCGGTGCCGGGCGACTGCATCCGGCGCTCCGTTTACCACATCACCCTGTCAGATCAGGGTGTAACGACTGCCGCTGTAACGGTCCCCCTTGGGCTTACCGCATTGTTGAGTATCAGCTGTGCCGCCTTCTCGGCGATCATCAGGGTCGGCGAGCAGGTATTGCCCGAAACAATCTGCGGCATGATCGACGCATCGGCGATACGCAGGCCGGATACGCCGTGTACACGCAATTGAGCATCCACTACATCCAGCGGCCCGCTGCCCATACGGCACGTACCGACCGGATGAAAGATGGTGGTACCGATCTTGCCGGCCGCTTCGTACAGCTGTTCCTCGGTCTGCAGCGCCGAACCCGGCAGGTATTCCCGCGGCTGGAAAGGCGCCAGGGCAGGTGCCTGCACGATCTGCCGGGTGAGGCGGATGGCCTGGGCGGCAACCTTTAGGTCCTGCGGGTCACTGAGGTAATTGGGATCGATGGTTGGTGCGGCTGCTGGATCTGCCGAACCGATGTCGACCCGGCCACGGCTGGCCGGGCGCAGGTTACAGACCGATGCAGTGAAGGCCGGGAAGCGATGCAGCGGCTCCCCAAAACGCTCCAGTGACAACGGCTGCACGTGATATTGCAGGTTGGCGCTGGCCTGCTCCGGCCCGGAGCGCACGAAGGCCCCCAATTGGCTCGGCGCCATCGCCAATGGCCCGCTACGGTCGTACAGGTAGCGCAAGCCCATGCCGACCTTGCCCCACAGGCTGTTGGCGACCTGATTCAGGGTTCGGACATTGCTGACCTGGTAGATCAGGCGTAACTGCAGGTGATCCTGCAGGTTGCCGCCAACCCCTGGAAGTTCGTGCCGTACAGCGATGCCCAAGCGCTCAAGAAGAAGTCGTGGACCGATGCCGGAACGTTGAAGAATGCCTGGAGAGCCGACCGCGCCAGCACACAGAACGATCTCTCGGCGCGCCGTAAAGCGTTGCCAGTGGCCCTGCCAACGAGCATTGACTGCCGTGGCACGCCCGTCTTCCAGTACCAGGTTGTCGACCAGAACATCGGTCAGTACGGTCAGGTTGGCCCGCGCCTGAACCGGCCGCAGAAAGGCTTTTGATGCATTCCAACGCACACCGGAGCGCTGGTTGACCTGAAAATATCCACAACCCTGGTTATCACCGCCGTTGAAATCACTCACGCTGGCAATGCCGCTCTGGGCCGCCGCTTCGCGAAACGCGTCGAGAATCGCCCAAGAATAGCGCTGTTGTTCGACCCGCCACTCACCGTCGGCACCATGCACGTCGCTGGCACCGGCAAAATGCTTTTCACTGGTTTTGAACAGTGGCAGGACATCCTTCCAGGCCCAGCCGGGGTTGCCTGCCTCTGCCCAGCGGTCATAGTCCTGAGCCTGGCCACGCATGTAGATCATGCCGTTGATCGAGGAACAGCCGCCCAGCACCTTGCCCCGTGGATAGCCCAGGCTGCGGCCTTGCAAGCCGGGTTGAGCCTGGGTCTTGAAGCACCAGTCGGTGCGCGGGTTACCAATGCAATAGAGGTAACCGACAGGGATATGAATCCACGGATAGTTATCGCGTCCCCCTGCTTCCAGCAGCAGCACCCGGCAACCCGGATCGGCAGAAAGCCGATTGGCCAGGAGACAGCCGGCAGGGCCAGCGCCGACGATGACATAGTCGTAGGAATGATCGGCTGATGCCATGAGGGACCTCGCGCCTATTTATTATTCTTGTCCCGGACCATGTTATTGATTAATTTCGCGATGAAAACGTTAGATTTCGCTCAAGTGCTGTGCGTTTTAGAACAACGCACGTGAATACCTGATTCACAAGGAAAAGCATGTTCGACTGGAATGATCTGCGGTTTTTTCTCGAGTTGCAGCGCAGTGGCCGGCTACTGACCGCCGCCAAGCGCCTCAACACTACCCACAGCACTGTGGCCCGGCATATTGAAAGCATCGAACAAAGCCTGGGCACCCCCTTGTTCGTGCAACATGCCCAAGGCTACGAACTGACCCCGTCCGGCCAGGCCCTGCTCAAGCACGCCGAAGCCATGGAAAACGTTGCCCTGCTGGCCCAGGAAGAAATTACCCAGGCCATGACGCCGCTGGGCAAGATTCGCCTGGGCGTCACCGAAGGCATCGGCATCATGTTCTTCACCCCACGCATGGCGGGCCTGTTCGAGCGCTATCCGGGGCTGGAGGTGGAGTTGGTGGCCGTGCCACGCTTCGTCAGCATCCTCAACCGCGAAGCCGAAATCAGCATTCACCTGGAACGCCCCAATGCCGACCTGCTGATCACCCGCAAGCTCACTGATTACCGCCTGGCTCTGTATGCCAGCCCTGATTACCTGGCACAGGCGCCGCTTTTGAACTGCCGCGAAGACCTGGCTCGGCATAACTGGATTGGTTATGTAGACGACCTGCTGTTCAGCCAGGAGCTGCTGTTTCTCAACAGCTTCTGTCGAGCCCCGAATGTGGTTTTCCGCAGCACCAGTGTGATCGCTCAACATCAAGCTGCACGGGCGGGGTTGGGTATCGCTGTGCTGCCCAACTACATGGCCCGTCACGACCCGGGGCTGGTACGCGTGCTGCCCAGCGAAACCATCCAGCGCAGTTACTGGATCTGCACCCGTCGCGAGCTGCACAAGTCGGTACGCTTGAGAGTGGTTTGGGACTACCTGCTGGCACTCTGCGCCGAAGAGCAGAGCGCCTTGCTGGCCGAGTAGGGCGCCGTATCAGGCGCCTAGGGTCTTGACCATGAGCAGCAGGGCGGCGGCAATGCCGACCAGAGCAAACACCTGCTGAAGTCGAGGCCCGGCGACTTTGTGTGCAAACTGCCGGACGATGACCAAACCGACCACCGCGCCAATGGCAAAGGGCAGGCCAACGCTCCAATGCATCACACCGCCCAGGCTGGCACTCACCACACTGCCAACGGACACCAGGGCAATCACCGCCAGTGAAGTGGCGACAATGCTCCTCATCTCCAGGTTGGTGTAGCGGCTCAAGGCCGGGATGATTACAAAGCCACCGCCCACCCCCAGCAAACCCGACAGCAGCCCGGAGAGCAGGCCCGTGAAGGCCAGTGCTCGGGCACAGGGCAACGTCCACCGCAGGCGCCCCTGCAGAGGGTTCAGGACACAGGGCTGAACATCACGCGGCAGCGATCCACACCCCCCTTTCAGTTCATGCCGCGCCTTGAGCAACATCCGCACGCAGACATAGATCAGAACCACGGCAAAGGCCAACGCCAACGGCGCGTTGGGCAGCCGATGCGCCAGCAGCAAGCCCAGTGGCGCCGTGAGCAACCCAAGCGAGGCAACGAACAGCGCTGCACGGTAGCGCACCACGCCCTGACGCAAACCCAGCACTGCACCAACGCCTGCGGCCAGGCCCACCGCCAGCAAGCCAACGGGCGCAGCTTCGGCCATCGACAAGCCCAAACCGAACACCAGAAGCGGCACGGCAAGAATGCCACCGCCAGCACCGGTCAGCGCAAGAATGGCCCCAATGATCGCGCCCAGCCCGGCCCCCAGAAATTCATGCTCGATCACTGATGGGCCTCACGTGGTGCGGGTAACGGCTTGGCCATCCACTCACGGCCTTTGAGCATGCAACGCCAGTACAGCGGCGGCAGGATACGCTCCTTCAACAGCCAGGCCAGACGGGTCGGCTTACGCCCATCAAGCAGCCAACGAGGGAAGCTTGGGGCAACCTTGCCGCCATAGGTGAACTCGGCCAACACGATCTTGCCGCGCTCCACGGTCAACGGGCAGGAACCGTATCCGTCGTAGTGCACGACATCCGCCAGGCGCCCCAACGCGACCAGTACGTTATTGGCAACCACAGGGGCCTGCTTGCGCGCAGCGGCGGCGGTCTTGGCATTCGTGGTGTTGGTGGCATCGCCAAGGCCATGGATATTGGCAAAACGACGGTGGCGCAGGGTTGCCGGATCGACATCGATCCAACCCGCTGCGTCCGACAAGGGGCTGTTACGTATGAACGTCGGCGGCACTTGCGGGGGCACCACATGCAGCATATCGAATGGCTGCACCAGGGTTTCGCTGCTGCCGTCAGGCAGGGAACGCACAAAGGTTGCCTGCTTCGCCGGCCCATCCACCGCTACCAGACGATGGGCGTAGTTCAGATCGACCGCATACTTGTCGATGTACTCCATCAGCGCAGGCACGTAGTCGGCCACCCCGAACAACACCGCGCCGGCATTGAAGAACCGTGCCTGGATATTGTCCAGGCGGCCGCTGCGCAACCAATGATCGCACGACAGGTACAGGGCCTTCTGCGGTGCGCCAGCGCACTTGATCGGCATCGGTGGCTGCGTGAACAGGGCCTTGCCTTTCTCCAACTGCTGAACCAGCTGCCAGGTGTAAGGCGCCAGGTCATAACGGTAGTTGGAGGTCACACCATTGCGCCCCAAGGTTTCACTCAGGCCTTCAATCGCATCCCAGTCAAGCTTGAGGCCCGGACAGACAACCAGTTGTGCATAACTGATCAGCCGACCATCCTCCAACTGCACCGTCTGCGCCTGAGGGTCGAAGAACTGTGCGGCACCCTTGATCCAGGTCACGCCCTTGGGAATAGCCGAGGCCATACTACGCACCGTGCTCTTGGGCTGGAACACGCCAGCTCCGACCAGCGTCCAGCCAGGCTGGTAGTAATGAACCTCGGCCGGATCAATGATTGCCACATCGAGGGACGAATCGCGTGCCATCAGGCTGGAGGCAGTGGCAAGGCCTGCTGCGCCGGCACCGATGATCAGGACTTTGTGGTGCGCACAGGCGGGCGACGTTGAAGATGATTGAGCAAGCATGGCAGTGTTTCCTAAATAATAATTCTGTCGCGCCGGAATCAGATGGCGTTGAGCGGGATCTTCAAGTAGCGCACGCCGTTGTCTTCAGGCTCGGGCAACTGACCGCTGCGCATGTTGACCTGCACCGAGGGCAGGATCAGCACCGGCATCTCCAGGGTCGCGTCGCGGGCTTTGCGCATCGCCACGAACGCCTCTTCGCTGATACCTGCATGCACATGAATGTTGTTCTCCCGCTGCTCGGCGACCGTGGTCATGTAACGCAGCTCGCGACCGCCTGGCAGGTAGTCGTGGCACATGAACAGCCGGGTATGGTCAGGCAGGGCAAGGATGCGCTTGATCGAGCGGTACAACGTGCCTGCGTCTGCACCGGGGAAATCACACCGCGCAGTGCCGTAGTCAGGCATGAACAAGGTATCGCCGACGAACGCTGCAATTTCACCGCCCGCTTCAACGATGTACGTCATGCAGGCCGGGGTATGACCTGGGGTATGCATGGCCCGCGCACGCAAGCCGCCAATCAGGAATTCGCTACCGTCCTCAAAGAGCACGTCAAACTGACTGCCGTCACGGGCGAATCGACTATCGGCATTGAACAGTGCACCGAAGACTTTCTGCACTTGGGTGATATGGCTGCCAATGGCGACCTGCCCACCGAGCTTCTCTTTCAGGTACGCCGCCGCCGACAGGTGATCAGCATGCACATGGGTTTCCAGAATCCATTGCACCTTGGCACCCAACTCGGTCACCCGCGCAATCAGTTTGTCCGCCGAGCACGTATCGGTACGGCCAGACTTGGGATCGTAGTCCAGCACACTGTCGATCAGTGCACAGTGTCCGCTGTCGCGATCCATCACCAGATAACTGATGGTCCAGGTCGCGCTGTCGAACAGTGCTTCCACATACAGGTTGCCGCCAATGATCATGACCTTCTCCCGATAAATCCATTGATGCCAACGTAAGGCATAGCTGGCAGTCGCAGGGCTGTCATCAAGATATGTGCCATCGGTCGGGAAAGGCTTAGCCCCCGCGTTTACAGGGCCCGGCTGTACCTCAGCGAACAGACTGCCGCGCCATTTGGCAGTGATGTGGCAGTACCTGGCAGTTTTTGGCAGTCTTCGTCGCCTTCGGGTAAGCTCTTGGTGTGATTGCCCAGGTGTCGCCATGTCTCAGTTGATTACCGTTGCCCCGAAAATCCCCGCCGTTCAGGCGCTGGTGTCATACCTCGAACATGACCCTCAGCCCACCATCGTGCTGGATACTCACTACAACATCCTTGCTGCCAACAGTGCGTACCAACGTCAGTTCGGCGTAGAAGGCCAATCAACCCTTGGCGCGAAGTGCCACCAGGTCTCCCATCACTACGCCGTACCCTGCGATCAGGCCGGCGAGCATTGCCCGATGCGCAAGGCGAGAGAAAGCCGTGTGCCCGAGCGGATGCTGCATATTCACCACACGCCGCGTGGTCCGGAACATGTCGATGTGGAACTACGGCCGATCCTCGATGAGCAGGGTGAGGTGGTCGCGTTCGTCGAACGCCTGACCAGCATCACCGTGGCCTCGGCTCAACCCCAGCAACATGGCCTGGTTGGCCGGGCGCCAGCGTTCAAGCAGGCACTGGCCAGCCTGCAACGTGCGGCACCGTCACAGATTCCGGTACTGCTGCAAGGTGAGTCCGGCACGGGCAAAGAGCTGTTCGCCCGTGCGCTGCATCTGAGTGGCCCACGCGCCAACGGCCCGCTGGTGGTCGTTGACTGCACCGGCCTGACCGAATCACTGTTCGAAAGCGAGCTGTTCGGCTATGAAAAGGGCGCCTTTACCGGCGCTCTGCAACGCAAGATCGGTCTGGCGGAAGCCGCACATGGCGGTACCCTGTTTCTCGATGAGATCGGTGAAGTACCACTGGCAATGCAAGTGAAGCTGTTGCGTCTGATCGAGTCAGGCAGCTTCCGCCCGGTGGGCAGCCTGCGTACTGTTCACTCGGACTTCCGCCTGATCTCGGCCACCCACAAACCCCTCAAGGAAATGGTTGCCAACGGCACCTTCCGTGAAGACCTCTACTACCGGATCAGTGCCTTTCCGATCCGCCTGCCGTCATTGCGCGAGCGGGTCGAAGACCTGCCGCTGTTGATCGACAGCCTGTTGCAACGCATGGCCGGCGCCCAGGCACCGCGGGTAGATCCGCAGGCCATGCACTGGCTCAGCCTGCACACCTACCCGGGGAACATTCGCGAGCTGAGAAACATCCTCGAACGCGCTCGCTTGTTTGCCGACGATGGCCTCATCAGGGCAGAGCACTTACCCGACGATGTGAAACCTGACAATGCCACGGCAGGGCAATCGCAGCGACGGAAAAAGGATCACCTTGGCCAACTGGCACAAGCACTCCAAGCCTTTGAAGGTTCGCGCAGTGAATTGGCCCAACAGTTGGGAATGAGTGAGCGAACACTGTATCGGCGCTTGCGCGAGTTGGGGCTGTGAGCCGCGCCGGGCATGCCGGCCCTTAACCCTGTGCGAGAAAATCAATAACACCATTCCTTGATTTTCAGTTGCCGAGACAACAGTTTCTTCACGGTCCCTCGGGCAAGATCTTGGCTGAATCTGCCTAGCTCTTGATGGGGTCCCGCTTTATGTCGTTGTCTTTCACAGGGTCGAACCAGCGCGCAAGAAACGTGCTTATCACTGTACTTGCAGTCGCGCTCGTAATTGTCGGTTCGTACTTTCTATTCAGAACCCCCCGGCTGACCAATCTTGCCCAGAGCAACGCTGCACAACTGGCCCCGCTAAAATCGGCATGGGCCAGTGGTGACGCTATTGTCGTGATTCGCCATGCGGAACGCTGCGACCTGTCCAGTGCGCCGTGCCTGGATGCCCCAGATGGCATCACCAAACGCGGTAAAGACATCGCCGTAAAGTTGGGCAAGCATTATCAAACACTCGGCCTGGACCAGGCTGATATCTTTACCAGCCCCCTGACAAGAACCCGGCAAACCGCGAACTTCATGTTTAACCATGATGTCGAGCCGCAGCAGTGGCTCGCCGCCTGCAAAGGCATCATGCTTAAGACCGCGCTTGAAACTAAGCGCCCGGGACACAACCTGATTCTGGTTACACACAGCGATTGCATTCGGGAAATAGAAAAGCACTTGAATGTGCATGCCCCTGAAAAACCACCCTATACCTCGTCACTGTTCATCGTCCTGGGTCAGGGCGACAAAAAGCCACGGGCGCTGGGTTTCTTTTACTCGCGAGACTTTAATACCGAATGGATGAACCAGAAGTAATAGCCGTCATCGCTGCACACCTGAAGACGTGTTGGTTTTCCTGACGAAGTAAGAAACGCCCCTTGAACCGGGGCGTTTTTTGATCCTGCTTGCACGCAAACAACTCAGGGTTTGCGGGGGACTCGATTAGTTGTCAAAGCAACCGTTACCCATTGCAGCGTACTGCATGGTGTGTACCTGACCCTGGTGGTCTTCGTAGGTCATTTTCATCTGCACCACACCACACACATCAGGGATACGATCCTGGTGGATCACGTGGGCAATATCAGGGTGGCTACCGTACGTGTATTGCTCTACTGCAGGTGCTTCGGCAGCGAATGCCATTTGAGTGCCGATCATTACACAAGCAGTGGTAACCAGAGCGGTAAACAGTTTCATTTTTACAGTGTCCCAACGATGCAAACGATCTACGTCTTCAGTCGGAATCGGTAAGGCTGAAGGCTCTGCGAAACGTGGCAGGGTCGTTTGCTTACACCCTTTGTATTCTGCGTTTCGCGGCTTTGTTTGGAAGCTGTGTACAGTCTATTCCGCTGAACTTTTAGATAAATGCCAATGTTGGCAAAGCATTCTTTAGAGAAATGGAACAATCGCTTCGCGGCAACCGCCCTCGTATCTACAACCTGCCCCAAAACAGTTTGAACACAGGGTGTTTTGCAGAGGTCGCATTACGTCTGTGACGAAAGCGGCGGCAATGTGCAGCACGCCGCCATGTTGCTTGTCACGGCCAACATCATGGTCAGCAGGCCACCAATGCTTGGTCAGCCCAGAGGGCCAAGAGAACATGCCAGGCACTCGATAATGCTGTTTGCATGATCTTCACTCCAGATCGGAATTACGAAGGAAAGCGGCCAGCAACCTCATTGCTGGCCACTATCGACACCACCAGTTCAATCAGTGCTTGAACATCACATGGCGTACAGCGGTGTAGTCCTCCAGCCCATACATGGACATGTCCTTACCGTAGCCAGAGTGCTTGACCCCACCGTGAGGCATTTCACTGGTCAGCATGAAATGCGTATTCACCCAGGTGCAGCCATATTGCAGGCGCGCAGACAGGCGATGGGCACGACCGACATCCGACGTCCAAACCGACGAAGCCAGGCCGTAGTCCGAATCGTTGGCCCAGCCCAGCACCTGCTCTTCATCATCAAACACCGTGACCGAAACCACGGGGCCGAACACCTCGCGACGGACGATTTCATCGTCTTGGCGAGCGCCCGCAAGCACGGTGGGTTGAAAGAAGAAGCCAGGGCCTTCGACACGATGACCACCGGTGACCACCTGAATGTGCGACAAGGCGCTGGCGCGCTGGACAAAGCCTTCAACGCGCTCCAGGTGTTGCTCGGTAATCAGCGGGCCGAGTTCGGTGGCCGGGTCGTCCTGCAGGCCCGGCTGGATGCTGCCCACCGCTTCGCCAAGCTTGGCCACGAACTGCTCGTAGATACCTTTCTGTGCATAAATGCGGCAGGCGGCGGTGCAGTCCTGGCCGGCATTGTAGAAGCCGAATGTGCGGATGCCTTCTACGGCGGCGTCGATATCAGCATCATCGAAGATGATGACCGGCGCCTTGCCGCCCAGCTCCATGTGCATGCGTTTCACACTATCGGCAGTGCTACTGATGATCCGCGAGCCGGTGGCGACCGAGCCGGTCAGCGAGACCATACGCACCCTAGGGTGGGTGACCAGCGGCTCGCCAACACTCGGCCCACGGCCGAACACCATGTTCACCACGCCAGCGGGGAAAATGTCGGCGATGAACTCAGCGAGCTTCAGCGCGGTCAACGGCGTCTGTTCCGAAGGCTTGAGCACCACGGTGTTGCCGGCGGCCAGGGCGGGGCCCAGCTTCCAGGCAGCCATCATCAGCGGGTAGTTCCACGGCGCGATGGAGGCAACCACGCCCACCGGGTCGCGGCGAATCATGGAGGTGTGACCGGGCAGGTACTCGCCTGCTGCCGAACCGCTCATGCAGCGGCTGGCGCCGGCGAAGAAGCGAAACACGTCGGCGATGGCCGGCAGCTCGTCGTTCAAGGCGGCGGTGAAGGGTTTACCGCAGTTCTGCGACTCCAGGCGGGCAAGTTCCTCGGCATGGGCGTCAATGGCATCGGCGAGCTTGAGCAACAGGGTGGAACGGTCCTTCGGCGAAGTCTGAGACCACAGCGCAAAGGCATCATCGGCGGCGCGCACGGCAGCATCGACCTGGGCCGCGCTAGCCTCAGGGATTTCCACCAGAGCGGTCCCCAAGGACGGGTTGAGCACGGCGATGCTGGGGCCTTCGCCAACAACAAGTTGGCCGTTGATCAGGAGTTTGGTTTGCATGATTCAGTCCTTCGGTAGCCTTAGCCCCTTCTCCCTGAAAGGAGAAGGGGGGGCAGCATGAGTAGGGAGGTTTGATAAAGGCGTTGGCTTAACGCACTGGCACGCCAGCAACGTTGGCGGCCTTGGGCAGAGGCTTGGAGAACTTCCAGGCGTCGCCGGCCGGGGCCGTACCTTTGTCATAGGGCTTGGCCAGCAGCATGTAGAGGAAGCCTGCGCCCATCACCACCACCGTGGTCAGAATCATCGAGTAGTTGATGTACCAGGCCGCATCAGGACTGCGCGGCCAGACCATATTGATGATGGCGCCAACACCGTAGATCAGCGCGGCGATGTTCACCAACAGCCCCCAGCCACCGAGGCTGAACTGGCCGCTCGGGCGCCAGCCCTTGCCACGGGCGATCAGTGCAGCGATCACAATCAACTGGAACGCCACATAGATGCCAATGGCGGCGAAGCCGACGATGGTTGCCACGGCATCGGCCATGAACAGGCCAAGGCAGACAATACACGCCGGCATCACGCCGCTCACGACCAGCGCGAACGACGGTACATGGTTAGCGGACAAGCGCTTCAGCAGGTTGCTGCCAACGATCATCTCGTCACGTGCGTAGGAGAACAGCAAACGGCTGGCAGCAGCTTGCAGGCTCAGTACACAAGAGATGAAGGAGACCATCACTACCGCCATCACCAGTTTCGAACCTACCGGGCCGAAGGCATTGGCGAGGATGGTGGCAACCGGGTCAGTATCTTCGCCAGCGATCACTTTCTGCATGTCCGGGACTGCCAGAATCAGCGCCAGGCAGGCGAACATGGCCGCAGCACCACCAATGTAGATGGTCATGCGCATGGCCTTGGGGATGCGCTTGCCGGGGTTGGGGGTTTCTTCCGCCACGTCACCGCAGGCCTCGAAGCCGTAGTACTGGAACAGGCCCGCCAGGGAGGCAGCGAGGAAGGCTGGCAGGTAGGAGCCGTTGACGTTGAGCTCAAAGGTGTTGAACAGCACGCTGATCGGTTGATGACGCTCGAAGATCAACAGGTAGCCGCCCACCAGAATGGCGCCCACCAGTTCACAGAGGAAGCCGAACATGGCCACTCGGGCGAGCAGCTTGGTGCCCACCAGGTTGAGTGCGGTAGACATCAGAATCAGGCCGAGGGCGATATAAATGTTGGCGTTTGAGCTGGCGTCAAAACCAAGCATGACAGCCATGTAAGGGCCCGCACCGACGGCGACACCGGCGATGGTGGCGCACAGCGCCCAGGCATAGACCCAACCCACCATCCAGGCCCAGCGCTTGCCGACCAGGCGTCGCGCCCAAGGGTAGACGCCACCAGAGATGGGGAACTGCGACACCACCTCACCGAACACCAGACACACCAGCATCTGGCCGAGGCCAATCAGCAGGTAAGACCAGAACATCGGCGGACCACCTGCCGCGAGGCAGAGGCCGAACAGGGTGTAGACGCCGACCACCGGCGACAGATAGGTGAAGCCCAGGGAGAAGTTTTCCCACAGGCTCATACTACGGTTGAAGTTGGAGCTGTAGCCGAGCGCACGCAGTTGCTCGGCGTCCTGATCGAGAGAAGCGGTTGCACTTGCCGCAGAAGACCCACTCATATTGTTTTCCTCATTTGAATGGCAGTCGTTTGCATGGCGGCGGGTCGCTGCCCGCCGGTGCTCATCGAAGAGCCTTTATTGTTATGGGTGAAGCGAGATGCGCACTTATCCAGCCTTGGCCACCTCCTCATCTCGGCCGTCGTCAAACTGCGAGAGCCATTCAACGGCGGCATCGCGGTACCGGGTGAAGCCCTTGTAGTCCACCAGTTCCTGATTCAGGGTCTTGAGCACGCGGTGCATGCGTTTGGCCCAGGCTGGGTTGGTGGCGATGTCTTCCAGGTTCAGCAGGTAAGTGCGAATCGGGAAGACGATGGCGTTGCTGCGCGGCAGGCGGTGCAGGGGTTGCAGTTCAATGCGCAGATAAACCAGCTTGCCGGCGTTCTCGGCGGTGACCGTAGTGCGGTCGGGCGCCCAGTCCGGCAGGCTTTCGGCAGAGACATCGAGCCGCGGATTGACCGTCAGCGACCAGTTCAGGCGGCGTACCGGATGGCCGCAGCGCAGACGCAGAAGGAACTTCAGCGCACGGTCGAGCATGCCGGTTTCTTTCAGCAGCGGCACCGGGCCGTGAAATTCGTGCCAGGCCATGCCGAGGTTGAAACGCAGCGAGTAGTCGGCGCGCTGGGTAGCGATACCGGCGCCCCAGTAGAGGGTGCCGTCACGCTCTTCCTGCAGTACCCAATCGCCCTGAGCCTGGCGGGTGATGTACTCCATTGGCTCATAGGGCAAGGTGGACGGATCACCGAAGGTGAAGGTGTCATCGATGTTCAGCAGCGTGTTGGTCCAGTGCCAGCGAGTGCCGTCCTTCTCCAAAGTGAAGTACTCGGGGTAGTCGCTGGCGTAGGACTCCATGATCAGCTCGAGCAGGTCCCACTGCGCTTCCATCATGTGCGGCGCCGACACGTAGTGCATGCCCGGATCTTTCTCCAGCGTGATCGCACGGTCACGGCACTCGCTGATGTAGTGCTCATCGATGTCGAAGACGGCCTTCAGCGCACCGTCGCCCACCGACACGTGAGGCTCCAGGTTCATTGAGTACATGTACTCGTCGTCCGGGAAGGGGAAGGGCGCACGGGCGATGCACTCGGGGCTGTTCGCGTAGGTGTAGTCGTCGCGGTAGGTTTCGTCGGGTCGGAACTGGATGGTCATGGTGGTTCTCCGTTCAGCAGTCGATGACCAGCCGCGAGCACTTGGCACGCGACACGCAGGGCATGATTTTTGTGTTGGCGGCCTTGTCTTCGTCGGACAGCCAGTCGTCGGTGTGGACGATTTCGCCGTCGAGTTCGAGCACGCGGGTTTCGCACTCCCCGCAGGCGCCGCCACGGCACAGGTAAGGAATCGAGTGGCCGGCAGCTTCCGCGGCTTCCAGCAGGCTCTGGTCAGGCGACACTTCGATGGTCGCGCCGCTGCGCGCCAAGGTAACGCTGAAGGCCTCGCCGACACTGCCTTGTTCTAGAAAGCGCTCGTAGTGAATGTGGCTATCGGTCCAGCCTTGGGCATGGGCACTGTCGATGGCATCCTGGATCATGGATTCAGGGCCGCACACATACAGGTGGCTGCCCAGCGGGCGAGCGGCGACGACAACCGAGATATCCAGACGCTGGCCGATATCGTTGCGATACAGGCGTACGGCATCGCCATACTCGCGCACCAGCTCTTCGCCCAAGCGTGCGTGCTCGGCACCGCGTACGGCCAAATGCACCTCGAACGGCGTGCCACGCAGACGCAGTTCGGCCAGTTGCGAACAGACCGGGGTAATGCCGACACCACCGGCGATGAACAGGTGCAGACGAGCATGCTTGCTCAGCGGGAACAGGTTCACCGGGCGCAGGATTTCCAGCACATCACCTTCGTTCACGGCTTCGTGCATCCGCAGTGAACCGCCACGCCCTTCGTCAACACGGCGCACGGCGATCTGGTAGGCACTGGAGTCGTACGGCGAACTCATCAGCGAGTAGGCATTGCGGTAGGTGCCGTTTTCGTGAGGGATCAACACCACCACGTTGCTGCCGCCCGAGAAGGGCGGCAGGTGCGCGCCATCGGTGGCCACCAGGGTAAACCGCTTGATTTCCGGTGTGACGGCTTCGATGCGGGCAACCCGCACACTCAGGGTTCCGTTGCTCAAGCTCATGTGTCGAGCTCCTCTGCTTCTGGCAATTCGCCGGGGACTTCGGCGTCGGCCTTCACGGCCTGGAAGGCGGCGAGACGGCGGGAGTAATGGTCACGCACCACCAACATTGCGTTGCAGCCAGGGCACTGGAACACGCGCTGGGTGACGTTCTCGGTGTAGCTGTCGCAGTGCACGCACCAGATACGACGGACGAACGACCCGGCATGCTCGCGGAGCACCTCGTCACTGTTCATGTCGTAGTGGGTGGCCACCTGCATGGCGGTACCGATGAAGCTCTCCGAGCCCGAAAGGTAGAGCCGGGTGCCCATGCGGGCATTGCCCAGGATGCGCTCCAGATCCGCCACCAACTCATGATTGCTGGGGTACACACGCAGCTCGGCGACCTGCCGCTGCTGCAGTTCGGCGAGGTAGTCCAGGCCGGAGAAGGATTCCTGTGAATAGAGCAGAGTGGTCTGCATGCCTTGCTCGGACATCTCGTCCAGCAGACGCAGCATGGCGCGGCCACCGCTACCCTGGCCTGCGACGAGGTGGCGGATTCCACCCGGCAGGGGGCGCAGTTGGTCATAGACCGGCCGACTCTTGATACCTGTGATCAGCATTGTTGTTTTACCTCCAGGACCGCCAATGCCCGATAGGGCATTCAGCATCGATGCAATGACCCATCAGCTGGATGGGTTGCAGGCTGATATTGCACATGCTGTGCCAATTTTTAAGTCACTGAAATTTATGGATTTTTATTATTCGCAGGCATGAACGTAGGCAAAAATAGCGTGTGCCGTAGGCATTCTTGCAGCGGTATTGGAGGCAGCGGAGGGGGAAAATTGCAGCAGACGGCACATCCCTGTGCCGGGAAAATCAATCGCGTTGCAGCTTGCGAATCAGGGTACCGATATCAATGCCCAGTTGCTGGGCTGCCTTGCGTTTGCTGCCTTGGCTCTGGACTGCCTGGAGAATGAGCTGGCGCTCATAGCGCTGAACCTGCGCCTTCAGGCTTTCGCCCAGTTCGTCGTCGGCTGGCAGCTCTGTATCCATTTCCTGGCGTGGAGTCGTTGGCCTGATGGAAATCGGTGCGATCAGCCCCAGCAGTTCCGGTGGCAGATGCTGTTCACTGGCCTCGTCATCAGCCAGCACAGCCAAGCGCTCAAAAATATTCACCAGCTCGCGGATGTTGCCCGGATAGTCATAGCTCAGGAGCCGTTGACGGCAACCGCCGGACAACCGCAGCGTGGGCTGGCGGTCACGGTTGATGCGCATCAGCAGGATGTCCATGAGCACTGGCAGGTCTTCCAGGTGCTGGCGCAGTGGCGGGATCTCTACCGGCAGCACAGCAAGGCGGTAGTACAGGTCGGCACGGAACTCGCCGGACTCGACCAGCCGCCGCAAGTCCTTGTTGGTGGCGGCGATCACCTGGACTTGTACCGTCTTGCTCAATGGTGAGCCGACCGACTGAATGCTGCCGTCTTCAAGGAACTTGAGCAGCTTGGCCTGGACATGCAGAGGGATTTCGCCAATTTCATCAAGGAACAGGGTGCCCCCTGAGGCGCTTTCGATATAGCCACGCTTGCCACTCTGCAGGGCACCCGTGAAGGCGCCGCGCTCGTAGCCGAACATCTCCGACTCAAACAGGCTTTCCGGAATGCTGCCGCAGTTGACGTGAATGAAGGGCCGGTCGCCCCACCCCGCAGCGCGGTGGATATGCCGGGCAATGGCGGTCTTGCCAACACCAGGCTCCCCCAGCAGAAGCAAGCGAGCGCGGCGGCGAAATGCACGTACGCCAGTGTCGGCGATGCTGGAGAGCAGCGGCGAGAGGTGCAAGGCGTTGTCCTGTGGATCGCCAAGGCCATTATTTTCCGCAGGGGCGAACGCCTGCTGCGACGTGCGACGAGGGCTCTCACGGCCTTCAAAATCGCGCTGCACCAATAGCGTATAGGGCTTTTCGTAAGCGCCGGTGGGAACCGCCTGAGTGCTGGTGAGGAACATGCGACCATCGCGGGAGCGGGTCAAAGCGCTGTTACCACCACGTCCAACAGCTTGCTGGAAATCATCGAAGCTCACGGCCGAACGCTGGAAGAACTCGGCATTGGGCAAGCCGATTGCGTCTTCTCGAGACAGGCGATTCACCCGCTCCGCGGCAAGATTGAGAAAGCGCACACGGGACTCACCATCGCACAGGATGATTGCCTCACTGAAGCTGTCCAACAGGGCGTGCAGCGCAGGGGTTTCCAACAGCGCGGAAAGCACTTCGCTGCTGACATTGACCGAAGATCGCATGCCCATCTTCAGGGGCGGCAAGAGACTTTTCTCGATCATGGATGCAGCTCGCCGTTGTGCTGGATAGTGCGCTCCGCAGCGCGCAGCACTGCCACCTTCCAGGCCACGCCTTCTTGCATGAGGATGCGCGAGCAGTGGACATTGAACAGTTGCAGGTGACCACTGAGATTGATCAAGTGCAGACTGTGCCAGGTGCGTTCAGGCAGTGACCGGTCGAGCAGGGCGTGGGCGATGCTCGCACCTTGGGTGATACCGAAGGCCTGCTCAAAGGCGGCGTTACGCCACCGCGGTTGCAACTCTTCGTCGATCACCAGCACAGCGTCCGGTACCGCATCGAAGACCCGGCGCAAGGCATCGATACGCTGCTCAGCATCGTGCTGCATACGCAGCTCCTGGCTGACGTCACGGATGCTGCCCCACATACGCAACAGGCGACCGTCGTGGATGGCGGCACGGACATCGTTCTCCACATAGGCAGGGGAACCATCGTGGCGGCGGTCCACCGAAAGCGCGCCGTCGACACAAAAATCGGTTTCCACCAGGCGCCTTACGAACTCTTCGTTGGCCGGGCTGCGCGGCCAGTAAAGCCGCACCGGCTGCTGATTAAAGTCGACGTCCGCCGGCATCTCGTAAACATCCGCCATGGCACGGTTACACATGCGCCAGTAAGAGCGGTTTTCGAACACCTGACGGACGACTTCATCGGGTGTCTGGGTAATGTCCACCGCTTCAGCGAACTCGATGCACCAGTACGCCACCTTGGCGCTGTAGAGCATCTGGGTCATGACTTCGTTGGCGTTTTGCAGTTCACTCAAGCGGTGACTCAACGAGCCCAGCGGTATAAACACGAGGTGAATACTGGGAGCGTCGGCGTCACGCCATTCGAGGAAGCCGCTGGCTAGCACGGGAAACAGGCTTGTGCTGTGACGGATGAACGTAAGCGCCAGGCTGCTCAGCTTTTCATCTGCCGGCGGGCAGGAAAACAGTTTACGCAGAAGGTGCGTGGATTCAGCAGTGAAGATGCTTTCGATGCTGCAGTTCTGCATCTCTACCGGTGAGTAACCGAGTTGGTCACTCAACGACGAAGAGACGTTGGTCATGCGTCCACTTTTACAGACCGTGCAGCTAAGTAGGGCACCCCGATCAGCGAGGGTTTGAATAAGCGACATGTGTGCGTCCGAACAGTGGAAATGGGCTCGGGGCTAGATGCGCACAATGCATGCCAACCTCAAGCAGCAGAAAGACCAAGGCTCTCAGCGAGAAAACGCCCCCCGCTGCTGCATTTTCGCAGCACCTGACCTCAAAAATGCAAACCCTCCCTGGCAGGCGTGCTGAGGGAATTTGATTTCCGAACGCACACAAAAAAGGCCAATTCAGAGAATTGGCCTTTTACGTCACTATTCACGAGATTAGCAGATCATCTGCTTTGTACTCACGGGCAACCGGCAGACGTTGAGGAGGGGAGTTTCATCACCACAAGCGTTTGCAGCCATGAGAGTATTTGTTCTTCCCAAAAACGCCACACAGGAGAGTGTATGACGGATAACACTTACAGCTTCAGCTTGGGTGCTGACGCCGAGGCCATGGCGGTAGTGCGCCAAGGCCTGGAACACTTCAATGTGGGGCAGATTGGCCCCTATACCTATGCGGATTTCCAGCTCTATGCCCGCGATAGCAGCGGCCAGGTCGTTGGCGGCCTATTCGGCCACAGTGGAATGGGCTGGCTCTACATTGACTATTTTTGGTTGAACGACACCCTGCGCAGCCACGGCCTGGGCCGCAACTTGTTGAAGCGGGCAGAAGAAGAAGCACGACGCCGGGGCTGCCAGGGCGTTTTTCTTTATACCTACAGCTTCCAAGCACCCGACTTCTATCAGAAGCAGGGCTACCAGGTGATGGGCGTGTTGGAAGACTGCCCACCTGGACACCAGCGTTACTACCTGAAAAAGCCACTGAAGGACTGAGGAAACGCTGAAGAAGACGAGCCGGTGTAGTGGTCTGATCAAATCGGACACCCAGCCGGCTTCTACGCTCCGTGCAAAACTTGCCCTGCATCCTCTTCCACCTCCGAGTCGTCCGCAGCTAACGTCACTCAAATTTCTTCAGTCTCTACGCAGCAGTTCGTCAAGGATGCTCAGGTTGAAATGTCGTTGCAGCGTAACGGCAAAAAACTGCTCGGCAATCTCGGGAACCTCCGCGTAGAGCTGGAGCGAGCCGCTCTTCAGTTCATCCTGCACCACGACCGCCGGAAGCAAGGCGAGATCCCCCGAGTCGCGAGCCAGGAGGCGCAGCATGGCCATGTCGTCGACTTCTGCGCAAATGATCGGAGTAAAGGCGTGGCTATTGCAGTAGACCTCAAACTGGCTGCGGATATCGCTACTGCGGCCCGGAACGATTAGACGCGCACGGTTCAGGTCGCGGCTCAGGTCGAAGGGTTGTCCTGCACTGCGTGGTGGCCCGACCAAGCACACAGCCTGACGATCCAGGAGGCGGCATTGCCAGGTGCGCTGGGCGTCGGCGCTGACGGCCTTGTTGGTCAGCACGACATCCAGCTTGTGTAACGCCAAGCGCTCCAGCAACTCGTCCAGGCTCCCGGACTCGAGGGTTATGCGCAGATCTTTTCGGCCCAGGAATGGGCGCAGAAGATTCTCCTGGAAATTTCGCGACAGGGTTGCCACAGCGCCAATGTGCAGCGCCTGGCTGGCCTGCTGGCTACTCAGAAGAGTCGTTTGCAGCTCACTGCCGAGGGCGAAGATCGTATCCGCGTAGTCCAGCGCCATCCGGCCCGCCTCGGTCAGCAGCAAGCTTCGACCAGAACGGATGAACAGCGGGTGTCCGAGCTGGTCCTCCAGAGCACGGATCTGGGTCGACAGGGACGACTGCGAAACGTGCAGGAACTGCGCGGCGCGGGTGAGGTTGCCTTCCTTGGCCACGGCCCAGAAGTAGTGCAGGTGGTGGAAGTTCAATCGGCGCATGGTTTGTTCTTAAAAAGGGAACGATAGATTCTGATCTATCTATTTTTCATAGATCAAGTGCTACCGGAGACTATCGCCATCGACTCGCCATGGAGAAGCTCCCATGCCAACCATTCTTTACCACCTCGCTTCGCTTTTGCCTTGGGTCTATGCCCTGGCGCTGTTACCGACGACGTGCAGCCGTACCCCGACGCGCTTCTGGTTGCCCGCCCGCATAGCAGGTCACGTGGGGCTGATCCTGGTGCTGGGCGCTTGGCTGCAAGCCGCCATAGATGGACGCGACAACGACCGCCTGGGGCTGGCGATGGCCGGGCTGGTGAGTCTGCTAGCGCTGGTCATCATCGAATACTCCCGGCGCTACCTAGAGGGAGAACCGGGCCAGCGGCGCTATGTCCTGGCACTGCTGGGCACTCTGAGTTCGGTAGCCACGGTGGTGACCGCCGATGATCTGTTGCTACTGGTTGGCGCCTGGATCATCTCTAGCCTGTGCCTGCACCAGTTGCTCACGTTCTACCGCGACCGCCCAATGGCTCTGGTGGTGGCGCACAAGAAGTTCCTGGCCAGCCGCCTAGCCGATGCCTGCATGCTTCTGGCCACCCTGCTGTTGGTGCACGCTGCTGACGGCAGCAGCATGGAGGCGATTCTCGAACACGTCACGATGCGGCTGCAGGCTTCCGGTGCCCTTGGCTGGGACCTGCAACTAGCAGCCGTGCTGCTGGCCTTGGCAGTGATTCTCAAGTCCGCGCAACTGCCGGTGCATGGATGGCTGATCCAAGTGATGGAAGCGCCCACCCCAGTCTCGGCGCTGCTGCATGCAGGGCTGGTCAACCTTGGCGGCTTCCTGTTGCTGCGCTTTGCGCCGCTGATTTCCGCCGCAGTACCCGCTCAGACCTTGCTGGTAGCAATCGGCGGCTTCACGGCAGTGCTCGCCGTCCTCGTGATGATGACACGCATCAGCATCAAGGTCCGCCTGGCCTGGTCCACCTGCGCGCAGATGGGTTTCATGCTGCTGGAGTGCGGTCTGGGGCTCTATGAGCTCGCCCTGGTGCACCTGCTGGCACACTCGCTCTACAAGGCGCACGCTTTCCTGGCTGCGGGCGAGACGGTTACACAGGCGCGGTACCATGCACTACAGCCGCCATCCCACCCGATCAGCCTGGGCGGGCTCTTGCTGGCCCTGCTACTGGCGGCTCTAGGATTGCTGCTGGTACAGGGGGCCTGGCAGTGGTTGCTTCCTGGTCACTCATTGCCCCAGGTGGCCCTGGTGATCCTCGCCATCGGTCTGGCGCCATGGGCCCTACTACGCCAGGGCGCCAAGCTTTACGGGCTAGCCATTTTCAGCCTGCTACTGGGGGCATACCTGCTCTGGCACCAAGCCGCGGCCTGGATCCTCGGTACGAGCCCGGCGCATGCGGTTCATCCACCGTACCTGACCCTGCTGGCGCTGCTGCTTTTCGCTGCACTCTACATGCTGCAGGCCTGGATCCTTGCCCGCCCGCAGGGTGCACTGGCCCGACGGCTGTATCCCCTGGCTTTTGCCGGTTTCTACCTGGATGAGCACTTCACTCGCCTGACCTTCCGCCTGTGGCCGGTACGCAAGCCCCAGCCCACCCCATCCTTCGCCGGAGACTGCCCATGACCGCACTCGAACCCCTTGCCACCTTTCAGCGAGATGCCCTGATTGCGGTAGCCCGGCAAGCATGCGCGCGCATTGCGCCGACCTGGCCGCTGGACCGCATGATCGCGGTCAGCCCGCTCTGGGAACGCCGCGGGCAGCCCTGGCACGAAGTCGCCGAACAGCTCTGGAGGCGTGCTGGCAGCCGCCTGACGCTGGGACCTGACGACTATCGGCAGGCCTGGCGAGACGGGCGTATCGCCGATCGCCACCTGCGCCAGGCCCTCGCCGAGACCGTGCAGGACTTCACCCCGACGCAGCTAGTGCAGGCCCTGGACGGCCCGCCAGCGACTGCCCGGAGCCTGCCACTGCTGGAGGACATGGCCGAACCTGGCCTGCCGCTGCCGGGCTGGCCGGTGCTGATCACACAGCAGATCGGTCAGTGCTGTGCCGCTTGGTTCGATCGGGAGCAAGCCGACTGGCGGCCGGGCGAGGCGGGCGGGCTCTACCGGGCTTGGCGTGCGACCCTCCTGGAGGACCGGGGCCTGAGTGTACTCAGCGCCTGCCCACGTCTCAGCGAGCGCATCGCAGAGCTACCGGATGCGCCGCAGGTAGCGCTGGAGGCGGCCGTGCAGCACCTGGGCCTGCTTGCCGATGAATGGGAGGAATGGTTCGACTGCCTGCTGTTACGCAGCATCGGTTGGGCCTCCTGGTGCGCCTATCGGGGCTGGCAGGCGCGACTGCAGGGCAATGACGACGACACGCTGCTGGATCTGCTGGCCATTCGTGCAGCCTGGGAATGGTTGGTGGACGACCGTCAGCGAGAGCCGCAAAGCCGCTGGCACAGCTGGCGAGCGGCCTGGCAGGAGGGGCGTCTACAGTCGCCCGGAACAGCTTGGCAGGCATTGCAACTGTGGCAGCGGGCCGATGAGTTGGCCTGGCAGGAACAATTGCAGCGCCGCCTGTGCCGTCCCCTGGCGCCTGCACCGGTACAGGCACCGCTGGCCAAGCTGTTCTTCTGCATCGACGTGCGTTCCGAGCCGCTGCGCCGTGCGCTGGAAGCAGTCTGCCCAGAGCTGGAAACCGGAGGTTTCGCCGGATTCTTTGGCCTGCCCATCGCCTACACCCCACTGGGGACCGCTGCCACGCGACCGCAACTGCCCGGCCTGCTCGCACCACAACTGCAGGTCGGCGATAGCACCGGTGATGAGCGACAGGACGATCTGCTGGCGCAGCTGCGTAAGGCTCGCCTTGCACGAAGTGGGCGCTGGCGCCTGTTTGAACGCCTGCCAGCTTCGACCTTCACCCTGGTGGAAAGCGTCGGATTGGGCTATGCCGGCGCGCTGCTTGGCCGCACTTGGGGGCTGCTCCGGGACCGTGGCGAGGCGCACCGGGCTGCCTTGCGTGGAGCGGAGTGGCAACAACTCAGGCCGGTACTGCCGGCACTGACACCGACCCAGAAAGCAGAGCTGGCCGCTCGTATCCTTCGCGCCATGGGTCTTGGCGCAACGGTTCCGCCGATACTGGTACTACTCGGGCACGGCAGCCAGAGCGCCAACAACCCTCAGGCGGCGGGGCTCGACTGCGGCGCTTGTTGCGGCCAGAGCGGCGAGGTCAACGCCCGTCTACTCGCCGACCTGTTGAACGATGGAGAGGTGCGCATGGCGCTGCGCGAGCAGGGATTGGACTTGCCTTATCACTGCCATGTGCTCGCCGGACTGCACAACACCAGCACCGACGAAGTGCAGGTGTTCGCCACCGAGAGCCTATCGCCCGCGCTGCAGCCTGCCTGGCAGCGGGTGCGCCAGGCGCTGGACGAAGCAAGTTTCCGGGTGCGCAGCGAACGGGCCTCGCAACTGGGGCTGGCGGCCCTGGCGGATCGTCCGCAGAAGCTGCTTGCTACGCTTCGCCGCCGCGCCCGCGACTGGGCGCAAACCCGCCCGGAATGGGGGCTGGCGGGCAACGCGGCATTCATAGCCGCACCGCGCGCGCGCACCCGTGGCGTGGATCTGCAAGGGCGCGCCTTCTTGCACGACTACTACTGGCGCCAGGATGGCGAGGGCCAAGTGCTGGAACTGATCATGACCGCGCCGATGGTGGTGGCGCACTGGATCAACCTGCAGTACTTCACCTCGACCACCGACAACCTGCGCTTCGGCAGCGGCAACAAGGTGCTGCATAACGTGGTGGGCGGGCATATCGGCGTGTTCGAGGGCAACGGCGGCGATTTGCGCATCGGCCTGTCACGCCAGTCGCTGCATGACGGTGAGCACTGGGTGCACCGGCCGCTGCGCCTGAGCGTCGTGATCGAGGCGCCGCGGAGCATGATCGACAGCGTGATCGACAAGCATGAGGTGGTGCGCAACCTAGTCGATCACGGCTGGCTGAACCTGCTGCGCCTGGATAGCAGTCCGGCGCGACTGGAGCAGCGCGTAACCGGAGGCTGGCGGGAGCTGGAGCAGGCCTGAACGGCGCTGTGCAGCACCCAAGCGAGGAGCCCGGCTTGCGCACCCGCCATTCGCGCAGCCGGACCTCAACCTCAGGTAGGCGTGAGTTAGCGGTTAGGCTTCCCGCAACAGAAATGTGAGCTTCGCTAAAACGGAGCACGGGGAGGGGGAATTTTCCTCGCCACAGACTTCAGGCGTAAAAAGAAAAGCCCGCTTACGCGGGCCGTTCTCTTGGCCTACCAACCTTGAAGGGCTGGTTCTGGCCGGTCACTTATTTGTGAGCCTACAGCTATGTAGGTTCACAAAATAGGTGATAGGCCAGACCCCGTGAAATTGGAATCTTCGCCATTTTTTTTGTGAAATGAAGGGGTGCTTTTCACAGAAAAGCCGAGAAATCCCTACTCACCAATCACAAAAGTTGATTGGCCTGGAAAGGGCCGTTTACGACCGACGCGTGACTTTTCGGTAAGGGATGAGGAGTAGTCGCAGCGATCCTTTAGCTCCTAGTCTGGCGACCTTGGTGAATCGCCCCTGGTTTCGTAGACACCTCCAAGCCTCATAATGAGGCCCAAATAGGAGGTGCCATGAGTCGTCAGC